>JAGTQT010000004.1:50406-55669 GCA_018396615.1 Candidatus Bathyarchaeota archaeon
CCACTAGGAAAAATGTTCAGGACGCGATTGTGAGAGTGCAGCAGCGGCTGAAACTTTTCAAAGAGGTTCCGGAAACGGGCTTGGTGATCTTTTGTGGGGCTATTCCGCAAAATGGACCAGGTAGCGAGCGAATCGAAACTTACGTGATTACGCCACCTGAACCGATAAATATTTACCTTTACCGCTGTGACGCGAGGTTCCATACGGAGCATTTGCAGGAGCTGCTTAGGGAGAAGGAGACGTGGGGAATACTTCTTATAGATTCGGCTGGAGCAACGATTGCTACATTGCAGGGTAGAAGGCTGGAGATTGTGATGCAGTTGGCTTCTGGAGTTCCGGGGAAAACTCGGGCTGGAGGGCAGTCTGCTAGGAGGTATGAGAGGCTTAGGGAGATGAGGCTTCAAGACTATTTTAAACGTGTGGGTGACCATGCAAACAATGTTTTTCTGCCTATTGAGAACTTGAAGGGTATTATTCTTGCGGGTCCTGGTCCAACGAAGTATGATTTTGAGAAAGGTGAATATTTGAATTATGTTTTGAAGGGTAAGATCTTGGATGTGGTTGACACGGCTTATGTTGAGGAGCAGGGTGTTAAGGAGGTTGTGGACAAGGCTCCTGAGGTTATGCGTAAGATTCGGTATATAGAGGAGAAGAAGGTGGTGCAGCAGTTTTTGTACGAGATTGGGCATGACACTGGAATGGCGACATACGGTGAAGATGAAGTTAGGCGTGCCTTGGAAAGCGGCGCTGTGAAGATGCTGCTGCTTTCAGAAGGGTTGAATGCTGAGAGAGTTACAGTGAAATGTAGTGCCTGCGGTTTTCAGGAGCAGCAGACCGTGAAAAACGTGATGCTTACGGAGTTTCAGCAAAGCCTTGTCGGTAAGCCTTGTCCAAAATGTAATGCGCAGTCGTTGGTGATTGCGGAAAGGCAGGATCTAGTTGACAGTTTTGCGCAGATAGCAGAGTATACTAATGCTGAGGTGGAGATAATTTCAGGCGAAACAGAAGAGGGACAGATGCTTAAGAACTCGTTCGGCGGAATTGCCGCGTTGCTGAGGTTTAGGCTTCAGGGTTAGCGTTGCTTTTGTGCTTGGAGGAGACTAAATCCCCCCTATATATAGGCGTTAGATTTGTAGGTGCTGTTTGATCGCTTGACGTTTTTCATCCGGAAGAGGACCGAACTTCTTAATTCTCTCGGTAAACATGCTGAAAAGTTCCGCTGCTTTTTTGTAGACGGGTAAGGGCACGTAGCTGTATCTTACACGCATGCCCTCGACACCGAACTTGCCTAGTTCTCTGCCGAAGTCGATCATCCGCTTCTTCGTGAATTTCTCATCAATCTCCTCGCTGCCTTCGATCACAAGCACACCGTCAGCACCGAACGCGAACGCGCTAAGCAGATGCTTCAGACCAAGAATCGCTGTAGAGGGCACAGCGACAATTCGCACGTTCACAGGGTAGTTTGTGCGATCTAAGCCCAAAAAGTCCATGCCGGTGTACCCTACGTTTCGGTCAACAAATGCCACAACCCGAACTTCACCAGCGTCCTTGTCCGCTAAGACCCCTCTTAAGACCGCTAAGATCTGCTTGGTAGTGGCGTTCTTAAAATCAATAGCCTCCTTTGGACAGACCGGCACACATGCGCCGCAGCCCGTGCATTGAAACGCGTTAACGACAGCCTTGCCGTCAACCATGCTGATCGCGCCAACTGGACAAACGGGCACACATGCTTTGCAACCGTCACAGAGGTCAGCAACAACAAACGCTTTCTCAGGGCTGGTTGTGACATAATCGCTTTTCAGGAAGAGCGCTGCTCTTGCAGAGGCTCCGAGACCATCTGAAACCGTGTCCCGAACGTCCTTAGGGCTAAGTGCACAGCCACAGGCAAAAACTCCTGTTACAAGCGAGTCCACGGGGTCAAGTTTCGGATGCTTCTCCGTGATAAAGCCGTCTTCGCCGATGGAGACTTTCATTTTTTCGCATAGCTCCTTCAGCCCTTTCGGTGCAACCATCGGCGTCGCCAAGGCAACCATGTCGAACTCTTCTTCAACCAGCTCGCCGGTCCAAGTGTCTTCAGCAACTGTCACGAGTTTGCCTGACTTGGCGTTTCGGTAGACCTCGGCAACCTTGCCTCTTATGAAGCTAACGCCAGCCTCTTGATCTCGCCAATACAGGTCTTCATAGCCTTTACCAGTTGCCCTAATGTCCGTGTAGTAAACTGTCACATCGATTCCAAGCATCTTCTTCAAAACGAAAGCCTGCTTCAGAGCGTACATGCAGCAGATCCGGCTACAGTAAGGAACGTAGTTCTTGTCACGTGAACCTGCGCAAAGCAAAATTGCAACACGTTTAACATCCGTGCCGTCAGCACGCTTCACGTATCCGCCTGTTGGACCGGTAGCTGAAACAAACCGTTCCAGCTCCAGCATCGTGATAACGTCCTTGTACACGCCGTATCCGTAAGTCTCAAGCTGCTTAGCATCATAAAGCTCAAACCCCGTAGCCAAAACAATACCGCCCACATGCAGATCAACCACGCTGCCGGCATCATCAATATTAATCGCCTTGGCTGGACAAAGCTGTTCACATTTGCGACATTTTGTGCACGCGGCAAAATCAATCACATAAGAAGAAGGAACAGCCTGCGGAAACTCGATGTACGCAGCCTTCCGCTGCGACAAACCTTCATTAAACTCGTCCGGCACAACAACCGGACAAACCTTAGCGCACACACCGCAGCTTCTGCATTTTTGAACGTCAACGCCGCGAGGCTTCATGAAAACCTTGACATCAAAATTGCCGGGGCGACCGCTAACCTCTTTCACCTCAGCGTAGGTGAGCAAGTTCACATTCGGATTTCGCCCGACCTCAGCCATCCTCGGCGTCAAAATGCACTGTGCACAATCCAATGTTGGAAAAACTTTTGTCAGCTTCGCCATGTTTCCGCCAATGCTTGGCTTGCGTTCAACAAGGTGAACCTTATAGCCGAGATAGCCAAGTTCAAGAGCCGCCGTAATTCCAGCAATACCTCCACCGACAACGAGGATTTCACGGGAGCCTTTCTCACTAATAGGCGCCAAAGCTTCCAGCTCGCGGCTTCGTTCATATCCGCCTCTGATAAGGCTTATCGCCTTCTTTGTTGCTTCCTGCGAAGGCTTCGGACCATGCGCCCAAGAATCCTGCTCCCGAATATTCACGAACTCCAACATATACGGGTTTAAGTCAGCCCTCTCGAGAACGCTTTGAAACGTTGCCAGATGCATTCTGGGCGTGCAACTTGCAACAACAACTCGGTCAAGGTTCTCTTTTTTTATCGCATCCAAGATTACCTCTTGAGCTGGCTTGGAACATAGATACTTATGATACTTGGCAATCGCCACATTCTCCCAAGTTTTCACGGCGTCAACAACCGATTTAACATCCACAACATCACCTATGTTGCCGCCGCATTCGCAAACGAAAATGCCGATCCTCGGCTTTTTTTCCGCCATTGGCTACGAACCTCGTTTTTTGTTGCTCGTTTTATTTGATTCACGGGAAAACGCTTTAATAATCTTACTCCCTCGATTTATCAAAAAGTGATGGATCAAGATGAATGCTCAGGAGCTCGCCCAGAAACATAAACTCCTCGAATGCATCCAGTGTGGCACATGCACTGGAAGCTGCCCAGTCGCAAAAAAAGCCAACTTGAACGTCAGAAGATACATGCGCGAAGTTGCCACGCTCGGCAGACTGACACAGCATCCGCAGAGCGAGCTTTGGAGCTGCACCACCTGTAGCACATGCGGAGTCAGATGCCCGAAGGACCTGAACCCATACGAGTTCTTGATAGACATCCGAGGCATGGCGGTAGAGGAAGGGCAGATTGCGCCAACCATACGTGACGCCTTGGAAAGCATTTTCAAGAACGGCAACCCTTGGGGAAGAATCCGAGGCAAACGTTCTGAATGGACGCAGGGACTAAACGTCAAGCACATGTCCCAAGGAGCAGAAACACTGTTCTTCGTAGGATGCACATCCGCCTATGACCCAAGAGTTCAAAGCGTACCGAAAAGCCTTGCACAGTGCCTTGAGAAGGCTGGCGTGAACTTCGGGATTTTGGGCGACGAGGAAAACTGTTGCGGAAGCGAAGTCTACGGCATGGGCGAGAAAGGCTTATTCGACTTCCTCGTCGAAGAAAATATGAAGACGTTCGCCAAGTATAATGTTAAGCAAATCGTAACCAGTTGCCCCCACGGCTTTCACGCTCTCAAAAACCGCTATAACCAAACAAGCCTCGAACCACTACACCACACACAGATGCTTGCAAAACTCATCGACGAAGGCAAACTAAAGCTGACAAAAGAACTGAACAAGAAAGTCATTTACCACGACCCCTGCTTCCTAGGCAAACAAAACAACATATACGAAGAACCAAGAAAAGTAATCGAAAACATCCCCGCCGCTAAACTGCTTGAGTTCGATCGCTCAAAAGCTAGAAGCCTCTGCTGCGAAGGCGGCGGCGGAAGAATGTGGGTTGATATCCCGGGAGAAAGACTGGCAGAGATCCGCGTCAAAGACGCTGCCGAGGCAGGCGCTGACGTTCTTGCTGTTGCGTGTCCTTACTGCCTCTTAACCTTCGAGGACGCGGTTAAGACAACAGGTTTGGAAGGCAAACTTCAAATAATGGACATATCGGAACTGCTGTCACAAGCCATCTAAGAAAAATGGCTAAGCACTTGGACCCTGCGAATCAGCCTCAGTAACGGTTTCAGGCTTTTTGTCATGGTCTGGAAGAATTGTTTCTGCGTCGCGAACCGCACGGAAAGCGTAAGCCCCCAGACCTACAACCACGCCTACAATACCAGTTAAAACAAACATAAGCAACATGCCTGCACCAGCACCTGAACCCACGAGCGGACCGAAGAAATCAGTCAGCCAGCCACCGTTCATTGCAGGCTCAAAAACCCAGTCAGCCAAAGGTCCAGCCATAAGCATGGCAAGCGGTATCGAAACCTGCGCGAAAAACAGTCTTGTGGCAAAAACTCGTCCCTGCACATCAGGAGCCACCTTAGCCTGCCATATCGCCTGATTTGACCCATTAACTATGGGCATGAAAAACAAGCCTAGGAAAGAGGCTGAAGCCCAGATAATGGACTCGCGTCCTAGACCCATCAGAAAAGAACCAAACAAACTGACACATACCATCCCGAGCAGAACGCCGTGAACTCTGCGTTTAGGTCCACCCCAAAAGCTCATAACAACGCTTCTTGTGGCGTAGATG
>JAGTQT010000004.1:55696-58706 GCA_018396615.1 Candidatus Bathyarchaeota archaeon
AGAACGAGTCTTCCAGTTTCTTCGCCTATACGGGTCAGAATCATCGGTGTCAGCAAGATCTGCCCGAAGGTTCCAATGAAATTAATGCAGAAAAACGTCAACTGCAACCCCAGCAGACTAGGTCGCTCGTAGATGTAGCGGAAACCGTAAAACGATTCCTTCCAGATGCTACCTATCCCTTTACGTCCCGCCTCAGTCATCTGCGGTCTAGGTATATGCACTAGGAACAACATGCCAATCGCGAAGAGAAAAGTGACAATATCAATAGAAAGGACAACTGCGATGTTATTGTTTGTCGCAGTCAAAATCACCGCCGCAACAATAGGCGAGAAAATAAGCGAAGCAAACTGAGCAGCCGCAAGCATGCCACTGGCTCTGCCATAATGCTCCTTCTTGACCATCATAGTGACAGCGGCAGAATATGCGGGAAAATGAAAGGCTTGAAAACACCCTGAGATTGCGCCAGTTATGAAGAGATGCCAAAGCTGCAGATACCCAGTTACATAAAGCAACAAGACGGCAACCGTTGGTAGCCCAGCAGCTAGATCAGCAAGCATCATTATCTTCTTGCGATCATAGCGGTCAACCAAGGCTCCTGCAATAGGGCTCATAACGATTACAGGGGCAAAACTGAAAAAGGCAACCAGTGAAAAGGCTGTGGCTCTGAAACTTTCCTCCGTAATAGAGTAGATCCATATGCTTAAGGCGAAGCCGGTCATAGACGTGCCAAGCAAAGAAAAAAGCTGCCCAATCCAGACTATAGTGAACCCTAACATCCCTGTAAGACGAGGTTCCCGTTCAGCGCCTAGATCTCCTTCCAACAAGCCCAGCTCTTATCTTAACTATCCTTCAAACGCATATCTCTTGACCCCCTTATAACCTTCTTGCTAAAGAAAAACAGCTTCCGTCGCATTCGCTGGCTCTGCGAATACTTCATAAACCGTGACAAGCAAATCTAGAGTTAAGCGTGACAGAAAATGGAAGACTGCGACCTAATAATAATCGGTGCTGGTCCCGCTGGCCTCGCCGCAGGCATCTACGCCACAAGAAGCGGGTTGAAAACGCTGGTTCTGGAAGAAAAAATCGCAGGAGGCACCATTGCCGACGCGCCCCTCGTGGAGAACTACCCAGGGCTCATGAAGGTAACTGGGCTTGAACTTGCCCAGAAAATGGCGGAGCACAGCAAGCTTGCCGGCGTAAAAATCCACGAGTTCGAAGGAGCCACGAAGCTTGAGCTTAAAGACGAAATAAAAACTGTCAAAACAGGCAGAGCAGCTTACCAAACAAGAACGGTGGTCATTGCTTCCGGCAGCCATTACCGTGAGATTGGGGTTCCAGGCGAGAGAGAGTTTCGCGGTAGAGGCGTCAGCTACTGCGGAATATGTGATGGCCCGCTGTTTAAGGATAAACGTGTGCTTGTTGTTGGAGGTGGCAACTCTGCACTTATCACCACGCTTTATCTTTCAGAGCTTGCTGCTGAAGTAAAGATTGCGCATAGAAGAGACGTGTTTCGGGCTGAAGAAGCCTTGGTTAAGGCTCTGGCAAACAGAAAAAACATAGAGGTGTTGTGGAGCAGGGAGGTGCAGGCAATCCAAGGGGAAAAGACCGTTAACAAGGTCGTATTCTACAACAAGAAAAGCGAGGCCAAAGAAGAACTGTCTGTTGACGGAGTCTTCGTTCAGGTTGGCGAGTCCCCAAACAGCCAGCTGGCGAAAGAAGCAGGAGTTGAGGTTGATGAGCACGGCTACATCAAAGTCGACATGTTCCAGAAAACCAACATAGCCGGAGTTTACGCGGCCGGCGACGTTACCAATCATCCGGTGAAACAGGTTGGAACAGCGGTTGGGCAAGGAATAGCCGCGGCTCTGGAAGCTTACGCATTTGTTAAACGACCTTACTATAAATAGTAGAAAATGCTCCAAAAATGATATATTGTTCGGGCTCCATTCTCAGAATTTCCGAAACTGGCGTCTTTACAGCTTTTCGTAGAGACAACCAGCATGCAAAAAAGGAGAAGAATAGATGAACCAAGCGGATGAAGCATGCTCTGTTGCGGTAAACATAAACCAAGATTACTGTAGTAGGTGCTCAATCTGCCACTCTGTCTGTCCCTACGAAGCCATCAAACGCGATCCAGAAACAGGCAAGGTTGAGATTGACGCACAGAAATGCCAAGTCTGCGGGATATGCTACAGCGCTTGCCCTGTAATGGCTATCGAGATCGTCTACTACAATTACAATGACCTTGTCAGCTATGTAGAGGAAATGCGGAAAAAATGTAAGAGCGACACACTTGTGCTGATGTGCCGAGGCAACTCGCCTTCATCAGGCAACATCGAAGAAATTCTAAAAGAACAAGGCCTAGAAGTGAAGAACTATATTCCACTACGTTTGCCATGCTCAGGCCGCATCCCTGCAGAGTTCATTTTCAAAGTCTTGAAAAACGGCGTTCAGAACATAGTTTCAATTCAATGTGAAGACGCGTTCTGCCGCTTCAAAGAGGGCACAAAAACAAGCACAAGGCGGATGCTTCTAAGCAAGGCAGTTTTGGATCAGCTTGGGATAAGCCGAGACGCCGTCAAAGTTGTCAAGTTTTCACGTAAAGCAGTTTATGACACGGAGAAGTGCGTTGGCTGCGATAAATGCGTGTTCATCTGCCCATACAAAGCAATAGAAGCAGAAGCTTTTGCAACGCCGAAAATACTTGAGGAAGCATGCATGGGCTGCGGAGCCTGTGCCCTTGTTTGCCCACACCACGCTATTCAGATCAAGGGATTCGAATTTGAAGAAGTTCTAAAACGCTATACAGAAGCCGCAGCCAAACTAAAGCAGCGGAAAAAGTCGCCGACCATCCTTGTTTTTTGTTGTCAATGGTCCGAGTTCTCAGCACTCAACGACCCAGAAAGCTCGCTGCTCAAAAAAGGAGCCTTAGCACTGGAAGTGCCATGCTTCAAAGCCCTTGACCCAGTGCACGTCACCAACGCATTGCACAATGGCTTCGACGGAGTCT
>JAGTQT010000031.1:0-2632 GCA_018396615.1 Candidatus Bathyarchaeota archaeon
AAGTATGGGCAAATAGCCTCGAAAGAAACGATGTACGCTAGGATGATCGCTGAAAAGCTTGGAATAAATGTCAAGGAGGTAGATATATCTGCACTTGAGAACATATTTAGAGGCGTTACGGCGCTGTGCGACAGAAACATACCTATTCCATCCAAATTTGAACCATCAATTATAGTGCCGTTTAGAAATGGAGTGTTCCTTTCAATAGCGGTCGCATATGCTGTATCCATAGGCGCGGAGTACGTGTTCTACGGCGCCCACGCCTCAGACAGCCCATCCTACCCAGATTGCAGGGAAGAATTCATTAAGGCTTTCGAGCGCGCGGCTAGGCTTGGTTGTGGAAAGAAGATCACAATACTTGCACCTTTTCAAAATCTGAAGAAGCACGAGACAATAAAACTTGGGACAAAACTTGGAGTGCCTTATGATCTCACGTGGAGCTGCTACCTCGATGGGGAGAAACATTGTGGCAAATGCGAATCATGCATTAACAGGAAAAACGCATTCATGGAGGCAGGTGTAATAGACCCAACAGATTATGAAGAGAGGGATTGAGACGATCTCGTTTTCGCCGCTATTGAGGGATAACTCTATATAGACGCTGGAAGGCGATGTAAGGCGCACTGAAAATTCATTCATTAAACAAACCGTGACATTCGACGCTCACAGAGTTATGACCCGGATGGTTATATCGTTCAGCTATCAAACCATTGGCATAGCCAGGGAAAGAGTCGAGAAAAGGGTGCCAGCAATGGGGCTTGCAGAGGTCTGATAATGCTCGCCTCGAAGGCCCGCAATGGAGTCCCAGGTGAGCTGGTTCAGCTCACCTAAGAGTTTTTGATGTTGTAATGGAGAGAAATGCTTTCGGTGGGCAAGAGTCTTTCGAAGCCTATTTATACAAATCGGAGAGAAAAGTTTAGAGGAATTTTCATTAGGGCGCCATAGTTATGGAAATAGGGAACCTAACGTTTCAAGTACCCTAATGAAAACTTTCCAAACAAACACAAACCAATAAAATTCCAAACATTCTGATAGAGACTACGTTCATATTAAAATAATGCGAGGCAATCCTTTGGATATGACTGAGTTGATGAAAACCCGGAGGAGCGTGAGGAAGCTTAAGCTTTTATAGTAGCCGTCTGGATTTAAGCTCTCCTATGTCTAGTTTCCCATAATGTAGGGCTGTGGCCAATAGGACGCCGTAGGCGCCGATCTCACGCAAAATGCAAAGCTCCTTAACACTGCTTAATCCGCCGCCAACCATAACTTTAAGTCCTGTTCCACCCAGCAAAGTCTCTAAGAGGTTGAGGTTCACACCGCATTCCATGCCAACTCTATCCAAATCCAAAAGGATAACAAATTTCACGCCCATACCCTCAAGTCTCTTAGCTAGCTCCAAGGGATTAAGCCCCCTTACCTCTGCTGAGCGGCTTATGAGCTGTCCACCTTTAACATCTAAGCTGACCACGACATGCTCAGAACCTAACACTTTCACAGTCTCTGACAACGCGTCTAGGCTGGTCAGAGTTTCGGTTCCCACAATAACCCAGTCAACCCCTGAACTGAGCACCTTACTGGCGGATATGACGTCTGAGGTTGCAGCATCCACCATTAACTTAAGCCTAGTTTCAGCCTTTATTTGCCTGTAAAGCGCGTAGCTCCGACTTCTGCCCAAAATAGCGTCTAAATCAGCTAAATAAATTTCCCTGAAACCAAACCCTTCAAAAGCTTTAGCTACTTCAATCGGGTTAGTTGATCTGCATATAACACTTTTAAGAGGCTTATAGTGCTGCCTCTCACCTTTAACCGCATGTACAACCAAACCGCCTAAAACGTCAATAACCGGAATAATCTTCAATGACAACCACAGAGTAATATGATTGAGGGCTTATGCTTGAACCTTTTGGTCTACGAGCACGCATCGGGTGGAGGATTGGCCGGTGAAGCCATCCCGTTAGGCTTGCTAAGCGAAGGCTTTGCCATGCTGCGAAGCTTCATACACGACTTAAAATCAGAAGGACATGACATAACAACCATTCTCGATTCAAGGCTTAAACCTCTATCCGTACTTCTAAAAGCAGGGCAAATGGTGAATTCCAAAAGAGAACTTTTGAAAACTCTGGGGAGAACAGCGAGTAGCTCAGAAGCAGTGTACATCATCGCTCCGGAGTCGGACGACACCCTTCCAAGCCTCATAGAAACTGTTGAGGAAAGTGGTGGGGTAAGCCTCAACTGTACGCCTGATGTCATAAGAGCTGTGGCAGATAAGGCAAAAATCCATAAGGATTTGGGGAAAGCCGGCTTAAACGTGCCAGAGACCGTCGAAGTCGACATCAACGAAAACTCATCTAAAATGGGGGAAATAGTCAAAGATCTTGGACTTCCAGTGATTTTTAAACCCGCAGATGGCGTAAGTTGCGCAGGTCTAAGCCTCGTAAAAACTATGAATCAAATACCTACAGCTGTCCAAAAAGTAAAACATGAAACGAAGGGCAAATACTTCTTGATACAGAAGTTTATACATGGAATCAACGCCAGCGTAAGCCTAATCGCCACCCCTCAAAAGGCCATAGCTCTAACCCTCAATATGCAAAGGGTTAGGCTAGCATCCCCTAACCGTGAATCCAGCTAT
>JAGTQT010000031.1:2686-2854 GCA_018396615.1 Candidatus Bathyarchaeota archaeon
GCAGAGAAAGCCGTAAGCATCTTTAAGGGATTCAGGGGCTACCTGGGCATTGACGTCGTACTAGCCAAAGATAAAGCCTACCTCATAGAGATCAATCCTAGGCTTACAACATCTTACGTGGGTCTGCGTAAGGTTATAGGCTATAACCCCGCACAGGCAATAATAGAG
>JAGTQT010000031.1:2893-3036 GCA_018396615.1 Candidatus Bathyarchaeota archaeon
AGAGGCTTCGCGGCTTTTTTAAAAGTTAGGATCCCAAAGCCAAGCCGCCAAATCCTGCGAAACATTTACCGTAGGGAAAACATTTTGACACCCCCGCTTCCGTTAGGCGTAAGCGGGTCCACTTACGCCTTCGCAGAGGCGCA
>JAGTQT010000031.1:3138-3377 GCA_018396615.1 Candidatus Bathyarchaeota archaeon
TTCGACATCGGAGGCGCAAATATTAAGGCCGCATTCATCGAGGCCGGTAACGGCCAGATAAAAGAGCTGAAAACATGCATGAAGTATTTCCCTATATGGAAGAGGGGTCGAGAAGCTCTGCCAAAAGTTTTGGGGAAATAGCAGGCCGCCTTACCTTACAAGCCCCCTTAGACTGCTTGGCTGTGACTATGACTGCGGAGCTGTCTGACGTTTACCAGACGAAGAGGGAGGGCGTAAAC
>JAGTQT010000031.1:3458-14944 GCA_018396615.1 Candidatus Bathyarchaeota archaeon
GAAGAGGCTAAAAGAGAACACTTACTAGTGGCTTCAGCTAATTGGGCCGCAACAGGCTGGATGGTTTCCAAGATGTTTAGAGACTGCATAGTTGTGGACACTGGAAGCACCAGCACAAGCATAATCCCAATAATTAACAGGAAAATAGCTGCGGAGGGTAAAACAGACATGGAGAAGCTTGCCAACGGCGAGCTGGTCTATACGGGCGCATTAAGGACGAATGTTGCTGCAATTGTAAGTTGCGTCCCGCTTAGGGGCAGGATGTTGCGAGTTTCCTCCGAGTTTTTCGCTCAGTCGGGTGACGTCCACCTTGTTCTAGAACATATAAGCGAGGAGGAATATCATGTGGATACCGCTGACTGTCGTGGGAAAACAAGGGTTGAAGCTATGGCGCGGCTGGCTCGTGTAGTATGTGCTGATATAGAAATGCTAAATCACAGCGAACTCACGGATATGGCCCAGTATATTTATGAAAGGCAGGTGGAGCAGATATCCCAGGCTTTAACGCAAGTTTATCTGCGGGTGAGGCGGCAGGTGATGGACAACATTCCCGTGGTGGTCACAGGCATAGGAAGAAAATTCTTAGGCAAAAGGGCAGCTGAACAGATAGGTCTAAAAAATATTGTGGACTTGGGTGAGAGGTTGGGATCGCATGTTGCAAGTGCTACGCCCTCAGTTGGCGTGGCGCTTATGGCAGCGGAGATGTTTGAAGGAGGCATCCAATGGAAGCCGCAATTAAGATTGGAGGGAGCCTATCCGAAGACCCGTCTGCTCTAAAGGCTTTGTGCCAATTCGTAGGCGCATTGGCTGAAAACTATAGAATCATGGTTGTGCCAGGTGGCGGAAAATTCGCTGACACGGTCCGAGAGTGCGATAGGCTCTACGGGCTGTCAGCCGCTATAGCCCATAAAATGGCTATATTAGCCATGGATCAGTACGGGTTGATGATAAGTAGCCTAATACCCAACTCCTTCACAACATACTCGCTTAGAGAATCATGCAGAGCCAAAGGCGGAAAGCTTCCAGTCTTATTACCGTCGAAGCTTATATTTTTCATGAATCCCTTGGAGAATTCTTGGCGTGTAACCTCTGACTCCATTGCGGCTTTCATCGCTGCAAAAGCCCGAGCGCAGAACTTAATATTGGCAAAAGATGTGGATGGAATATTCACAAAAGACCCGAAAACATATACAGACGCTGTGCTTATTGAAAAACTCCCTGCTTCAAAGCTCGGAAGAATAGAACAAACATGTGTAGACGAAGTTCTTCCCAAACTTCTTGAAGAAACAAGCTTAAATTGTTACTTGGTAAACGGCAAACACCCTGATAGGATAGGGCGTGTTCTAAAAGGTGAAAACACAGTCCACACCCACATTATTCCAAGGTAGGCTGTTTTAAAATCATAGGGGATGAGCAAGGCTCAAAGCTTTTTCCCATGAGCTATGGGTTGGATTGAGGAAAAGTTTAAGCCGTTTCACCAAATCACAATCTAAACCAGAAGCGTATAGACTTACAAGTCATGCTTGCAGTGCAAATTACGACGTGTTAACTTATTGATTTCCTCTACGTATTTTGCAACAATGCCTTCATCTATTTTTCTGCCTGTTCTGCTATCATCCCTGCAGGCACCCCTTCTAATACCCATTATATCTGCGCCAAGGCTGTAAACCCGCCCGGCATCGCCTATATCCAATGAGCCCGCAAGTGCCACCATAAGGTTTATCCTATGAGCTTCCTCAACATACTTTTGCAGTTCAGCATCGCCGAAGTATTCAAAGAGCTTCCTCGAGGGGCTTTTCCTCTTAACATCAATCATAACTCCGTCAGCTCCAGCCTGATACGCCGCCATAGGGAGCTCAAGCGGGTTAACACATCCAAAGTTACTATAATCTGCATAGCCCGCGGCAATAACCTTCACGTCGTAATCTCTGACAGCCATGCAAACCGCCCGAAGCATAACTTCAGCCTCGCTCCGCGTCTTAACGCCAAAAAGCCCAACTTTAACATAACGTGCTCCTGAAACAGCTGCGCCTAAAGCGGCAAGTGAAGCCGTACCAGGCAGGTTAGGCAAATCGCCCAACGTAGCGCTTATCTCAGCCTTACCGGATACGACCTCGCTTATTTTGCGTATAACCGTCGGGTGGTGGGCGCCCAACGATCCTTCCTCTGGATTTTTAACGTCTATTATTTGAGCACCCCCTCTAAGCGCATTAAAAGCCTCATCTAAGTCCCTCACGCTGACCAGCAACTTCATCCATTTACCCCTCATCACCACGGCTTTTAATGGACCGTTTGGATCATCAAGAAAGCGAGAAACATCGAGAAATATTTTACTCTTCAAAGACTCATCATTCATTAGAAGAAGGTGAGCTATTATGGAGAACCTAAAGCCTGAAATTCAAAGAGAAAGACTGATTATAGAAGGTTTTTATGACTTAAGTCTAAGCCAGGAGTTTCTTAAAAACTTCCTCCTAGGATTGAGCAAAACACTCAACATGAAAGTTATAGCAGGGCCATACTTATTCTCGCCTAATAGCTTCTCCAAGCTTCACCATGGGCTCGGCGGGTTCATGGCTTGGGCTGAATCAGGCGTAACATTCTACAGCTGGAACCCTCACAAATTCTTTACATTGGACATCTATAGCTGCAAGGCCTTTGACACAAAGCTAGCCTTAGAATATGTTAAGAAAAAGCTTAAGTGCCCACGCATGGTCTGGGAGAGAATAAAATACGATAAATAGAGAGTGAGAAACTAGACATTAACCTTAGAATGAACCAGAGGAGTAGGAAATACTAGCTTCCAGCTGTTAAAATCCACACGCGGCTACAAGGTGAGAAGCTGTATGTAATATCTAGGCTTCCCCCCTCCTCGGCTAAAACCGGCAAAAAACACCTAAAGGCTCGGCAACAATCCCAAACATCCAAACGTCAATGGGCTTAACCGCCCTAGCAACAACACTGCCAATGAAAGCCGTCAAAAACCCTCCCCATGGACCCAAAACAACCCCTCTATTGGCTCAATGTATATGGCCCAATTACGCCACAAACCGAAAGACATAAAATATAAAACCACATGCAACGCCGCAAAAACCCCAACAAAAGCAACCAATTTAGCTGACAACCTCATACTTCAACCTTTTAGTCGCTGTTAACAGAACTATTTAGATCGAAGAGGTAAGCGTTATTAGGATGTGTTTGTATTCTTTTACTCGGGTGGTTTTTTGGGTGAAACGGTTCTGGAGAAGGTTGAGGAAATAGGTAGGAAGCTTGATGAGTTAAGGGGTTTTCTTGAAGATGTTTTTCTAACGGCTGAAGAGTGTGTGTTGCTGAAAGAGGTTGATGAGAAAATTGAGAAGAAGCGTTTTAACGAGTTGAAATCTCTCGATGAAGTTTAGAGTTCTCCTCCATAAAAAGGCAGATGAGTTTTTAAAGAGAATCAGCCTCGAAGACAAGCAACGCATAGTTGACAAGCTTAAACAGCTGGAGGATTTTCCAACAGTCAAACTTGACATTGTTAAAATCGCAGGTGAGGCAAATACCTTCAGGCTACGCGTGGGAAACTACCGAGCCCTATTCAAAGTCTACGAGCAAGAGAAAATAATAGTCGTCGCCAAAATAGACACCCGAAAAAAGATTTATCAATAGCAACCTAAAATTAAGATTCCATCATGAAGCTTGGATCATAACACATCAAATTGTAAACTAACATTTTCGATTAATTGCAGATAACAGAAAAGTTCACATGAAATGGTTTTAGTTTGACTCCTTTCTTTTCCCTACGTATTCTTCTAGGATTTGATTTACTGTTTTGTAATCTTTTTCCATTTCCTAGGCAAGGAGGACTTTTCTATTTCCTTTATATATCATCTTCTCTTTCCGTCATAGTGTATGGATTAGTATGAAGCCTGCTGACATGGTTAGGAAACCAGTGATTGTTAAAATTAATCCTATGTAGGCTGAGGAGCCTTGCGTGGTTACATATGGAAGTATTGAGGAGCCAGCTCAGCTCTTTTGCAACAAGGATTACCACAATTAAGCCGCCCACAAAAAGGTTCACTCCCAAAACAGTTATTAGGAAAGCCAATATCTCGTTGTGGGCGTTTCCCTCAGTTTTCCTATGCATCCAATCTTCCATCAACAATCGGTATCGCCCATATCAACACTAGAAAACATGTTCAAACTCAACGTAAAGCTTATTCATTTTAAATAATTATCTGAAATACGCTCTTCAAACAACTTCACAATTCTCTTCAACGCCTTTTTATCAGGATTCTTTGTGGTGGTAACACGCTTACGAATTGCCATCCTTCCGCAAAATATTTTTCAAGCTCCCTCTCGTGGATTATTCTTTGGGGGTTGTGTCTTCCTTCCCTAAGCTTCTTTAGCTCTTTCTCATAAAGTTCTAACTCTTCGTCTTTGCTTAGTTCTCTTCCAATTTGCCTTTCTTTTGCAACCTTAACATCGAGCAAGTCTATTCCTAGGAGGCTTTTAACCATCCTCAATTTTGGCTTCTTTTATTATGGTTGACTGTTCTAGAGGCTGTGTTGCCGTGCTTAGGAAGGGCTCACATTCTTTGTGGGACTTACGCATGTCCTCGATCATGTAGAGCGGCAATACGCCTTTATTTGTGCTGTATCTTGCTTCTATGTCGCCCTTATGCCCTATGATAAACTGCAGGTATGGATGGCTGATTTTGCCCTTAGACTCTGCTATGATCATGTTTGTGTCGCAGTAAGCCCGGAGCACGTAAGGCCTCCACTTAAAGCCGGCCCTTAAAATGGCTTCACGAATATCCATCGTCACAAGCGTAGTCCTCAAAAACCTGTTCCTTTTAACGCCTCTAGGGTCAAAGCCCAGCAGTGGAAAATCCTTGTTCAGCTCCTCGCCCTGTTTAACACCCTCCTCCAGCTACTCTCGAATGTATGTTATTGTTTGCTGTGGGACAAAGGTGAAGTACTGGTGCCTAGCCTTGCTTAATCCTCTTCTAACCACGAGCATGGCTGGAACTTGGTGAATGTTATGCCTTCTTTATTCACTTCGGCTTCTACGAAATCTCCAAGCCTTATACCATAATCAGCCCACTGAAGGCCATGAGGGCTATTGAAACAGATAGAACATTAGGCCCCCAGCCGCTACCAGATCAAGCAGAACAAAACCTAGTAAGATTTTCCTTCCAACATGCGATTTCCGAAGCGGCACAGTTGATGATGCAATGCATGATACACAGAACATAGCCCCATCAGATAGTTTTCTCCCACATTTGAGACAGAAAGGCATTTCCGCCACTAACCTCCTACCAAAAGCCTGCAAATAAAAACAGACCGGAACCACTTAAGGCTTCGGGATGCCATAATACATGTTTCAAAGATTCGGGTGGCAGAAATCTGGTTCAAAAGAGACCGAAACCAGGCCGAGAGATGAGAAATGGGGCAAGATCCAATACATCGATTCAGCGCGTATCCGCCTCATCACATTAGCGGCTGCAGTCTTGGATGCATGTAGCTTCTATCTGCAGCCACTGGTTCAGCCCGACATTACAATTGTGAACATTCCGCCTTCCTTCTTGAGCACTGCTCACTGCCATGGGCGAAACGAGTAAAGAGATTCTTCTCTTCTGTTCTCTCCTTCTACAGCGATCATGGAGCAAGGGGAAGAGCCAACGACGGAGACAAAGAACTCATCGACGAGGCAATAGTCCCGTATGAGTGCACAGCCGAGTCCTTAATCTGGGATGGGAACTTAAAGCAAATGTTCTCAGACTTCGACACAACGAGGATCATCCTCACATTTGATAGCTGCTACGCGGGCTGCATGACCGACTTGAAGGCGAGCGGAAGAGTCATCTGCATGGCCTCCACCGAGTCTGGGGTTGCCTACGAAAGCAGCACCCTAGAAAATGAAGTTTGTGAGGAAGGGAGAATGCTAAATCATACCCTCAAGATTGCTCTCCTCGCGCGCTACAAAGTCACTCCTTTCTTACATTCTTGTTTATCTTTGCAAAACCAACAGATTGGGCAGAGCTCGCTGTAATGTCCCTTCCATCCCCATTCGCATTTCGCTTCTTCGACCACAATTGTTTAAGGCGATGATTAATTATGAAGTTTACTATGAGTTCCACCGACTCCTATTTCTCTTTTTAAAAATGAATCTTCAAATACTAAGTGCAAATATCTTATATCGGTAGGTTCATGGTCAAGAAGGAAAAGTTTACAGTGTACTTTACGGAACCAGGTCCCGAGAATACAGATGAGGTTTTAAAGGCTGTTGCTAGGAGGATTGAAGAGGGAGACATCAAAACCGTGGTCGTCGCCAGCACATCCGGCAAGAGCGGTGTAAAATTTGCAAGGGCGCTTAAAGGTAAGGCCAAGGTAATAGCGGTATGCATGAAAAGATGAATCCTGAGTTGAAAGGGGAGGTAGCTAAACTAGGGAGCGTTGCTGTCGATGAAACTCATCTACCCCTCCATAAGAGAGGAATGGATAAGGTTAGGAATAGCTTCTACGCCCTTGGTCAAGGGTTTAAAGTCGCCGTAGAAGTGATCTCAATAGCTGTTTATAAAGGACTCATAGAACCTTACAAAGACGTTATAGGGGTTGCTGGTAGCGGAGAAGGAAGCGACATAGCAATAGTGGCGAGAGCTACTACAACGAAGGAGATTTTCAGCGAGGATCCCCCGAGGAAGCTTGAAGTAAGGGAGATAATAGCCATGCCGCTGAAGAAAAAGTGGTGGGAGTAATAGACAACAACACAAAATACCAACACAAAACAAACTTTGCAACTTCAAAGCGGAAGCTTGAGTTGGAACGCAAATTCGGAAAGCCTATGGACAATCTTTTAGCCGAGAGAATTGCAGCAGGCAAAAGCGTAAACCAAATCTGCAAGGAATTGAGCATAGGAAAACAAACATTCTACAGTTGGACTGAAGAATATCAACTAAAACGTTGAGGCTGTTCCTTTTTCCTTCCGTTTGCGAGCTATAAGTCTGGCTGCTTCCAATATTTGCTCGGCTTGTTCCATTCTCAGTTTGTGTCTTTTTTCGCCTAATTCTTTTATGGCTACTTCTATGTCGAAAACTTCAATATAGCCCATGCTTAAGCTTTCTAACAGCACAGTACAAGTGTTCCAAGTTTTAAGCCCAAACATCCTCGCAAGATTTGAAAGAGCCTTCTCGTCAACCAAAACCTCCGCTTTTCTTTCTCTTGCAAACAGAAGCGTCTCCGCATCTGCCCCCGATATGTTTTCGTCTTCAGCCAGCCTTTTAGAGGGCTTAGCTAAACGCTTCGGAAAATCTTCAACCTTAATCCATCCTTCTTCTATGGCTTTCCCAATGATTTGAGCGTCAGCATGACCGAGCCTAACGCCTTCCTCATAGGCTTCTATCTTCACGTTTGAGGTAATTATTACTTGTTTGAAAAGCTTCTTGACGAGGTATAACTTGTTTATTTGGGCTAAATGGATGAGCGGACCAGCATCAGAAACCACGGCTGGCAAAGGACTTAATCTCCATACTTAGCCTTCAAATATTCGCGTATGCCATCAGAATCCCAATTGACTGGAACGCCTTCCCTCTCCAAAACTTCAAGAAACTCACGCAAAGAAACGCCTAAAATCTCAGCCGCACGCCCAGCAGTCAACCTGCCTCCCTGATAAAGGTTAACAACTCTCCTGCGCAATCCGTATTCAATAAACTCTTTAATCAACGTGGAACGGTCAACATCCTCAATAACCCTTAAGGCTTCAACCCTTTCCAAATCACGCTTGGACAAGCGAACAGTGACAACAGCGCTTTTCTCCGTCATGTTTATCCCAAAATAATATAGAATACAATGTAATACATAAGGCTTCGCAAACAGCCACTTGCTGAACTTAATCTATGTGCACATGAAACTTTAAAGCATTGCTGCGTGACGGACCTGAAAACATTCCGATTCTTGAACAATTCAGGCAGATCGCGAAGCGTGAAGCTGGTCCAAGAGGCTTCAGCCAAGTTTTGGTCAAGGCTATGGAGGAGTACAACAAACGCCACAGTATAGGTAAACCTCAACTACTAATAACACATTACGTTAAACCTGAAAGCCCACAGCCCATGCGTGTTTTATGCTCTTACTGTAATGAGGCAAAGCTAACGACGAGGACCGAGAGCTTATAGATAAAGCAATAGTTCGAACCTTTGAGAGGGTTGCGGGCCAGGCGAGGTTTCTAACAGCCTTCTTTGCTGGGGGAGTGCTCTCTTTCATTTTGAGCATACCCTTCTACAGGAGGGATATTGTTATGGTCGGCTCCTCAGCTGCTCTCTTCTCGGTAGCCTCAGCCGACATGTTGATAACACCTATGACCTTCTCCATAATGTTTTTAGCACCTGTAGGGGCTGTCGCCATACCTACCTTCTATATAATCTCGCATCGATCTACTTTGGGGTCTCCGGCAGCGTAGCCTACATATCACATGCGATCGGCTTCATCATAGGATTACCCTTCGGAATAGCTTGGAGTAAGAGTTGGACGAGAAACCTTGCAACATCGATACTGCTCCTACTGGTGTATATTGTTATCTTGTGGGTTCTCTCCGTGATAGTCAAGGTCAATGTAATATCCTTTTGAATTTTTTAGGAATATGCGGATCATTCGAGATTGGAAGATTCTGAATCTGAAATGGTCTGACTTGTCTAGCAGGGAATCTCTGGGGCACTCGTTTGAACTGTTCATGAAGTGTATTATGCGAAAGATCAGTGAACGATTCAGAATTTCCATTGACCGCGATGATTTTAATGTGACTGCTTGACGATGGAGCTGGGACCTTACTGTAATTGTTTAATGATGCCATGCTTTCTCGCTCTTCCTCAATTTCTCCTTGGGTTCCCATGTGAATCTCCACAAACCTCTCCCGAAGGATTCAACAGCGATCTCCATCTCATCTGCCAGTTTGTCGTTGATAAACGGCTCAACGGCTAGGGAGGAGACCACGATATCGACCGGCGCCGCCTTCGATTCACCATCTTCCGTTACGACGCTTACCTTTGCCGCTCTTGGATAAAGCCAAGCCCTCAAAGGGCCACCTGCAGTATCCAACGTCACCTCCGAGGCTCCTTGAGGTGGCCAGAAGCCAAGTTTAACAGCTAAATCGATTGGAACGAGCAGTTGAGGTGTTGGGGCCTCATAACCACTGTTAAGGAGTGCTACAGTTTCAACAGATCTTTCGCCAGCACTAACCTTTAGCCTCAGCCTCACGGCCATCGGTAAGCACCTTAACCCTGCCGACGTGGCCGAGAATTCTAAAAGCGATTCGGCCGACGAAGATCCTTCCATCCCCGGAAGACATGCGATATACCCATATGAATTGCATCATCCAAAAATTTATGTCTTTTGCATATTATAAAGTCAGGTCAGCCACATACACAGTGTCTTCAATAGGGGATGTTGCGTATCTTAATATATGTATTTGAATCTGTGCGTTCCGTAGATTGTATTGTGGTGGGTGTGATCGTCTGTGATTTTGCCGTTCACCCCCCCACCCCCTACCCCCTTTGGCTGGTTGGAGGATTTATAGGCTTTAGAAGTATACGTGAAAAGTATATGTTTATCTGCAATATATCGAGTCTATTCAGGGAAAGTCAATCGGTGGATTTGGCAATGTTCACAGCTTTTCTCAACTTCACCTTTTTCATAGAAGCAATCGAGAATGATGTGTAAATCACGTTAGATCAATCTTATGAAACGTTTAATGTTGAGAAGCACATAAGTTACTACGGAGAGATGAGGTCAGCAGATAGTTTTCTTTCACATTTGAGACAGAAAGGCATTCCTGCCACCGACTTTCTACTCAAAACCAGCAAACAAAAACATATCAGAATTGCTTAAAGCTTCGGGTGGTAAATCTAGGATGATGCTACATCTACTGTGAAGAAATGCATGAAAATAATATAACGTTGAAAGTTGAGATCCACGAACATTGTCAAAAATTTAGAGGACAAAAAATCCACAGATAGTAGGCCAACTCTTACAAAGCAACTATTCAAACCAAGCCGAAGCATACTTGTCACCAGATCCTTGTGACAACCGAAAAGCTTAGAGACGAGAAGAATCCTTGGAGAAATGTGACAAGGGTACATGAAAAGGTTTCGGTCATAATAACAGTATACTCCGCCTCACAGCTATAGGGTTCAATAGTAGATTTGAAACTCAAACTTCTAAAAATCCCTTAACTACTTCCCAAAAAAATAAACACGTTTTGGTGGACTGGACCTTACCCGCACTTAATTAGTTGCGAGTCCGATTTATTTCTCTTTAAAATCAATAGGAGACCTTCATTCGAACTGCAAGCACAGAATGCTTGATCCATGATCAATGCTAAATCGATTCATCACTGAGGCTTAAAGTTGATTGTAAATCAGCGAAAGCATTAGAACCTAAGGTTCTCGACTATTCCGTCTGAAAACCTTAAGAGTGGGACATAATTAACTAAACAATATAATGGGAAAAATGGAAACAGTGGTCGAGATGGATGCCAAGGGCCGAATAATAATCCCTTCAAGTTTAAGGCGGGGACTGGAAAAGAATGGTATTGAGGATGGTGGGCGACCACCTCGAGTTAATACCTCTCCCTAACCCACGTTCCATTAAAGGCAAGTATAAGATCGACGGTAGAATAGAGGATATAGAGGAACTTCAAGAGCAGAAGCTGCTGGAGCGAGTCTGAGAAGTCAAGAGTGCCGACGAGGCTTGTCGTCGATACCGTCTTATTCATCTCATATTTGAGGGACGTGAGTTGTCCGATAGAGCTGAAATAATAATGGATAGAGCCCTAACCAAGAAAACCTTACTCTTAGCCTCTTCAGAGATGTATGACGACCTTATAACTGCTTACCGGACATAGGGATACAAGCCGGATGAGGTAAGGAACATACTCCTTGATCTCCGGGCAATACCTCATGAGGTAGTACCCACAACCCTAAATATAGCGATTCTCGCCATGGATCTTTACTCGAAGTATGGCGGCAGTAGGAGACTACATTACTTCGACGCCTTCCATGTGTCGACAGCGTCGACAATAGGCGAACCGTTGATCACAAGCGACAAGTTCATTATCGAAAACGCAAGAGATTTGATGGTAGAAGCAATCGATTTGAAAGAAATTTAAAAATTAGTGGACCGGGCGGGATTTGAACCCGCGACCTTCCGGTTTTTTGGTTTCCCTTGCAAACCGGACGTTCCTTGGCCCCAACATGGCTGGTATACCAGACTGAACTACCGGCCCAAACCTTCCATCTACCTCATTTTCCGCTTGAGTGCCTAGTTATTGGAATGTTGAAGTGGCTAATATCGATTTAGATTCTCTCCTTGACGTATGATATATGGGTGTGATGTGTCGACGAGTTAAACTCGTAAATGAGCCGATTGTTATACATACAAGTTTGGATTCAGTATATTTTGATCTAACCCATACTTTTAATGGCTTTTATGCAGAGTGCTCTGAACCCTTCAGGGACC
>JAGTQT010000032.1:0-11917 GCA_018396615.1 Candidatus Bathyarchaeota archaeon
CTCCGCCAGTATTGTCTGGTTCAGGTTCTAAGGGTCGGCGGTTTTCAACCGTCCTCTCAGCCGGGTCACGTACCCAGCTCCCCTAGCCTCCGGAAGGGTAATTGTTATCTATGTGTATATTTACCTTTCCTAAGAACAGTCTGAAAATATGGTTCGATGTGGTTGATGGGATATGGATAGGCTGCCTAAAGAGCTTAACATTTTGGAGATTGAGCGGAAATGGCAGAAAGAGTGGGAGGATATGGGCGTTTACCGCTTTGACTGGGCTGATTCTGCTAAGCCTGTCTTTAGTATTGATACTCCTCCGCCCTATACTTCAGGCGAGTTTCACATGGGTCTTGTCTTGAACTGGACGTATTTCGACATTGTTGCCCGTTACAAGCGGATGAGAGGCTGCAACGTGTTTTTCCCGCAGGGATGGGACTGCCACGGGCTGCCTATCGAGGTGGAAGTGGAGAAGAAGCATGGTATAAAAAAGACCGATGTTCCACCGGACAAGTTTCGGAAACTTTGCATGGAGCATGTGACCAAGTATATTGACATGATGAAAGCAGATATCATTAGGCTTGGCGAGTCCATAGACTGGTCAACTGAATACAAGACTATGAACCCTGACTACTGGAGGCGCACGCAACTCTCCTACATACTTCTGCATGAGAAGGGTTTCATGTACCGCGGCATGCATCCGGTGAACTGGTGTCCGCGATGCGAAACGGCGATTGCCGATGCAGAAGTCGTGTATGACAAGCGGGACTCGCAGCTTTACTACATTAAATTCAAGCTGGATGAGGGCGGCTTTCTCACGATTGCTACGTCGAGACCTGAGCTTATTCCTGCATGTGTCGTTGTCGCCGTGAACCCTGAAGACGAAAGATACAAGGCGCATGTTGGAAAGAAGATTCACGTGCCAACTACGGACCGAAAGGTCGAGATAGTGGCTGACTCCATGGTGGATCAGGAATTTGGCACAGGAGTGGTGATGATCTGCACTTACGGGGATAAGGCTGACGTGAAAACAGTTGCCAAGCGTGGGTTGCCCGCGATCATGTGTATTGACGATAAGGGTAAGATGACGAAGAACGCTAGGAAATACGCGGGCATGGAAGTTGAAGCCGCGAAGAAGGCGATAATTGCAGACTTGAAAAAAGAAGGCTTGCTTGAAAAGGCTACTCCCCTAAGCCAGGAGGTAAGCACGTGCTGGAGATGCCACACACCAATCGAGATCTTGGAAAGAGAACAATGGTTCATGAAGACACGGGTTTTGACAGGCGAGGTTGAGAAAAACGCCTTGGAAATTACATGGTTCCCAGATTTTATGAAGCACCGGCTGATTGACTGGGCAAAGTCGCTAGAATGGGACTGGGTTATTTCACGGCAGCGGGTCTTCGGCACACCTATACCCGCGTGGTACTGTAAAAAGTGCAGCCACATCCTTATAGCCAAGCCAGACTGGGTTCCCATAGATCCGCGCATCGAAAAACCGAAAACCGATAAGTGTCCTGCCTGCGGCTCCACGGAAGGCTTCAGGCCGGAAACCGACGTCTTTGACACGTGGATGGATTCTTCTATAACATGCGCGGTTCATGCAGGTTGGCCTGACAGAGAGGATTGGCGCAGGCTTTTTCCGGCATCAATGCATCCTTCAGGCGTTGACATTATTCGCACTTGGGCTTACTACCTTATGGTTAGGCATCTGGCACTGTTCAATGAGAAGCCTTACCAAAGCTGCCTCATTAACGGGATGGTGCTAGGCACGGATGGTCGTGAAATGCACAAGTCTCTTGGTAACTATGTGGCTTCGCAGGAGGTTCTTCAGAAGTATGGTGCTGACGCGACAAGACAGTGGGCTGCTGCTGGTGGCGCAACCGGATCAGATATCCCGTTTCGTTGGCAGGACGTGGAGTATGGCTGGCGTTTTCTTATTAAGCTGTGGAATGCTTCAGGCTTCGTGAGTAGCATGCTGAAGGACTATGATCCTGCTGGAGACAGAGAATGGGATTTGCAGTTGCTGGATAAGTGGATTTTGAGCAAAGCGGAAAAGCTGACACAAGCAGTCACAGACGCTTTAGAGAAGTGTCACTTTAACATGGCAGCTGAGGAGACGAGGAACTTTACGTGGCATGTCTTCTGCGACTGCTACATTGAGGCTGTGAAGGATAGGCTTTACAAGCCAGAAGTCTACGGGGAAGAAAAGAGAAAAGCTGCGCAGCACACTTTGTATACTGTTCTCTACAGGGTTCTGCAGCTTTTTGCCCCGATTGCACCGCATGTTACTGAGGAAATCTATCAAAGGCTGTTTGCGGAAGCGAAGCACTATAAGAGTATTCATTTATCTCCTTGGCCTACTGTAGACGCAAGGCTTCTGGATAAGAAGGCAGAGGAAGACGGTGACTTGGTTATGGCTTTGATTACGGAGATCAGGAAGGATAAAGCTGAGAAGCATAAGCCTCTAAACGCTCCTATTAAGAAGTTGACTCTTTACGCGAGCAACAAGGATGTTGCTAAGGCGTTGATGGACGGCAAGGAAGATATTGCTGGCACAGTTAAAGCTTTGTTTTGTGAGATTCTTCTCAAGAAGGGCGAGGGCAGAGAAGTCAAGCCCTGTGGCATATGTTTCGTGGCGGAATACTAGCTCGCGGAAGCGGTGAAAAGTGAAAACTGTTGGCATAATTGGCTGCGGCGCGATAGGCACCTTGATCGTTGAGGCTGCTGGAAAAAAGATCGTGCCTTGTGACCGGCTTATCCTTTTTGATCTCGATGTGCTTAAGGCTGAGAACCTAGCAAAGCTTTCAAGGCTTCCAACGCAGGTAGTTCACAGCTTAGAAGAGATGGTGCAACTAAAGCCAGCGGTGATCGTTGAGGCAGCATCACAGCAAGCTGCAAGACAGTATTCGCGTTTGATTTTATCTGCCGGCATTGAGCTTGTTGTGATGAGCGTTGGCGCGTTACTGGACTTTGAGCTTAAGGACAGCCGCATACATTTTCCTTCCGGAGCCATCGGAGGCTTAGATGCACTTTCTGCAGCCAGCCTAGCCGGCGTTGAAGAGGTGGTTTTGACCTCGCGGAAAAATCCTCGCACGTTGGATTTGGACAATCGCTCTAGGAGAGTGGTGTTTGAGGGAAGCGCAAAGGAGGCTGTTGCTCGCTTTCCGCGGGAGATGAATGTTGCTGCTGCTTTGGCTTTGACTGTTGGGCTTGACCGAGTTAAAGTGCAAGTGGTTTCCGATCCTGAGGTGCAGCGGAATGTGCACGAGGTTCAAGTGAAATGGCGGCATGGCGATATGTTGTTAAGGTTTTCGAATGAGCCGCATCCGGACAATCCGAAAACTAGCGCGCTTGCAGCGTGGTCCGCCATAGCGCTTCTGAAAGAGATCTTGAAGAAAAAGTAGCTTCGTTCGCTGTTCTTGTTACTTGCAAGGTTTTCTTTTTAGCGATGTTGCTTCTCGATTTTTTTGGCTTCTTCTACGAGCCTGTCAATTTCCTCTTTTGTGTTGTAAAAGTGCGGTGAAACCCTTATGCCGCTAGCTCGCGCAGTGACCATTATGCCTTTTTCGGCAAGTTGCTCCTGCATTTTCTGCGGGTTTTCTACCTTAAAGTTCACTATTCCCCCGCGGCAAACTCTATCTTCAGGTGTCTGAAGTGTGAAGCCTGCGTTCTGAAGTTCATTGATCAAGTAGTCTGTAAGCTCTAGTATCCTTTTTTCAATGTTGTCTATTCCCACGTCTAGAAGCAGTTTTATCGCCGCCCTTGCACCAGCGAAACTTATAATGCTAGGCGAGCCTGCTTCAAAGCGCGATGCGTTTTCTGAGTACTGTGGCTTCCAGATATCCCAGAAATCTGTTGTCTCAAAAACCTCTGGTTTAACACTTGCCCACCCGACAAATGGAGGCTCGAACTTTTCGATGAGTTCTTTTCTAACGTAGAGGTAGCCAGCGCCAGACGGTCCCATAAGCCACTTGTAGCACGCAGATGCCAAGAAATCGACTCCATCTCTTTTTACATCGACAGATATTGCGCCTGCCGCCTGAATCGCATCTACAATCAAATACGCGCCATGTCTGTGAGCTATCTCGCTTACTGCGCGTAGGTCATGGCGGAAGCCGTTGGCGTATTCGACATGGCTAACTGCTATTGCCACGGTTTTGTCATCTACAGCCTTTTCCATGTCTTCGAGCAGAATTTTTCCGTTAATGTTTCTCACGTAGTGAACGTTCAATCCTAGGCTTTTGCGCAGGAAGGGATAGGTCACAGAGGGATACTCTAAGTCAGTGGTGACAATTTTCGCGCCACGAGGCGCCTGAATCACGTGAGCCGCAATATTCATACCCATAGACGTGTTCTCTATCCGCGCAATTTCCTCTGTTCTGGCGTTAATTAACTGAGCAAAGTAAGGCTTGCCACAGTCTTCCCAATCCTCAGAGCTAAAGTCAAAGCAGGTCGCTTCGTCAATGAGCTTTTTCATGGCGCCTGCAACAGGCTTCGAGACAGGCGACATCGCAGCATGGTTCAAGAAAGTCTTAGTTCTTGTTACTGGAAAATTCTCTCGCATCTTCTCCAAATCAGCCACTCAAACACATCCCCATCAAGGTGTGCAACAATGTTTATGACCGGTGACTATTAAAACCTTGGAAAACAAGGCCAAAATCCCATCGTAAAGCGGCAGCAAAACCGCCAAGCCACACAAGCCATGACCAGTATATATAAAGGGGGCTAAACTGCCTCGAGAGACTAACTCTACGTGTCTATCAAACTAGGGAACAACATTGATTCCGAATCCGCCGAAACACGACCAATACTTTCTCAAGAGCCTCTTTAACTCATCAACCGTCTTTTCCACAACTCTGCGGCAATGCAAAGGCTCCTGCTGTATAGGAAACTGTTCTTCTACAGCTATCTCTTTCAAGCCAACTACCCCAGCAACCAAAGCATACCAACACGGCGGCAAAACCAACGGATTATAGCCGCTTCCCACCATTAAAACAAGCCTGCCACCGCAAACCCGCTCAGCAGTCTCCCTGATCAAAGAGGAAAGTCTGAAAAAACCCTGAGTCGACAAGTTCAAGTCACCAAGTGAGTCTGCAAAATGCGGATCACTTCCACCATTCCCAATAATCACATTAGGCTTAAACTCCTCAGCCAAAGGAACAAAAACCTCCTCCAAAGCATAAAGATAAGAACCATCGCCAGTCCCAGGTGGCATAGGCAGATTCACGTTAAATCCCTCGCCTGCGCCTTCGCCAACTTCGTGGATAAACCCCTTGCCAGGATAAAGCGTGCATGGATCCTGATGCACTGAAATGTAGAGAACACTTGGATCACCATAGTAGATGTCGCTTGTTCCATTGCCAAAATGCACATCATAGTCCAAAACAAGAAAGCGTTTCAAACCATATTTAGCTCTTAAGAACTCGATCAAAACGGCAATATCGTTAAATAAACAGAAGCCTCCCCCGTAGCCGCGGCCAGCATGATGATATCCCCCTCCCAAAGCCACGGCACGCTGAACTTTCCCCTCGAATACATATCTTCCGCAATCCAGCGCCGCACCAGTAACCAGTAAAGCAGCTTCTAAAATCTTTTCAGAAACCGGCGTCTCAAAATCGTACGCTCTGCCCTCTTCTGCTAAACGGAAAATTCTCTCTACGTAGGTTTTCTCGTGAACTCTAAGTAGGTCTTCCTGTGAAGCTGGTTGTGGCTTAATCTCTAGGACACTGGGAAGACTAAACAAGCCTTGGCTCTTGAAAAAAGCGATTGCGTTCTCAAACCGGTCACCTCGATATGGGTGCCCTTCTCCAAGATCGTACTGTCTCATCTTCTCATGAAAAGCAATGGCAACCTTCTCAGACAAGCGCAACGCCTTCAAATCTGAAACTAACATGGAAAGCCGTAATAAAGCTCTATCTAGCAAGAAGAAGAAAAAATGGATTGTGGATACTTGATTTACGTGCTTTCCTCGCCATGATCTTCGGAAGCTTCACTGTCTTCAGCAGATTGCAATGGACTTACAACAGACTCAGATGTTTTCTCATCAACAGGTGCAGACGCCATCTCTATCACTTCGATCTCAGTTTTGGATAGTTCATGTTTTGGCAACTCAACTTCGATTTCACTCTGTATTGGCATGTTGCCGGAAAGCTGATTTACAGCATCTTTGACCGATTCAAGCTCACGCCGCGTGTTATCCAACCCTATCGAAAGGAGATCAACCTCGCGTTGGTATACATCATCCTCAACTTCGCCTGTGACATGCTGAATCTCAAAGTTCGCCAAAAGCGTCTCCAACGTCTTAATCTGGTTCTCAAGCTCCTCAGCCTTCGCGTTCATCTTCTCCCGCAACACCTGCTGCTGACGCTCGATTTCAGTGATGGCTTCATCAATCTCTCTGCAGAACGCATCATAAGTAGGCTGCGAGATTCTGCCTGCGCTTAGAAGATTGTCTAAAGCCAGCTTCTTCTTCTTAGCAACTTCAAGTTCCTCATTCAGCCGCTTAAAGGAATGTTTCCACGAAATCACTCTTAACACCTGCTTAGCAAGCTACATCGAATGGAAATTAACGTTTGCTAACATGCACATATATCGCAGACTGACAAAACAGCCCCATTGCACGCCATAAGATGAGAACCAAACTTTAAAAACCGCGATTGCTGTAGACATGCCATAACACTGAAAGACGCAACAATACGAGATGGTAGCACTCTTTTCCACTTTTTAGCCATGTGTCTTAGCGTTTTTTCATGAGGGTTTATGTTTAAACTTTTTGTATTCAGTTTCAACTTCTTATTCTGAATTAGAATAAAATTTAAATATTTATATCCAACATAAAATCTAAAAACGTGAATAGTCATGACCGCACTGACAATAATCATCGGTGGTGAAAGATTGGAAGGACGTATCCTCAAAAAAATGCACGAACGAATCATCAAAAACTTCATGGATATAATAATCCTCGCCGAACTCAGAGCAGGCCCGCTAAGCGGCTACGATGTAATCTCCTTCATACACGGCAGATTCCACCTACTCGTAAGCTCAGGCACAGTCTACTCGCTCCTATACTCACTTGAACGCAACGGACTAATCGAAGGAACATGGAACGAAAGAAAACGCGTATACAAACTAACAGACAAAGGAGAAAAAACAATAGAAACCATACTCAACGCCAACGACAAAATCAAAAACTTCATAACAGGACTCCTAAAAGTCCAAGCAGTCGCCTAAACACCACTTATTTTTATGACAAACAAAAAATAAAACGAAACGCTAAAAAACACCTTCTTGCGATTCTGTAAGAGCATAACAAAGCCCAAAAAGGGCCCGTAGCTCAGTCAGGATCAGAGCACCGGGCTTTTAAGCAAGCGTGCTTGCACAGAAACCCGGGGGTCCCGGGTTCAAACTTGGAAGGTTACTCCTTTCAAGGAACAATTCCCGGCGGGCCCGCCAGAATTTATGATTATTTCTTGGTTGATTTGTGAGAAAAAATGTGATGACGGAAGCCCTCTCCTTTCTCCCGCTTAGGTCAATATAATATGTTGTGTGTTTTTATAAATTGTTTGCTACTTGGCTTAGTATATGTCGCGGTTTAAAATATGTTTGTTGTTGAGCGCATTTCGATTTTGGGAACGTTGCTTTTAGCTTGCTTCGTGGAAGGTGTTTGTTGAGGAGACATGTACGGGGAAGTAGCTTCGGAAGCGGCTCAAATGCTTGTTATTCTCTTCTGGATAATGTTAGCCATGCTTGTCATCTGGGGTGCTTGCTGGCTGCGGTGGTTACGAAAGGCGAAGTAAGAAGCAGGCTACAATTAGTTCTTTTAGCTTCAGTACTTGCAATCCAAAACACATAAATCCGTTTCCATCATCTAGGAATTCTGGTCGGGCGGTAGCTCAGCCTGGCAGAGCTTCCGAGTCTACTGGCTTGACAAGTAGACGGAGACGCTGTAGACGCCTACCCATGGTGGGTGTCACCCAGCCTGCCTGGGCGTACATGCGGAAACCGGAGTGTCGCAGGTCCAAATCCTGCCCGCCCGACTACTCAAAATGCCGATGAATGCGTTTGCAGAAACTGCGCTTTTTCTTTTTCGAAAGACTGATGGGTTAGTTCAATTCCGTTTCAACATTCAAAATTCCCGTTGTGTGCTAAACCTTTTTATACAAGAAGGCAGTCTGATGTGGATGTCACATTCATTCATGCTTGAACTGAAAAAGGGCTTTTTAAGGCTTTTTTGAAATTTCATGCAAATTTTGTGACAGGAGAAATGAAATATATGCAAATACAAAACTTTGAAGATTTGCCATTGAGTTCGGAAGTTATGAAAGGGATTGAAGAGCTCCGGTTTGACAGCCTTTTCCCAATTCAAGCACAGGCAATAATTCCCTTACTTGAAGGCAAAGACGTTATTGGACAGGCACAGACCGGGACAGGCAAGACTGCAGCCTTCGGAGTTCCGATGACTGAGCGTTTAAACCCAAGAATAAATAGTGTTCAAGGCTTAGTCTTAGAGCCGACACGTGAACTTGCTATTCAAGTTGCGGAGCACATCAGCCGATTCGGCAAGTACGCTAAAGTGAAAGTCGCGCCAATTTACGGTGGAGAGCCCATACAAAAGCAAATACGCACATTAAACGGCGGAGTGCACATTGTTGTTGGCACGCCGGGCCGCATCATAGACCATCTGGAACGAGGAACGCTGAATCTGGCATTGGTGAGAATGGTTGTTCTCGACGAAGCCGATAGAATGCTGGATATGGGTTTCAGAGACGACATAGACTGCATACTCTCAAGAGTTCCGGCAAATAGACAAACAAGCCTCTTTTCTGCGACAATAGACCAGCAAGTGATGAACATATGCCACAGGTACATGAGAAATCCAGAGAAAATATTCGTAAGCAAAGATGAGATAGCGCTCACGCAGATAAATCAATACTATAAAGTCGTGAACCCTAAGGACAAGTTTGGAATCTTGTGCAATATACTAGAGGAAAACCACATAGGTCGGGCGATAATATTTTGCAAAACACGTGCAGAGACAAGTATGCTAGCAGACAGATTAAAGACGCGGGGATATGATGCGAAACCGTTACATGCTGGCTTCACTCAGCCTCAAAGAGATTTTATCATAAACTCTTTCAGAAAGGGAAAACTGAAGCTTCTTGTTGCAACGGATGTCGTTGCCCGAGGATTGGATATTGACGGCATAACTCACATAATAAACTACGATGTTCCACTGGACGCGTTGGTGTATTTTCACAGAATCGGAAGAACAGCAAGAATGGGGCGCGAGGGAACAGCCATAACGCTTGTAGGCTACGGAGAACTAACAGAATTTAACGGCATAAGAGCTTTAACGAAAACTACGATAGAAGAATTGGAGTAGAATAGCCAACTTGTCTTGTTTGATATGGAGAAACTCTGCCAATACTCGGTCTTTCAATCGCGTTTATTAGGCAGATTGCACTCATGAGTCAGTAGCATTCTGTTGTTTTAAGGAATGATAAAGAAACTTGCGAAATAAAATATCCTCCGCTGAATATCTAGCGTTTCTCTCTATGAAATATGAGGTTGATCCTGACAAGCTTTTTTATGCATTAATCTCTGCAGGAGAAAATCACGAGTCCACGTGTGGCGATCTTTCAATTAGGTTCCGAGACAAACGGCAGGACAAAATCGTTTTCTTAATAACAAAGGGTTCCAAAGTTGTTGCACAGTTTCCGATATCAAACGAATTCCTCTTAGAAAAAAGCAATCCAATTAGAAATTTTAGCAGAACCAGCTTGCTCCGTAGATATCAGGTTAAGAAAACTGGCGCATCTTGTTTCCTTCCTATAACAGATTTGCGGATAGGGATGAAAAAAGTAAGTGTGAAAGGCAAAGTTCTAGAAATTGCAAAACCAACAGCGGTCTTCACTAGATTTGGAAACTATGCCAGCGTAGCTAATGCGTTGATTGCGGATGAAACTGGGGCGATTAAACTTTGCCTATGGAATGAACAAATAAACTCCGTTTCTGTAGGGGGAACAATCCAGCTTGAAAACGCAAGCGTGTCAGCGTTTAGAGGAGAAAGGCAGTTAAGAATTGGAAAAAGAGGAATGCTAATTGAAGTTAAAGATGTCATGTGTAAACCAGACTTGAAAGATTCAAATTCCCAAGAATGCAAAATGTAAAGGCTTGCCAACCCTTATATGACTATAAATATGCTTATGCATGCTCAGCAAAACCTAGAAGAATCGTGGTGCAAAATCTTGTTTGAAGCCTCCAGCAGAGTCAGCTTACTTAAGCCGTCAGCTATTCGAAGAATGCTTGAGCTTTCAGCCGAGATGCAGGACGTTATTCATCTTGAACAAGGCGAGCCAGACTTCGTGACTCCAGAGCATATCCTGGACGCGGCAAATGAGGCAATGCGAAAAGGTTTTACACACTACACAGAAATTGACGGAATGCTGACACTTCGCCAAGCGATAGCTGAGAAGCTTGAAAAAGAAAACGGCATAGCGGTTGACCCTCGAAGCGAAGTCACCGTCACCTCGGGCTCTCAGGAAGCCATGTTCATAACTGCGTTAGGGTTTCTGAACCGCGGAGACGAAGCCCTAATCCTTGACCCTTACTACCCTGCGTGCTTTGAAGACACGCTGCTGGCAGAAGCAAAACCAATCAACGTTCCTCTAGATCATAGTAAAGGTTACGAAGTGGATGCTGAAGACCTTGAGAGGCAAGTTACCCGTAGAACACGGCTTGTGTGGCTGTGCAACCCCTCCAACCCCACGGGACACGTGTTCTCAAAGCAGAGTTTAGAAGCAATAGCAGAAGTTGCCAAGAAACACGACCTCACAGTGTTTTCTGACGAAATCTACGAGAAAATCGTGTACGACGGCGCCAAACACCTCAGTATAGGCTCGCTCCCCCATATGGAGGAAAGAACAATTACCGTTAACGGCTTCTCAAAAGCCTATGCGATGACCGGATGGAGAATCGGCTACATAGCAGCCCACAAAAAGCTGTCCGCAACTCTTCGCAAACTCCACTGCTACTCAGCCTTATGCGCCAACGCCATCTCCCAACAAGCCGCACTCGCCGCGCTAACTGGGTCGCAGAAATGCGTGCGAGACATGGTGACAGAATACGCTAAAAGAAGAAGACTAATGCTCAATGAACTGGACAAAATAAGCTCCTTACCCTATACCAAACCAAAAGGCGCGTTCTACGTTTTCCCCGACTTCTCAAAACACCACGGCTCAGACGAAGAACTAGCCATGCGTCTGCTAAAGGAAGCCAAAGTCGTAACAGCTCCAGGCTCAGGCTTCGGCATAGCTGGACAAGGACATTTAAGAATTTCCTACTCAGTCTCCTCTAAACATGTAGAAGAAGGAATAAAACGAATCAGAGACTTCTTGACTCACAGAGTAGAAACATCTTAAAAAATAGGCTACGCTTTCCTCTTGGCTACTGTAACCAAGCCTTTTTCGGCGTCAACCCTAACATAATCTCCGGTGTGAATAACGTCAAACGGGTCTTTCTCAAGCCTGTCAACCAAGGGAACCTTCGCAATGAACGCAGAAACAACAAGCACAGTTTCCACATCCTTAACAATCATCGCCTTAGGCGCCGCATTATTTGACGCCAGCTTAAACAAGCCATCTATCTGAACTACGGAACTTGCCTTTCCCGAAGGAAAAACAAGCACTTTGCCTGCAACGTTCTTTCCAGCCAGCTCGTGGCTTTTCTCGCGAACCAAACCTGTTTTGGGGTCGGTGAGGTAGAAGCATATGGGTTCATGAGAAACCAAAGCTTCACCCTCCCCGCATCCCCCGATAATCTTATGACATTTCAACGAAAGCTCCAAGCCGTTCACCTCTGCTTCCCCTTTACCGCAGCTTCAACGCAATCTCTTAGCCGCGCCACTCTAGCTTCCTTAAACCTTCTGACAGAA
>JAGTQT010000032.1:11926-14096 GCA_018396615.1 Candidatus Bathyarchaeota archaeon
GGCGAATCCGTCATACCCACCTTATCCTTGTAGATACTCCAACATGGCTCATCGATACACGTGTCTACCACGACATGCCCGCCAGCCTTCTCAATGATACCCGTGTAGCCCATCCGATCTGCCAGAAGCTTAGTCGTAGCCGACGTGCAAACCCAAAAAGACATCTTGCTGGATATCTTCTTACCCTTGAGCAGTTTAGCAACTTCACCAACCTGTTTCAGAGTGTAGTGAGGGCATCCAAGCATAACAAAGTCTGTCTCCTCGCCAGTTGTCTGCAGCTCCTCGCATGTCCTCTTAAGCTCAAGGTTTGTAACAGCTATTTTGTCTTTTGGAGCTTCACCTTGGAAGGCTTCATCAATGCTTGATGCTTCTGCAGTGTATCCTAGAATGTGAAACATGGAGATGGCTCCGGAAGTATTCGCCATTGCACAGAAATTTATCAGCTCTTCTGTGGTTGGCTGTTTCTGGATGCCGGAAAGCACAGGGACGCCGTAGCCTACCGCTTTGCCTACATAATACCCAAGCAAGGTGTAGTCAAATTCATCTTTAAGAGAGGCTTCCACCTTAACGTGATGTGTGCCTTTTCTGTTGTTTTTCAGAAGCAACCCATATTCAGGTGTCTTGCCGACGATTCCGGCAGCAAGAGCGCTCTGTGCTGCTTCACGATTGGTTCTTGCACCGATAACAGAGTTCACGTATGGCGTAGCGCTAGATTCAGAAAACGCCACAATCTCGCCGAACAAAGGTATGTTCTCATTTAGGTACGGCACGCAGCTCCAGCTTGGAATTGCCCCCAGTCGCCTGTAGCCCTCCATCACCCGTCGGGCTACTTCCGCCTCTTTTTTGGCTATTTTGAAGCGCTGGTGGAAATACTCGAGGTCGTAAACCGGATTAGTTGTTGTAGGGACTTTGCAGAACGCTCCTCCTTTGACAAGCAGCTCGACAAAATACAAGTCGCCTTCTTGACCGCTTGATGCAGCATGAGCTCGCGTGATCGGAACTAGTTTTTTAGCATCGTAGGCGTCTCCAATTGCTACAAGAAGCTCCATAGCCTGCTGGGTTCCCTCTCCCAGCTCTCCTTTGAGCGCTTTTTCCTCCTCTTCTGTCAGATACACAGCTTTCACCACACCTGCATGTTAAGCGCTTGGCGCACACATATTCTGTGGGTGTCCTTGAACGAATTTCACTATGTTGTCCACGCAGATGTCCGTACATCTTTTTGCCGCTTCCAGCGTGTTAAACCCTATGTGCGGTGAAAGCACGACATTGTTAAGCTTAAAAAGCGGGTTGCCTTTAGGCGGAGGCTCCTCGTCGAAAACGTCAAGTCCTGCATACGCTATTCTGCCAGTTTTTAATGCTTCAATCAATGCTTCTTCATCGATAACTTTGCCCTGTGAAGTATTTACCAGAACAGTCCCCTTCTTCATAGTCGCGATTTCCTTTTTGCCAAGCATTTTTCTCGTTTCCGGAGTTAAAGTAACATGCAAACTAACCACATCACTCTCCTTCAACAACGTTGAAAGATCAACGTACACGAAACCTATTTCCTCAGCCTTTTTCATGTTTTGATACTTATCATAGCCTAAAACTTTCATCTTAAATGCGCGGGCAATTTCCGCAACTCTGCAGCCAATTGCCCCAGTGCCGATCACGCCCATGGTCTTGCCGGCTAACTCGCGTCCTCCAAAAGGTCTCCAGTCAAACTCTCCACTCCGGACATGCTGATCTGCCAGTGGCAGCTTTCTGATAGCTGCAAGAAGCAACGCAAAAGTGTGTTCTGCTACTGATTCTGTAGCGTAGCCTGGCACATGCGTTACTGTGATGCTTTTTTTTGCTGCTGCTTTGAGGTCTACGTAATGGCACGTCGTAGCCCATATGGAAACCATTTTCAGCTTCGAAGCGGAGTCAAGAGCCTCCTGATCTATCTGTGTCCAACCGACGATTACAATTTCAGCGTCTTTGATTCTTTCTCTCAGCTCCGCAGCGCTTTTCGGAGGATCCGTGTAGACTTTGGGGTTTCCGAGAGTCTGCAGTTTTTTAATATGCTCTTCTTCCAAGTAGACGTGATCTACGATGACGATGTTCATTTGCCATCATTTTTTAGACAGTAAAAAGATACTTAAGCCTTGTTGGAATTCAATCAATTTTCAGGAAGATTAGGTGCTATCTA
>JAGTQT010000033.1 GCA_018396615.1 Candidatus Bathyarchaeota archaeon
GCTATCACCGAGAAGAGTTTGCCGTTATAAAGGGTCGTGTGATTAGGCTTAGAAACGTTGATGGACGGTGTTATTTTTACAGTCCTGCTGATAAAAAATGTCGAATCTATGGAAAAAGACCATTGGGATGCTATCTTTACCCTGTTGTGTATTTGGTAAATGAGGGTGCTATAGTTGATGAATTATGCCCAATGAGACACACAGTTTCAGAAGAAGAAGTGAGAACGAAAGCGAAAATCCTCGACAAACTCTTGAAAAAGATAGATAACGAAAGAGCGCACTGCACAAAACCATTAATGCCAATAGATACAAATACGAGCCGGTGCAAACCAAAAGGAGCTACTGTAAAAAATAGGTGAGGTACGAATAATGGAACAAACAAAAAAGGAATCCCTGCTCGAGCGTTATTGGAGGCTTAGAGGAGAGGCGGATGAATTGTATCAGAGAAGAATGAGAGAAATCAATCAAAGAATTAACGAGGAAATGAGAAAGCCTGTACAGAGAGAACTTGATGCTTTGGAAGATGCTATAGAGAGAGGAGAACTTGCTGAGGTTTTGCATCACAAACTAATACTAGAAGTCCTACTGGGGCAGCAATCTTCATCACCCAAAAGCGCTTCGGATTCAGTTTTATGACTTGTGTAAGTACAATTAATTGGTTATCAGAGACTTGAAACGGAAGGATGGCAGAGGAGGAAAAGTCCGCTAAAGTTTTCTAGCATGAGTTTGAATGTTATCTACGTTTAAGGTGCCGTTTGAATTGGTTAAGTGGGAGTATAAGGTGATTCCGATAAAGACGCGGATTCATTCAGATCATTTCCAAGCTGACAGTAAGCCAATCATAGACGATGTCCAAAATGACTTGAATGCCCTAGGCTGTGAAGGATGGGAACTTGTCAGCGTTCAAGACATTAGTCTGCCAGACGGTAGAATGTTTACTGTTGCCTACCTCAAGAGACGAAAAGGGGTTAGCTAGAGAGGCGCTATCCATAAAAGACAAGCTTGCTATCCTAACTATCATAAAGCCTGGAAAACCATGATTGACGAATCCAGCAATAAAGTATCAACTTCTCCAGAAAAGCTCTTAATCGATAACCCGTCTGACTTTCAATTCCATGCCGCCTATCTCACTTACTCTAGCATTTATGACAAAGCAACCAACCCCGAAATTAGAAATCAGCTAAACCAGAACATTAGGGCGCTTCAACAAAACCAAATAGACTATTCAACCTTTTACAAAAACATCAATCAATACCGAACAGAAGACGGTTCTCAACATAACTATGGTCGAGCGCTTATAAAAACACAGAGAAAGCGGGACTGGCGCAGAAAAACGCAGAGACACGAAAGAATTGAACGGCATAAAAAATGACTGCGTGCACTAGTGGCAGAAAAGCATCGCTTGCTGTAAAAGTCATTTTTACTGGTAAACGCGTGTTCTAATTTTCACCCCACCCACAATAACCAAATTGAGCCTATTTAGCTAAAATAAGCTCAAAAATATACCTAGTTCCAAATGTGGAGGTAGTTTTACATCTCACTTTAAATTCTCAGAGTCTATATAGAGAATGTACATGAGTTGAAGAAAATGGGCACGGAGAATTTTAGAAATTACTTACGAGTCAATAAGCGGCATTGGGATGCATTAGCCAAGCGTGATTTGAACAAAAAGCTAATTCTATTGTAGATATGGGTCAACCAGAGTTGGCATTTGTACTACGAAGTGTTCCCTTGTTGCCAATGGGTGTTCCATTCAATCATACGTTTGCGGCTCAAAATGACAGCGACCCACTTCTGGATGGTCTTGGTGGCAGTTTCAAGTTATCCCTTGATTCTAAAGACGTATATGCGAATGGCACACTTGTAGGTTGGCAACTTGAATATCCGTTTCTAATGGCATCGAGAACCATAAACAGAACGAAAGAGCTGATGGAGCAGGTAAAGCCAGTTATTAAGGACATCTTATATCAGACCGTTCTTAGCATCTCTTCGAATATAAGTAGTGTTATTAATTATGATTTCCCAAGCTTATCGGTTACAGATATGCAGCTTAACGCAATTGTGGACAACACAACTGAAACCATGATAAAATTCTTAACTGGTCTTTATGAATCCAGACTCAAAACACCTACTGAAATCATCGTACCCATACACGTCTCTATTGGAGACATCATTGTTGATGAGAACATCACAATTCCGATACCTGTCGAGATTCAAGAAATTGTTAAGCCAGCGACAATAGTTGCAGAGTCAGCCGACGGATTAGCGGCAATTCTTCGCTATGAAGTGGGAAACCACAAAGCCGTTTACTTCACTTTTAAGCCCTCACTGGAGCCTTCAAGCGGACCAGCCGAACAGCTTATGAAAAATACAATCAAATGGGCCAGTCAACCGCCAACGCCAGTTTCCATGACGGTTGTTAGCAACATGGGAATCCCAACACAGCTTTTAAGTACCATACAACAGCAGTTAGGGCTGCCAGACATTGCTATAGGTAAATGGAACGGAAGCGATGTGATTAACGAAAAAAAGATGTATCAATTTACTCTCGAACTGGAAAAGGCAGATTCTGTTGTTTATTGGTATGGCGACCCTGCAAAGGTCACTCTAAGCTCCGGCACAACCACATATACCGCCACAAACGTTACAGTTGCAGATGTGCGTGGGGCATTCATAGGCTACGTTTCAATGAAAGGAACATGGACTTTAAGCATAAAGCTAAAAGCTGATGACCCACTCCTCACTCCAGTAGCCTTTGAAGCGTATCCTTCATACGATACTACAAAACCTTTCATAGATATTCCGCTCCAAGAACCAGAGATGGTCATGCCTTAAGAAAACGTTACAATTTTGGTAAATGTAACTGATACAGAAAGCGGAATCGCAGAAGTAATCCTATCCTACAGCGCAGACAACGGCACAACATGGAATAATATAACGATGACCCCCGAAACAGACGACGTTTATATGGGTCAGATTTCAGGTTTCTCAGAAGGAACTCATGTAGGGTATAAAATTATAGCATACGACAACGCCGGAAATGTAGAAACAAACAACAACCTCGGACAATACTACATATACACAGTGATCCCGGAATTTCCCACATTAACATCATTCCCAATAATAGCACTTATTGTAACAAGCGCCATAACGTTCCTAAAAGTAAGGCACTCGCTAAAGCACAGAAAAAACTGGAGACAAGCAACAGGGGAGACAAAAAATGTTTAGGTCTTGTCAGAAACAAGTCTCAGAGTATTATACGTATTTCAAAGCATATACGAATATACTCTGAAAAAATCGGTTGCACGAATATCAGATTGGATTGAGCTCTACAAAATCGTATTCTAATTCTGCAATTATCGGCAATCTATCACGACAGAAATAATGCATACTCATCATTTTTCACGAAAAGAATGTGAAAAAAGCTTCAGAAGAGTGAAGTGCGGGGGGTTGGACCCCCCATCCAACTTTACCGGTAAAAAACATACTGAATGTTGCTATAAAATCGCTTACCTTTTTTCTTACGAGGCTTGAATGGTTTGTAGAATTGTAAGCACTCCAGCTTCTCTTGCTCTTTTCTGAAGATATTTGTTGTCCAGTTTGTTTTCTTGTCTAACCAACACGCTTTTTACATCTTGTTCATCAGTTACTCCCCTATCGGGTCTAGCCAGTTTATTTACTATGAAATCTTCTGCAGAAACAATCCATGCCCAAATGTTCGAATCCAGTTTGACTTTCTGTCTTCTTTCAAGGGTTTCTTCATCAAAAACAATCCCGTCAGGCCTTAACCATAGTTCTATTTCTATTTTCTCTTTCTGATCCAAAATAACGATTAGAGGGTTCTTAGGAGAGCAAATAGTTGGCTCAAAATCTACTGATCGTAGCAAATTTAGAAAGTGATTCAGTTCCTCGCCGGACTTAATTGCCACAGCTAAGTCAATGTCAACTGTTGCCCGCATTCTTCCGTAGAAAGGAAGAGCATAACCACCAATGATCATGTAGGGGACATTGCTATCTTCAAATAGTTTCAGAAGTCTCTGAAGAGACCTTAATATTGTGGGCAATTGTATTCAGCTCCATAAATATTTGGAAGGGCGAATGGCCATTTGCAACAAGTCTACTAGCATATAATGCATCTCTCACTGCGTGTTCTATATCCTCTTTTCTCGCTCTAAGGGGTTTCATTTTTAATTTCCTATAGGTTTCCAGAAACTCAAGACCTAAGGGGGTGCATATTATGTTCTTTTTAGGTCTACCTCTCCTCGAATATGTAACTTGTCGCAAATCAATGAGCTTTTCTTTGTTCATCTCTCTTAATAAGGAGACAACCCTTGATGTCTTCCATTCCAGTGCCTGGATTAAGTCTCTGACACCGCATGCTGTCGATATAGCAGTTTCAAGTATCTGTGCTCTTTGGTCCAAAGACATTTTGTTTCCCTTCTGGAAACTTATTCACTTATAAAGTAAGAGAGAAACAGCTATTTAAATATGTCGCAATCTTTTCTTGTGGCACCGTTTATCTTTTGCCAGTAAAATGTGCGTGGACATATTTGCGTAGTGTAAGTTTCTTCAATCAGGAAGCATCATAAGATGCTTTGAGCCATTTCAGGAGACTTGCATCAATGTCTTTTTCATCTTTAAGTATTATCCCATAGAGTATCCGACTGAAACCCCATTTAGATATGCCCATCATTCGTGAGTCTGTTTCGGGAGGTTGGACGGGGAATCCCACCTCCAGCTTGCTCGTGTAAACTGAGACTATGGCAAAATTATAGCCTCTACGAAATGCGATATAGAATTTCTTCGGCTCAACTCGAACATCTGCTCCAAGTTTCTTAGCCTCATTCATTAAGAGTTCGAAAAGCGGTTTCATTTTGCCGTAGTTGCCTTCAAAATGATAATCAATAGAGTATGCTGTGGGCCTGAGTTCACGGCGTTCTGTACTCGAATCATAGATCGTTTCCAAATACAGATGTATCCCCGCCGAAGGCATTTTGAAAGCAATATATCTCTTCAAAGCAATGTCAGGTTCAACCATTTTCGATGCTTGTTTTGTACGATCGGTAAAGCTCGGTGCGATAACTATGACTTTCACATCACCTAGAGATTCGACTTCTATTTCTGGTCTCTTTTCGTGAATAAACCTCAAAATCGTATCGGGTTCTTGTCCACCCAATTTGCGTATGAAAGGCTCTGTAAAAGCGCAGTCTCATCCTCTCCTTCTTGAACCTTGTATTCAATTACAACAGGGTTTTTGTTCTTATCCAAAGCTAAAGTATCAATAATACCAACGCCAACGGGCACAAAGTGATCTACAAAAAGCAAACCCTCTTCCAACATGTTCAAATCCTTCTCGACCGTTTGTTGGAGTTCTTTTTCACTTATTTCGATGGGTCTCGTTGGAATCATTGAATACCCCTAGAAGAGCCATAACTTGAGTTGTTCTCTTATGACTTTCGGTATTGACTCTTTGCAGTGGCACGCAAGGAAGACAAGCCCAAACGCTGCTCACACTTCTTGCTTCATCTTCAAACATGCGTGCTATATTATAGTTTACCGGTAAACATGCGCGTAATTCTTAACCCCCGCACAAGGCTTCCATAACGTCCTAAATTGGATTTATTTGGCTGAAATAAGATCAAATCGTGCCTTAATTTCAGATGCGGGGGGTGGGATTTGAACCCACGAACCCCTACAGGATAGGAGCCTCAGTCCTACGCCTTTGACCAGGCTTGGCAACCCCCGCCTACTACACAGTTGCATATCTTCTAATTTGGAGTTAAAGAACCTTGCCCAAACCGCCAAAAAACGAAACCATCAAAAAGCACCGGAACCAAAGCAACAACTCTTTCTCTTCAGACAGCTTCACAACATTCCAAACGAATAAAACCAGCCAGCCAACCCTATATATAAGGGGCTTAAAGCACCAGAACAGGCTAAGAGAAGGCAAAAACGCAACAACGCCATCAAGCAAAGGGCATACACGAAGCTGAAAGTTAATATGCAAACCTTTTAATAACAACTAGGCACAACCAATATCAACGGAGCATCCGCAACATGTTCAAACTCAAAGTCAGCGATGCCAAACTCCTCAGAGACATGATAACCTCAATCTCCATTCTCGTAGACGAAGCCACCTTCAAGCTAGATTCCGAAGGCATGAAACTCCGCGCAATGGACCCATCACGCGTCGCAATGGTAGACTTCGAATGGCCAAAAACCATTTTCGAGGAATACCAGTGCACAGAACCCGCAAAAATGTGCATAAACATAACTGAACTACTAAAACTTCTAAAAAGAGCTGGAAAGGACGAGATTGTGGAGCTCTCGCTCGACGATAAAACCGGCAAACTGCAAGTAAAGATCACAGGAAAATACACACGCAACTTCACCATGCCCACCCTCGAAGCCTCAGAAGAAGAAGTCCCAACACCAAAACTTGCCTTTAACGTCAAAGCCAAAGTTACCACAGCAGGACTAAGCCAAGCCATAGAAGACGCCCAACTAGTCAGCGACCACGTCAGAATAGAAGCAGACAACGAAAAACTAGCCTTTAACGCTTCAGGCGACCTTATGGGCGCCGAAATCTCCATCCAAAAAGGAAGCGACACAATCTTAGATCTAGAAGTCAAAGAACCCGCGAAAGCAACGTTCAGCCTAAGCTATCTCACGGAAATCATTAAAGCCGCGACAGCCACGTCTGACATAGCAACATTGGAATTCTCGTCCGACATGCCTGTAAAACTAGATTTCCAGCAGGCAAAAGAAGGCAAACTAACATTTTATCTGGCTCCAAGAATCGAAACTGAATAGCGTGAAAAACCAAGATGCAGCGCACTTTTTCCGCGTTTGTCAAGAATGATTATGCCAAATACCCTTTCCTAAAAGCGGCAATCAAACACATACAGAAACTGAATCTAAAAATTCAAGATCTAACAGACCCTGACAACGAAAACATCCTTAAACGCGCCCAGCAAAGACTTGAAGAAGCAATACTAGACAACATCGTAAGCCTAGATCCCCAGCACGTAGACATCGAAATCGTCTCTTTCCCAGTAGCAGTTACGCTGGCCATAGCCACAAAAGACTCGTTTATCAAAAAAAGATATGCACTCGCAGAAGCAAACCGTGCATACGAAGAACTCCTTTTAGAACCCAAAGAAAAAATCATCCAACTCGCAGAAAACTTTGATTGGAAAATTGCAGTGGCTAACGATGTTAGCCTGCCTTATGACTTTGCAGTAAGCTTTGTTGACTACCTTCGCAACACCACCCATCTCAAGGAAACACGGTGGAAACTTGCTAACCGAATGCTATCAAATGGAGTTGTCTACTTAAGATTGGACGATGTAACAAGACTTTTGAAAGAAGAGGTTCGAAGACACATTGAACAAAGATTAGACGTTCAGGATCTTCCGGTGCTTCCAGCAAAATTAATTGAAATTGCCGAAAAAATGAAAAAACTAGTAGAAGAAACAATAGGCAAACCTGAGAGAGAAGGCTTCCCGACAACTATAACCCAAACCGCGTTTCCACCATGCATACAGTCCCTGTACCAAGCGTTTACAACGGGAAAACATCTCTCCCATATAGGCAGATTCACCTTGACAGCCTTCCTCGCCAACATCGGAATGCCCACAGAAAGCATAATCGACCTATTCAAAAGCTTCTCCGACTACAGCGAAAGAATGACACGATACCAAGTTGAACACATCGCTGGCGAAAAAGGATCAAGAACAAGATATGTTCCTCCAAAATGCGAAACTCTGAAGACACATGGAATCTGCATCAACCCCGATGAACTATGCCAGAGAATATATCACCCATTAACCTACTATCGAAGAAAAATCCAAAAAATAGCATCACAGAGCCATAATGGAGAAGAGTAGATTTTATATAGCCAGTAGTAATAACTGAACAGCGCTTAGAAGGGTGAACGATCGTTCCATGGATTCTGGAGAACTAGAGGGAAGTCTCAAAGAAAGCTTCGAAGTCGGAATAATTCTTCCGACATACTGTGAAGTAGCCAACATAAGCAAACTAATTCAAGAAATCGAAGCAATAGAGATGAACCTCTGCATACTCGTAATAGACGATTCCAGCCCTGACGGAACCATGGACGTTGTAAGAAGTTTACAAGAGAAATATGACAACATCTTGCTTTATGTAAGACCTGCCAAAACCGGTCTAGGAACAGCAATAACAGACGGCTTCAAAACATTTCTCTCACTTCCAAACCCACCCAAATACATTGTTACAATGGACGCAGATTACTCTCACAACCCCAAAGACGTCCCACGAGTAGTCGCAGCCGCAAAAAAAGGCAAAGGACTAGCAATAGGCAGCCGTTACTGCAAAGGCGGAAGAATAGAAAACTGGAGCTTCTTCCGTCTACTTACCAGCCGCATAGCTAACATGATCGCCTATCTAAGGGTTAGAGCAAAAATACACGACTACACAAGCGGTTTACGCTGCTACTCAACAAATCTTGTTAAGAGAATGGTTTCTGACCTGCACAGCCAAACATACGAGATACAGATCGAAACCATACGCCAAGCATACAAAAGACAGTTTGACATAAGAGAAGTACCAATGACTTTTGTGAACCGGAAGAAAGGCAAATCCAAGCTAAGTGCAAACGAAATTAGAGAATTTATTACGTATATTTTAAGAATGCGAAACTCCTAAACACCAGCAAGAACTATTGCTGGTGGGCTAGGGATGGTGAGCTCGGCTAGGATAGTAGTTGGCGTCTGCGCTTACAACGAAGAAAAAAACATTGGAAGGCTTCTCAAAAACCTGATTTCCGAGCAAAATCTGCCTATAACCAGTCGTATATTAGTTGTCTGTTCTGGCTGTACCGACCGAACACCACAGATTGTTAAGGATTTCCAGAAAAAAGATGAGCGGATCTTGCCGATAATAGAAAACTCTCGCACGGGAAAGGCAAGCGCTTTAAACAAAATTTTTGGAATTGCGCGGAAAACCGCTGACGTTTTAGTGCTTGTTAATGCTGATGCTTTACCCAACAATGGGAGCGTAGGCAAAGTTGTTTCTGAACTTGTTAAGAGTGATGCAGGTGTCGCTTTCGCGCAACCTATTCCTCTAGAGAATTCCACAGGCGTTTGCTATAAAATTGTTCGCGTCATTTGGCGTTTGCACCACATTATTTCTCTTTTCCAAAATCCCAAGCTATCTGGAGAACTTTGCGCGATTCGCACCTCATGCCTTGAAGATCTCCCAAAAAACATCGCAACAGATGAACCATACATCGAGATGTCTATACGTAGAAAAGGCTACAAGATACTTTACATTGACAAAGCCGCAGTTACCATTAGATGCCCAACAACAATGCTTGATCTGCTTAAACAAAGAAAACGTATCTGGATTGGACATATGCAACTTCAAAGCCAAACCGGCTTCAAAGTCTCAACTTCAAACATAAAAAACGTTGCCCGCGCAACATCCGCCTTAAAGTTTAACGAAATTCCGTATCTAGCCTTAGGTGGCATAGTGGAAGCAATTGCGTACCTACAGGCAAAGATCGAAATCAAAAAAGGAAGAATCCCCTACACTTGGGAACCTATAAGAAGTACAAAAACATGATACCAACAATATGGTTTTATCCGAGAGAAACAGTATGCACATTCTGCAAGTGACTCCACGGTATCCACCAAACATGGGCGGTGTCGAGACCGTAGTTCAGAAGCTGAGCGAAACTCTAGTTAAAAGAGGCGTAGCTGTCACAGTTTACACAGTTGATCTCAGCAGAAACACCTGTACCAGAAAGAAAATCAATACAATTTTAGTTAAGCGCTTCATCCCAGTAGTAGGTGACCCGCTCTTTCTACCAGAGCCAAGGTTCATCCTTTCAATGCTAAAAGAGAAAGCAGACATAATACACGTCCACAATATTCACATCCTTCTGCCTTTGTTTGCGGCGTTGCTTAAACACGGAAACCAGAAACTAGTTCTTCAACCGCACTATCACCGTTTTGGGCAATCATCTCTCAGGCACGCAATGCTGAAACTTTATAGACACCTCCTCCACACCGCCATCATGCCGCGTACGAACGCAGTGATTGTTAACTCTGCTTACGAAGCAAAAATATTTAGCGAAGATTTTCCTTGCAAAAACATCTTGCTGATACCTGAAGGCATCGACGTAAAAGAGGCAAAACAAGTAAGGCACACCCCCAAAGAGCCTAAAAAAATACTCTATGTAGGCACCTTGAAAGGATACAAACATGTTGACAAAGTTCTTGAAGGCTTTGCAAGACTGATAGCAGACGAACATGTCTCTTACGAGCTTGTGATCATCGGCGAAGGACCGCAACATGATTCCCTAGTTCAACTGGCCAGCGACCTCGGCATCTCTCAACATATACGTTGGAAAAAGGAGCTATCTAGACGGCAATTGCTTCAAGAGTACGCGGAAGCCAGCGCGCTTGTTCTTCTGTCCTCATTGGAAAGCTTCAGCAGAGTAGTTTACGAAGCTTTGTTAATCGGGGTTCCAGTTGTTGTCTTGAAAGACGGCCCGCTTGCGCATCTTGTCCAAATCGGGCTCGCAGAAGGAGTGAACTCGCTTAGTTCAGCAGAGATTGCTCATGCATTTCAGAGAGCTATAGCGCGAAAGTGGCAAAAAAAGGAAAAGATTGCAGGGGTTCTTGACTGGGAAGAGTACACTGAAAAAATAGTTGCGCTTTATAGCAAGATTTGAACATGCGCCTGCCAGATTGCAATCGGCGATAAATGTTTTCGTCTATTTCGCCGTTGTTCTAGAACAAACTAAAAATCACCCTTCACGAGAACCACTTTGTGTGCGGCGTTCAGTTGCATAGAACAATCCGATACATTTCTTCGTATTTACTAATTATTTTTTTCCAATCATGCTGCTCTGCTTTTCTTCTTGCTCTTTCCCCAATTTTTTTAATTAAATCCGGATTGTCCAACAGCTTCTTGAGGCATGGATACAGTTCCTTCGCATCCGAAAACAAAAAGCCTGTAATCTCATGTTGTATGTATTCTCTAATCGGATAAATATCTGAAGCCACTACTGCTTTTCCAGATGCCATGGCTTCCAACACTGTTATGGCTCCGGTCTCATATACTGATGGAACAATCACCACATCGCACAAGCTATAGAACCTGCTTGGGTGTAAACTTAGGCTACCTTTGTAGCTGAAGTTTCTAAACTTTTTCAGAGGGATCATCACCTCTTTTGCGTATTCTGAATCGTCTAATATGCCTGAAAAAATAACTGAGGCGTTTTCTTCTTTCAAAACCTGCTGCAACGCTGGAACTGCTCTGTGAATGCCTTTAACAAAGGCGAAGCGCCCAAAAAAACCAATTGCGAAGGAATCCTTTGGCTCCACGGTTGAACAATTACTAAATTTTTCAAAGTTTATGCCTACTGGTATCACATGAATCTTGTTTTCGAGTACGCCCAACCTACTTAGGCATTGTTTTTCGAAATCTGAGTACACATAGACTGCGCTTGCACGACGGAAAGGATAGGTTAACAGTGCCCTATAAAAGGAGGAATCTCTCGCCTTAGTGTACGCTACGGGAGACATGTCCGATCGCATAACAAGTTTGGTTCTCTTCGTTGCGTTCAGTAGTGCACCTAGAAAAGAAGAATACGTGGCGCAGCTGTAAGCATGGATTATGTCAAATTCCTCGAAGACACCTTTAGTTGGTAGGTAGATGTTTTTGGATGGGTCAAGCAGCAATGGGGTAGGAATCCTTATGCTTGGTGCATGGATGATTTTGGTAACGTGATATTGCTTTTCCCACGATTTAAACAAGGCTTCATCTGTCAGCCTGTTGTCTGAGGAGTATCGTGATGTAACCACCGTGTTGTGATAGCCTTTTCGCTCTAGAAGCTCTACTAGTTTTACCTGATCTCTTTCGAATCTTGCGTCAAACGAGTCAATCAGATGCAGTATTCTCATTAGGTGTCCTCAGACTTTCCCATTTCTGTTGCCAACTTATGTTTTAGTCTTTTTTTAAAGCAACTTTCATTCCGCTACCTGCAGTTCTGCCTCCTTTTATTCCTTAGCTTGCCCTGCCTAATCAGTAATAATGTTTCTAACTTCGATATTATCTAGGTAAACAATGTTTCTGACGCCGTCAAAGTCATAGCTTACAAATTGCAGAATAAAAGAACTCGGCAAAGGCGTGCTGAACCGCTGTCGCCACAAGTCGCTGATGTTGTACTCGAAAACACCTAAAGTTATGTTCCACTGTATTATGCTTTTTTGAGTGAAGATGCCGCCTTGGGTTGCAAAGACAAGCGACCGCTGTTGCAAGGAATCGGAAATCATTACTGCGAAGGTGTCATTTCCGCTGAAACCCTCTGTCGCGTTTAGATAAAACGAAAAAGCTACATCGCTGTTGTTTTGAACAAAGATCTCTCTATAAACGCGGTAAGCACATTTCATGTCCCAATCTGTTATAGAGGAAGTTGCCTGTGCTGTAAGCATAAGAGAGCTGGAGCCATTGTAGCCCAAGTCTTCTTTCACGGTGGCGTTACCTATGCCTTTTCCGAAAAGATCGTTTTTCCACCAGTTTTGATTCCACTGCTCGTGTTCAAAGTCTTCTAGAAAGGCAAAAGCGGGATTCTGATCGTATAGCTCAAACAGGTATGAATACTCGATATTTTTGGCGATTCTAAAGTTGGGGTTGCCGAGAAAAAGTAGCTGATTCCACTCAGGGATTCTAGGCGCCACATGCATTACTCTGCCCCCAACATAGATATGCGTCACGTTCCAGTATTGCATTAACTGATATGTGGTGGCGTTAAGCGTGTGGTTCGCCAGCAAACCCACCAGCCTCTGGTAAGAACGGCTATAGCTACTTCCACCCCATGGCAACACAATTTTGTGATGTGAAAGTGTTGGAATAAAAAGTCCTGCGTCGTATTGATTAACGAGTATAGCCGCGCTAGTTGTTAGGTTTTCTTTCATCCACATTATAAGATCGTAATCTGTTTGGGTTGTCACTGCAAACATTTCGTATCCACCTCTTAAATCTGCGGGTTCAGCGACGAACCGGTAGCCTACAAAGGGTCCGGTCATTAGGGATAGTAGCATGATCAGCAGAAAGATGTTTGAACGAGGGCTTTTGAAAGGGAAGGTTCCATTCCGCCATGCCTCTAGCAACCTTATGAGAAAAGCGGCTATTAGCATGTTGATTGCAACTGAAAACAAAATGCCTTGATGCCCCCACGATATTATGCCAAACTCTCCACCAAGTACAAACGAAACAAGCGATAGCGCAGTTCCCGCCGTGAAAATAGCAACAGCTAACGCCATCACTGGTTTGAGGCCGCCAGTATTCTTTGTCTTCCAAATTAGCAAACCAAGACCAAAGATCAAGCCAAAAATCATTGCTCGAAGCAAGAGATTAGGCGACAAGTTTTCCAAAGCCCACTGCAGAGCTTGAGTCAAGTGAAGTTGTTGGCTGGGCCATCCGCCGAAGTCCGAGGCAATCCCAATGTTGTGGCCTGGATAGCTGTAGAAGGCAATGAACCTGTACAAGAAAGGGCTAAGCGGTAGAAGGCTGATGCCGAAGAATAGTGCATAGTTAAAGATGTTTTTTCTAATTGCCGGCGCTCTTTTTACTATAAAGTATATTAGAATTAGAAATAATGTTGCATCTATTAGTTCGAGATAAGATATTATTATGGCTCCTGCGTAGCCGCATGTTAGTCCTACTGCCACAAGCTCGGTGTAACTGTGCAGTACGCGAAAATAGCGAGTGGAGAAAAGTAGTCCTAGGC
>JAGTQT010000005.1 GCA_018396615.1 Candidatus Bathyarchaeota archaeon
CGCTATGGTGGAGAAGCCCGTTAGCACAGTTTTTACAGAAAGTTCACCGTCTCGCGGGAAATATTGTATCTTTGTTTTTCCGTAGATTTCTACGTTTGGAGCGTGATCCTTGGCTATTGCTTTGATCTGCATTTCTAAGTAGGGCTCAAGCTCTTCAACAACGATGATTTTGCTGTTTTCGTTGAGAAATTTCGCGATCAATTTTTCTGGGAGTGGATGTGTCATGCCAAGTTTGAGAACGCTGGCTTTCAAGTCCAGTAGACGGGCCGCTTCAACAGCGTAGTTGTAGGCTGAGCCAGAGGTAATTATGCCGTATTCACTGTTCCTTTCTTTCTTTGTAACGACATTGTAGGGGGAAGTTTCGCTTATGTTCTTAGCTTTCTCCAGCTTTTTCAGAAGAACCGTGTGTGCAGGTCTTGAGTAGGCTGGAACCATCACAAGCCTTGCAACATCTCGGATAAACTTGCCTTTTTCTTTTAGTTCTGCAAGCTTGCCATACACCACTGGTCCACGTGCATGATTTACGCGAGTCGTGGTTCGCAAAAGCACTGGAAGCTCCAGCTTTTCCGACATCTCAACAGCCGAAATCACCATGTCCTTGGCTTCTTGCGGGTTGGATGGCTCCATGCAAGGAAGACTTGATAACAACGCGTAAAAGCGGTTGTCCTGCTCATTCTGCGAGCTGAAACATTCCGGATCGTCTGCGGTGACAATCACGTAGCCGCCTCTTACGCCTGTATAAGCCAAAGTCATCATCATGTCCGCAGCAACATTGAGTCCGACATGCTTCATGGCTGAAAGGGCTCTGACTCCGCAGGTTGCCGCTCCCGCCGCAACCTCTACCGCAACCATTTCATTCGTAGAATACTCCATGTATACTCCAGACTCTTTTGCAATGGCGGACACAGAATCACCGATCTCTGACGCCGGCGTTCCCGGGTACGTAGTTACGACATTTATTCCTGCTTCTAGAATCGCCCGAACAATAGCTTCGTTTCCAAGCAAAAGCATTTGTTTCCCGGCGTTATCTTCTAGCAGTAGTCTTGGGTCAGGCACAAAGTTTCTCTCCGGAATCTTGAAGATGTTGTAACCCTTGTTGTTTCACATAAACTTTTGGTACCTAAAAAACGGTTCTTAAAATTTAAATTGATAGGAAAAAGGAGGTGCTGGAAAGATTTGTTAGTGCGAATTCTGCTATCTGCCTTTAAACACTGGTTTGCGTTTCTCCGTGAAAGCTGCAACGCCCTCTTGCAAGTCTTCTGTGGATGCGACAACTCCGAAGCCTTCACGCTCCAACGCTAGTGCCGCGTCTAGACTGATTTCTGCGCCCTTGTTTATCAGTGCTTTAGCTACCTTAATAGCTACAGGTGCCTTTGCAACTAGTTCCAGCGCGAGTTGACGAGCGGTTTCTCTAAGCTTGTCTGCGGGAACAACCATGTTGACAATGCCAAGCTGCTCAGCAGTTTTCGCGTCTACAAGCTTTCCGGTGAACACCATCTCCTTAGCCTTTCCCGGGCCGACAAGTCTGGTAAGCCTCTGGGTTCCTCCCCATCCCGGGATTAGTCCTATGTTGATTTCGGTTTGCCCCATGCGGCTGGTTTCTGACGCTATACGGAGGTCGCATGACATTGCAACTTCTAGGCCGCCTCCAAGCGCGTAGCCGTTTAATGCGGCGATTACTGGTTTTTCCAAGCTCTCTAGTGAGCAGCAGAGTTTTTCACCCATAAGCGAGAGTTCTCTGGCTTTAAGCGCGTTCATTCCTTTCATGGCTTTGATGTCTGCTCCCGCTGAGAATGCTTTTTCACCTGAGCCAGTTAATATGACAGCGCGCACATTTTCGTCTTGCTTTATGTCTTCTATTGCTTGGAGAACTTCTTCAATGACTTCCTTGCTGAAGGCGTTAAGTGCTTCCGGCCTGTTCAAGGTTATTGTCGCGATTTGGTCGCTTCTTTCGTAAATTATGAATTTGAAATCCACATGTTTAGCCTCCCTATTTCTGCGTCCACTCGTAGTAGCCTTTCCCCGTCTTCCTTCCAAGAAGCTGCGCCTTAACCATCTGCTTCAGTCCCGGAGACGCGTGGAACTTAGGATCGATCTCCTTTGCGAGAACCTCGGCGATGGCCAGCGTTGTGTCTGCTCCAATGTAGTCAAGAAGCATAAGCGGCCCCATAGGCCAGTTTAAACCAAGTTTGACCGCCCTGTCGATGTCGTCTCTGTCAGCTACTCCTTCCCAGTGGAGCGCTGCAGCCTCGTTTAGAGCGGGTATGAGTATGCGGTTTACGATGAAGCCCGGGCTGTCTTTTTTGACTAGTACGGTTTCTTTACCTAGTTTGTGGGCAGTTTCTGTGATGGTTTGAATTGTTTCGTCGCTGGTTTTGGCGCCTTTTATTATTTCCACGAGTTTCATAAGCTGTGGAGGGTTAAAGAAGTGCATGCCGCAGACTTTTTCAGGTCGGCCAGTTGCAGAAGCAAGCTCAGTTATGCTTACGGACGAAGTGTTTGAAGCGATTATGGCATGAGGTGGCGCCCACGCGTCAGCCTCTTTGAAAGTTGTTCTTTTTAGTTCAACGTTTTCAGGTATAGCTTCGATGATCAGGTCGGCGTCAGATACGGCTTCTCTAAGGTCAAGTGTGGTATGGATCCTAGCTAGGATCTCGTTCATTTCTACCTCGGTCATCTGGCTTTTCTTGACGAAGCGTTCAAGGCTGTCTTTAATCATGTTCATGCCGTTGTCTATGAAGCGTCGCTCCACATCTCGCATGGTTACGTCGTATTTGCCAATTTGGGCTGCTACCTGAGCGATACCGTGGCCCATTAAGCCGGCGCCTAGAACGGTTATTTTTCTTATATCCATGTTTACCATTCACCTTTGTTGATGGATGAGTATTTGCTGACGGTTCAATTTTAAACCTTTGCAATAGACATGTTGCTTTTGAATGGGGTTCCTAGAAAACCATGTCCCTGTCAAGCCAATCGGGGAACCACCTGTATGTTTCCGGTTTCTTCGCCTTGTGCAGCCCGCTGTATGTAGCCTTAACAAGCGCGATCAAACCTTTAGAGTCTCGGTAAAGTTTGGCAAAGCCTTTTTTGTCAAGATTAGTCAGCATCTCATCAAGCTTGTCATCGGCGACTGTTTCAAGTCTTTCCTTCAAATCTTCCCTGCTCATAAACAAGCCAGGGTTCACCATGTAGTCTTCCGCCAGCAGTTCGAGGATGCTGTCTTCGTTTGGCTTGAGTTTCGGAAGCTTTTCTCCCCATGAAACTGGGACACCGAGTTTTTCGTGCAGTCTTCTTTGAGGCATTTTTAGGTCTTTGCCTAGGGCTTTCAGTCCGCCTCTGAAGATGACGAGTTTCATGATGTCATTTGTGCCAGCGCCTATCTGGTTCACCTTCGCGTCGCGGAGGTAGCTTTCAACCGGATAGAAACGGGTCCAACCGTCTCCGCCCATAACCATAATCGCATCGCTAATAAGCCGCTCATAGGTTTCTGAGGCAAAAAGCTTTGCAGTTGCTGCTTCAACCATTGCCTCACGGTGCTCATCCAGCATTCTTGCCGCGTGATATACAAGCAGCCGCGAGGTGGTTAACCCGGCAAACATGTCTGCGATCTTGAACTGGTTTGTTGGTAAATCAACCGTCGGTTTGCCGAACTGCATGCGCCTCTGTGCGTATGCCACGGCATATCGGATGGATTCGCGCATCGGTCCAAGCATTGCTGCGGAGTAAACAACTCGCTCGAAGTTTAGTCCCGCCATCATGACTTTCCAGCCGATGCCTTGTTCGCCAATTATGTTGTCAGCCGGAACCTTTGTGTTATCAAAGCTTAGAATCCCGTTTGGAAGTCCAAACCAGCCTGAAAGCTCATTGATCTTTTCGACAGAAAAACCTTGCACACCCTTCTCGACGAGGAATGCGGTAAGATGCTGATATCTGCTCTTGTCTTCAGGTTTCTCGCTTGTTTTTGCATAAACGACATAAATGTCAGCTAGCCCTGCGTTGGTGATAAAACGCTTTTTTCCATTAAGGACAAAACAGTCTCCTTCTCGGCGAGCAGTTGTTTCCACCCCCGCTGCGTCTGAACCTACAAAAGGCTCGGTAATGCAGACCGCTCCAACAACCTCGCCTTTCGCTATTCTCGGTAGCCATTTTCGCTTCTGAGTCTCAGTTCCAAATGCCAGAAGCTGTTCAACGCCACCGAACATCGAAACCGCGTAAGCTTCAGACAGCCCTGAACATATCCTACTAAGTTCCTCAGCAACTATGGCGACGCCTGTGACTCCTGCGTCGATTCCGCCATAGGCTTCAGGTATTGCTGCTCCAAACCATCCTTTGCGAGCAATTTCCTTGAGCATATCCATCGGAAACTTTTTCGTCCAAAAGACTTCTTGGCCTCTGCCAAGGTTTTGATCAGCAAAAGCTCGTGCCTCTTCCATCAGCCGCTTCTGCTTGTCGCTCCACCACTCGAAAGGCTCCATAACGTGCACCCTATGTAGTAGAGGCTTAGGTTCTGCTTTGAATTTTAAACTTTCGCAGTAGGCAACGTTAATCCAAGATTCACTTCGCTATGCAGCCTTATGGCATGAACTTTGTTGTCTCGGTTTTGCAGAATGTGCTAATTCTTATATTAAAGACCGAGAAATAGAGACTGTACCATAAACTACTTTATGGGAAGGCAGAGCCTTTGAGGAAAACCATATTCAAGAAACTTGAAGCACAAGGACTTATCGCCAACTATAACCGTCTAAGAAAGAATCTGCCGCCTAAGCTTCCTGACAGAGTTTTTGTCTGGGACGAGACCCTAAAGGAAGCGACGCAAACTCCCGCAGTGTTCCTAACGTACGTGGAAAAAGTGAAGCTTGCAAAAATGCTTGACGAAGTCGGCGTCTCAATCATAACCGTAGGCTTCCCCGCGCACTCAGAGGAAGAAAAGAACACCGTGCGAAGGATCGCTAATGAAGGCTTTCAAAATGCAAGCATCGCTGCAGCAGCGCGCACCATAAAAAGCGACGTGGACGCTTGCCTCGAATGCGGAGTAAAAGAGATACCCGTCTTCACGCCATTCAACGAACTCAACTTAAAGTATGCGCTAAAGATAACTAAAGAACAGGCTCTTGCAAAGACAGCGGAAACCGTAGCGTACGCGAAGAAACACGGCGTCATCGTAGACTTCGTTTTAGACGACGCCTCAAGAACCCCTCCAGATGACATTCTGCGAATCGTCGAAACAGCAGTCAAAGCAGGAGCCGACCGAATCGTAATCGCCGACAGCGTAGGTTTCCTTCGACCATTATCCATGCGTTACTTGATTTCACATATCAAGAAGGAGCTTGATGAACGCACCAAAAAGAGTGTTCCACTTTCTGTCCACTGTCATAATGATTTTGGATTGGCTACTGCGAACACGCTGGCAGCGGTGGAGGAAGGCGTGACCTACGTGCATACATGCGTCGCGGGATTTGGCGAGCGCTCCGGCGGCGCGCCTCTAGAGGAAGTTGTAGCTGCATTGGAGCTGCTTTACGACGTAGACACGGGAATAGATCTAGACAAGATCCAGAGGCTTTCACAAATGGCGGAAAAAGCCTTCGCATTGCCCATACAGTTTCACAAGCCTATAATTGGGGAGCACGCCTTCTCATACGAAATTGACGAGCAAACTAAGCCTATGCTGAAGGTTCCCATACTAAATGAGCCTTTTCCACCAGAAATTGTTGGAAGAGAAGCCCAATACTTTGTAGGCAGAACCGTTGGAAAACAGCTTCTCCAAGAACGGCTAGCCGAGGCGCAGATCAAAGCGTCTCCAATGCAGATAGACGAGATTGCCAGAAGACTGCGGGGAATGCATGAAAGCCTAGACAAAGGCGAGGCACAGATGACTTTCTACGAAATAAAGAAGCTTATGAAAGACCTACGCAAGGGGCTAACAGAAGAAGAATTCTGGAAAATCGTAGAACAAGTGACAAGGCAGAAGCCGAAGCTTCAGCCAAAAGAGCAAATACTCCCTACTTAGTCCTCGGGATGTAAATTCCGTTAGGATCGATCGCTCTAAGCAGGGCAAGCTCATCAAGCGTCGGCGGCTCTGTTGAAGGGACATTCTCTGGAATAATAAGGTCGAAGCCTGAGTTATCCTTAACCTGCTGCACGGTTACACCTGGATGAAGTGTCGCCAGCCTTATTCGCTTTGTTTTTGGATCGAAATCCATTTGGCAAAGGTTAGTAACCACAAGCAACGGTCCGCCTCCAATAAGACCGGCTTTTTCACGTGCTGCTGGTCCATTTAGAAATCCAGGGCTGGTTAAGTAGTCAAGCTTCTTTACCATCTTGCGTTTTTCATGTGTCATTATTATGACTATGTGCTTGGCTGAGGAGACTATGTCGTTTCCTCCTCCGCTTCCAGGAAGCCTTACGGATGGTTTTTCGAAGTCTCCTATGTAGGAGGTGTTGATGTTTCCGTATTCGTCGATTTGTGCTGCTCCAACGAAGCCTAGGTCAACGTGTCCTCCTTGCAGCATGACTCCCAGTGTTTCGATAAGTCCTATGGCTCCGGAGGCACGGTAGCCTAGTCGAGAATCGGCTATGGAAAGAGCTATTTCTTTAGCGTTAGAGTCAATAAAGCCGGCTTCGTAGACGATTTTGGCTGCAGGTGCGTGTGTCTTTTTCGCTAGCATGGCGGCGATCATTGGTAAGCCTGTTCCTATGAACACGACTTGACCGTTTTTTATTTGGCGGGAGCCGCAGACCGCCATAAGTTCAAGGGTGCTGAATTCTTCGGGTTTTGCATATTTCTTGGTCATGTCTCTTTTCTTCCTCCTAGTAGGGTAAAGGTTTTTTGGCTTTAAGCTCCATCAGTCTTTCCATGCCTATTTTCTTAAGGAAATCAGTGTGACTGTCTGTGCTGGTTATGTATTCTTCGCAGTATTTTTGCCATCCTTCTTCAGTCTTGCACTGCTCGTAATACCGCCGTATGTGCTCCATGTCATAATCATAGTAATTGTAAACCATCATTGGATATGATCCCCACGGGCATTCAACCACGTGGCTGACGTAAATGTTCGGGATGACTGTTTGATCTGGCTGAGCTCGGATAAATTCAGTATCAACGATCTCCTCGGCGAGAATGATTACTTTTTTTCCTGCTCTCGCGCCTTCTATGTCTTCGCCTTTTATTCCGTCAATCTGCGCGTTTCCCTCTTTATCCACGCGTGAGGCATGCACTATACTAAAGTCTGGACGAACAGACGGAACAAGCACAATTTTCTCTCCAGTAAAAGGACATTCAATCAGCTCAGCCTTCTTGGGTCTAAACCTCTTTTTTGACAAAAGATCGGTTCCCAGCATGCTTTTGAGAGGCATAAACGGGACGCCTAACGCTCCGCCGAGAAAACGCAGCGCCATCGCCAAATTCGTGTAATCTTCAATCTCAATTGCGCCTTCACGAATTCTTCTCTGAATGTTAGGCGCCAAGCCTATTCCCTCTATGGCATAAAACGCCATCTCATAGCGCGACACCACATAGGCGCCTGACAGTATATCAATGTCCATTTCAGAGCCACAGGTGTATATTGTTAGGTTCCGCTTTTTCTGCCTGACAAGCTCATGTGCAAAAGCCATTGGCGGACGCTGAAAGCCGAAGCCTCCCCAGAACAGGTGTGCGCCATCTGGAACTAGCTTAACAGCCTCTTTCAGAGTAATTCTCTTGTCTTCTATGGCAGACTCGACCATGTCATGCACCAGCAAGATTAGGCAACTGCATTAGCGCTTATCATGCACTTAGATTTTTCGACCGCTAGAAACCATTTTTCTGAAATGTTTTCACTTGAGATTTAATGGTTGGCAGTATGTAAAAGCATATAAGCTGCTTGTAGAGAACTAGTGTCTGGGATAAACTTGACATTTGATGTTAGGTACTTCTGTATTTCCTTGATTCTTGCACTTTTTGCTGGCTCTATAAGCAATTTGCTGGAATGGTTAATCTTCCTTCATCTGTGGACACCAATGCTTTTTTCGTGGTACTATGTTGCATGGGTGCCAATTCCATTCTTTGTAAGCGTTTTTCTTGCGTTTGGAGTTATGTACGCTATCAGTAAAGATGTTGAACCGCCATCCATGTATTGGTCAGCAGTGCTCTCCACGTTTCTTGGTTGCTGGCTAGGCAATATTATCATAACTATTGTTACATATGTTTTGTTATTCTTAGACGGCGGTACCACAGAGCCTTGGTATGCTGCACTTTACATAACTCTGCAACTAATCACTTCCGCATTTTCTCTAGTCTTTTTTGTCAGCTTCTCTGCAATCATGCTGGCCTATTACCGAAAAACTTTGAAGCAGCCTCCCTCTGTGCCAGGTCCATAGGGATACCGCGTATCAATCGCGGTTTCTAAGTATCTCAGCCAGCTTTACTGCAATCCCGATTTGCCTTTTAAGCTCGCTCATTGTTGGTGCGGCGCTACGGTAGAGCTCAACCGCTCCTCGATCTTTCGTTCTAACCAGTATGAGGTTGGTTGGATAGAAATAGTGTGCGAGAATATTTTTGCTTCTCGCCGATTCTTCCTCCCTGTCTTTCCTGTACTTCACATGTATTCTTGTGAAGATCACTGCGTCTTTATGGGTTGCTGCAGCGGTTTTGGCAAGCTGTTCTAGTTTCGGCTTTTGTCTTTCGCATGCTGGGCAGCCGTCTCTGGTTATGGCGATTATGTATGCTTTCCCCAACTCAGGCGCTAAGGCTTCTTGGAAGCGTTTTCTGGTTGCGGATAATTCTTTCTCCAGATCAGTGAACTCTATTGTTTTGATTGGCATAGAAGAAAATTATGCTGGAAACTATATAAAATGTTTCAGGCTAGGCACTTGTGTGTTAGTTGCGTTTGTTTCCTCCATTGTTTGAGCCAAAGTATGCTGTTATCTTGGCGTTCTTTGAGACGTCGGCTTCTTTCTCTGCTTCCAGCTTGATATCCATAGGCTCGAAAGTCTGATTAAGTGCTGTAAGCAGGTTGCGAACATAGTCGGCTACATTTATCTCTGCAAGGTTTGGCGCAAGCTCTACAGGCTTTACAGTAAAGGTTTTGCCCTTGTACGGAAAGGGCTTAACTTTAACAAAGGAAACAGTGTCTCCTCTCTTTAGACGTTTGCCTGCGTCAATAAGCTGTAGAGCGCACTGGTAAGGCTGATGTGCAGTCTTCATGTCAACGACTTTTTCATTAGGATCAAAATACAGCCTAACAGAATAAGTCAGCTCCTCAAGCTTGACTTTGCGGCTTCTAAGGTCTTGAATGGCTTTGGCAACCACTTGTTTAATCCTCTGCTTGGCTTGCTCGTATTCCTCTCTGTTTCTTACTGAAGATAGTTCTTTAACACATTGCTGAAAAACTTTGGTCACATACACCGAGGTGTTAGACTTTGCTGCAGTAACACCTTTAATGTCTGGGCTTCCATCAGGCATTATGCCGAAGTACGCTTTTTTCGCCTTAGGCAACACGCAGAGACTGTAGCGTTTGTCAACAGCCAAGTCGAGACGAAACCTTTCTTTTGCCGCATTAATCAGCCACCTAACTTGCTCGTCATTTGCATTGTCAAGGAAAAGCGAGTCAGTATCCCCATACAAGGGGCGCAGTCCTTTTTCTTCAGCTATTTTCCAGCTTTCCCGCAAAACATACCGTCCGTACCCAGTTATCGCCTCAGCTAAAGGCGGACACGCAACACCATGAATCCGCACAGTAACGCCGTAGCTTGAGACAAGAAACAGTTTCAAAAGCTTCGCCGCTGTACTCGCGGTTTCCCGCTCCTCTTCCTTTAGAGAGTTATCCTTTGATGCTGGCTTGAATATTTTGATGCGAAGCTCCTTCAACGCACCAATAAGTACAGAGTAGAAGCCTCTGCGCAGAGTACAGACGTGACTATCAACATCAGGTATCCTGTTACCCCTACATTCTAGGTGAGGGCAGTCAACAGTCTCATAAGACAGGTTGAAACTATCAATGCAGCTGGGATACAGACTTTCAAAATCGCACACCACAGTGTTGAAGTATATTCCTGCTTTAGGTGCAACCGTAAGGGCGCCGACGACTCTGTGAGGCTGCCTTCCTCTAAGCAGTTCATCAGCAGTTGGAATGAGAATGCTGTTTCTTCTTAGATAAGTGTGAATCATGGAGCGTATCCAGTCACTCACCCGCCTACTTACAAGCGCCTCAGTCACCGGAATGTTTGCCACCCTCGCCAACATCCACGCAGCGTAGACTCTGCTGGAATCGACATCACGATCTTTGAGAAGTTGAAAATCAAGCTTGGGAACAGGCTGATTTAGCAGATTAAACCAGTAAGCTATCTGCGCGTACTTAAGCGGGTCTTTGGACTGCATCTCGCCGAAAGCGCTATCAAATCTAGCCTTCGCGGCTTCACTGACTTGCAGAATAGGTTTTAGATCATTTTCTGAATGCATTGCGCCAAAAGCCAGACCCTTGTCATATACATAGGATTTCACAACGTCTATCTCGCTTTCCCAGCACCGGTCAAGTTTACTGGCGGCTTTCAAACCGATAGCTGAGTTCGGCCAGTTAACCTGCCCTAAAACTCTTTTTTCGTTTGTAAAGAGGTCAATTTTCTGGGCTATCTGGGCGTTACCGCTGAATTGTAGAATTATTTCTTTGTCTTTTTCAGAAAGAGGATAGGCAACAAAGAAGTAAGGCTTGTAGTCCTTATCGATAATCTCGGTTACGTGGCTGCTGCTGTCAACAAACCTTAGTTTTATTGCGTTGGTTTCGGTGAGCATTGCGTCAAGCAGGAATAATTCTGTCAAAACCTATTCCCCGCTGACTCCCAGTTCTCGCTTGATGTCTGCAATCTCCGTTTCCGATAATGGGCGTGGGTAATTGTAGATCGGGCCGCTAGGCTTTTCATTGTAGTAGGGACGATTGCAATTTGGGCACCCAGACGTGAGGAAAGGCTCACCAGTGTGAATAATGCGCTCAAGCCTTTCTTTTCCAACTCCAAGATCTGCTAGGTTGCCTGTTTTCTCGAACCGCATGTTTTCAAATCTTGCAAGCTTGTGTAAAATCAAGTATCTAGCCAACTGAATCCTTCTGTATCGTTGAAGCGGTGGTTGATCAGCTTTCTCTAATGCAGTGCCGCGGATAGGAGTGAACGCAAAAAGCGCAGGCTGGACACCCATATCTACGCATTGCTGAATGGCTTTTATCATCTCTTTCTCGGTCTCGCCAAGCCCAACGATTAGATGCGTGCTTACCTTGTTTTCTCCAAGGAGCGTCACTGCTTTGTGAAGGAGCTCAAGTTGCTGCCTCCATCTGTAAGGACCTCCAGCAGATCTTCCCTTGACTTTGTTGAATATTTCCTTGGTTGCAGCGTCTAAGGGGATTCCTACTCTTTCTGCACCAGCATTGATTAAGTGCGTAATATTTTCTATGTTCAGTGGCTGGCAAGAGACTGAGATTGGCACCGCAACTTGTTTGTGGATTGCTCCAACGAGACTTTCAACGTCTCTTAGTGCTTCTTGATAATGCAGTGTTTGGATGCAGATACGTCGTATCTTTTCGTCAGCAGCGGCTTTTTGAAGCCTACTTGTTACTTGGTCAAGCTGGAAAGAAGGCCACGATATTCTTGAAAGCATGTCTTCTCTGCCGGAGCTTTTTCTGGCTTGGGGGCAGAAACCGCAATTTGCGTTGCATCTGCCTTGCTTATGCGTCATCAAATAAGCGGTTGTCGGTGCAGCATCAAGCTTGCCTTTAACCAAACCTATCGCTATCGCCGTCCCAAGTGAGACACGGACAAGCCCCGGCGCAGCGTTGCCAGAAGGATTTCTTGGATTCACCTTTATCAGCATGTATTGTCAGATTCGGCAAATTAAAAATCTTACCGCACCACATGTGCGCGATTAGGCTTAAATAGCGTGCTGAGTCAATTGCCTTGTTCAACGTTAGCGAGGTAAAAAATGGTTGATGACAACCAGTGAGATGAATTTAGAAGAGATTAAACAGTTTCTCACGTGTAGCAGAGTTGGCAGAATCTCAGTGTCTCTTGAAACCAGCCCATACATCGTTCCAGTGGGCTACGTATACACTGAAGGTGTCATAGCTTTTCACACATGCATGAAGGGATTAAAAGTAGAGGCAATCAGAAAGAACCCCAATGTCTGCTTCGAGGTAGATGAATCTGCATCTGACGCGTCATGGTTCAAAAGCGTCATAATCTTCGGAAAAGCAACCATAATCGAGGAAAGAAGCAAAATGGTTCCCTACCTGCAAAAACTCATCGACAAATATCGTGTACCCACAGATTTTGACGAATACATGAGCAAACCGGGCAGAGACAAGGAGAAGGAGCTTCAGGCAGTTAGGATATGCATCATAACACCTGAAAAGATTACAGGACGAAAACGGTGTGCATAATCTGTTGAACGCAAAGATCTTCAGTCAAGACATTAATGCGGTTTTCAGCACAAATAACCTAGAAGAACTAGAACAATGGCTCGACGCCGCTTGGAAGGTCAAGCAGGAGAATTTTGGCAACAAAATACGCTTCTACGCACCAAGCTTCACACATTATAAGACCAAGAAGTTCTGCAGCTCCTCCATCGATTTTCCAACAATTTCAGTAACAGGCAAAGGCTGCGCACTGAAATGCAAGCACTGCGGCGGCTTGATCCTTGAAACGATGTATCCGGCAACCACTTCCAAAGAACTCTTTGACCTATGCGCTAAGCTGAAGAAAAAAGGTGCGTTAGGCTGCCTTATCAGCGGAGGCTGTCAGCCAGATGGTTCTGTTCCACTCGGCAAGTTCGCAGAAGCCATCGCCAGGATTAAGCGTGAACTGGGACTGGTGGTCTTTGTCCATACAGGCATAATCAACCAAAGGACGGTTGCCGCACTAAAAAATGCTGGAGTCGATGCTGCGCTTATAGACGTCATAGGCTCCGACGCCACAGTTGAAGAAGTCTACAACATGGAGATAACGGTAGACAGCTATGCTGAATCCCTGCGGATACTGCATGAAGCGGGTATGGTGTTCGTGCCCCATGTCATTGTCGGGCTTCACCACGGGATGCTTAAAGGAGAATTGAATGCATTGGAAATGATATCGAGATACTCTCCTTCTGCGCTTGTCATAATTGCCTTCATGCCAATACGCGGAACAGAAATGCAGCACATTAAGCCACCGAGCCCGCTGGACATAGCGAAGGTTATGGTTGCCGCGAGATTGATGTTTCCTAAAACCCCTCTAGTTCTTGGGTGTATGCGACCAAAAGGAGCGCACAGGAAAGAAACAGACATGCTAGCCATAAAAGCAGGAGTGAACGCCATAGCCTTTCCCGCTGAAGAAGCAATAGAGCTTGCAGAGGAAAAGACATGCGAATGCTCTTTCTCCTTGTCCTGTTGCGCGCAGATCTATTTTGATGCGGGTTCCCTAGCGGTGTCCTCTGTATGAGAACATGAAGGCACTTATTACTTCCTTTTTCAGTTCCTCATACTGGTGGCTGATTCTGTGGGCGTCCTTTTTAGACATGCCTTGGCGGATCAGTTCCTTTTCAAAGGCTTTGCGAGTTTTTCGAACCTTCCAGCCGAAAGTAAGCCACAAAGCAAACACGCTGAAAAGAAGCTTAGCAGAATGAAGCATTGCCATTACAAGGCTGCCGAGTTTCATAGCAGTTCCTCACATTTGCTTTGCAAAATAACACTAGTCTTCGTCTTCCTCATCTCTTTCTCTGTGCTTTTCATGTAGTTCGCGTTTGAGGGTTTTCCGAATTTCATCACCTATCTCTTCGCCCTTGAACTCGCCTCGTCCACTCATGCTTCCCTTCATTACATCTTTTAGACTGGAGAAAACTGACATGTAGTTTTCAGTCATCTTGACTGCGGTGTCCTCAGGCATGCCTGCTTCTTTCAGCTCCTTGTAGAAAGCTGCTGCGGCCTTGCCCATGTCTCTGCCTGCTTCTTCGGAGAAGACACTTCCCATTATGGCTTTTATTAGTGCAGGTAGCTCTCTAGAAAGGGTTCCAAAGATTTCTCTGATCTCTTCGGCGTCGTCTTCCCATTCTTTTCTCTCTCTTTTTTCTTGGCTCATTCTATCTCACCTCCATTAACAAAGGTGTTTTTCTAAACTGAAAACCTGTCAACATGCTAGATGATTCTGTTTTTCCAAGAGTCTTCTTAAGTTGCTCTAGCTTAGAGTTTGAAATGGCGGCTTCTATCTTACCAGCTAAGCTTGAGTAAAACAACTTTGTTTTTGCCTCTGGTCTGGTTCCTGAAACCTTTGGTAAGGCGTTGTTTGTTTCTTTCCCTATGCTTATTTTTGTCTTATTCACGTGTTTATCGCCTTCAAATACACTTCAGGTGTGGGTAGAATAGTTATTTATTATGGGAAAAAGTGTCCACCTCTTGATCACTTACAAGCTCGTACAAGTTTCCGTATCCCGTGGACTTTCGAACAATTCCTTCTCGTTCAAGGCGTTTGACTCTTTCTCTTACAATTCTTCGCGAGGCTTTTCCACGCATCCGCTGAACCTGACGCGTTATGGCTGAAATGTTCAATTTTTCATGCAGGGCAAGTGCTTGAACTATGCATCTAGAAATATCGTCTTGAAAAACTGACTGCTTGCGCACGTATGTTTCTGCTGCTTTGAGTTTAGCTGCAATCTTAAGTGGTTCCCCATACAGCCCCATTCCAGCACGAGTCATTCGCAGATATGGAATAAGTCTCTCATACTCCGGGTTGTTAACTATCAGCGATTCCAGTGTTTCAAGCCGCTTTATGATCAAGTCAAGTTTTCTGCTCAATTCCTCGATGCTAGACTTACTGTTGTTTTCCCGTTTTTCCGCCATTCTTCTTCAGCTTACTTTTCTTTTTCTGTTGATAAAAGTCTTTATTGCTCTCAGTCTAGCTTTCGGCGAAAATAATGTCTGCCTAAGCAGCGGTGCGCTCACCAAAAGAGTATGTTTTTGATGATAAAGATTAAAAACAGCAAATGCGCATGATTAAGTAAGTGTTGATTGAGATGCCCAAAGTCAAAGTGGATTGGACTAAATGCAACGGCGACGGTGTGTGCAAAGAAATCTGTCCGGTAAACGTTTTCGAAATAAAGAATCTCCCAGACTACCCTGATAGCCCGAAATCTGTTCCAGAGCGGGAAAGCGATTGCATAGCTTGCATGGCATGCGTAACCTCTTGTCCCACACAAGCAATAACAGTCGAAGAATAGACGTTAACCGCTGATTTCAGCAGGCACAAACTGTCTCAACCTTCTCAACAACCGCATTTTTTCATCATTTCCAACCTTGGCTTCCTGAACCGCTAGCTTAAGCATCTGGATCGACTTGTCCATAGATTCTCGGTCAACAGGAAAAGGAACGCCGTCCTTTCCACCATAAGCAAAAGAGTATTTAACAGGGTCTTTCCAGCTTGGTCTATCGCCATAAATCAGTTCCGCCACAAGCGCTAACCCTCTAATCGTTGCTGGTCCCACTCCCCGAATTGCCAGCAGCTCTTCGTAGTTGCGGGGTTGAAACTCGTAAATCTGTCTGAGAACATTCCAGTTTATTTTTCTGGGCATAACTAGAGCCCTAGGAAGAGGAGTTCTTTTGCTGACTTCGGTAAACCAGTCTTGAAGGGTTCTCTGGGCGGTAGGCTCCACCGAAGTCATAAGGCTCACTATTTTGTTAGGGGGCTCTTTAGCGATGTCAACCGATGTCTTTCTACAAGCTTCGCTTTCTTTCGCAGTCATATCCAGCGCTGTCTGCCGCCGCGTTTCGCCGACGATAGCGCTTTGAGGCTCAACAACGAAGCTTTGCACAGCATCTGAAATCCAGTGATATCGTCTTGCCGTGCAATCTTGAAGACACATGCCCTGCTGGATTACTGCCCACTTTTTCTTTTCAATTATGAAGAAGCTGTGATGGTAAAGCTGGTATCCTGCTTGGATGGCGGTGTTGTCAACTTTGGCGCTCATCTTGCTTGCATACTGCAACTTTGTGATCTCTTGGGTTGAGAAACCAAATTTGTCTCCTACTTTCTGGATTTATTCCGGTGTATGTCTTGACGCGTTGCCTTTGCCGCCACATACCGCGATTCCATGCTCTTCAGGTGTGACTGCCTGCTTGAGGACACCGGTTAGCACGGTGGTTACGCCAGACGAGTGCCAATCATATCCTAGCACACAGCCCAAAGCCTGAAACCAGAAGGGGTCAGAAATTCGGCTTAGAAAGGCTTCCGTCCCATATTCCCGAGTGATTATCGTTGTCATTTCTCGGGCAAGCTTGCACATGCGAGTAACCAGCCATCTTGGCGCCTTGCCGTAATGAAGGGGTAAACTTGCGACACCTGTTCTGTGCATGGCGCGCACCATTGCTAGGAAACAACAAATGAAGGGACGGTTTAAACTATTTTTGACATTTTCTCAGCAAACGTCCCTCTCGATCGATCTCACCAAGATAAATCCTGGTAGTGGAAATGGGTGAACAATCCTGAGATGGAACCATCTCTATCACAACTATGTCAAGCGGGCGCAGTCCACGGGATTCCCTTTCTTGATTAATCGCCTTCGCCATCGACTCTGTTTCGCTGCTTACGATTATTGCTTCGACACAGCCTTCAGACAAAGTCACGCCGTAGGCATCGTTAAGAGGGACGATTTTGGCTCTTTCTGAGAGGGAATGGCTGTCTAGGAAAGCTTTTAGGTCGTGTAGCCTCTGCTGGTATGGTGCAATTGAATGGGGCTTGTTAAGTTTTTTGGCAAACTCGTCAGAGCAAAGACCGATCATAGCTTTTTCGCTTACATCGAATGCCTTCAGAAGCAAGGCTTTGTGACCTTTGTGAAGTTCGTCGAAGGTGCCGCCCACTGCGACTGTTTTATATTTACGCGTCATCTTCCGCTTCAACTCAGCAGCCTAGCACCGTGAACATCCACGTTTGCTACGAGAATGTTCTCACTGGGCAAGACACGTTTAAAAGCTTGCGCCACTTTTTCGGCATTATCCGATGTTGTCAACGCATGAACAGCGTCGCCCACCATGTTTTGCGCTGCTCCCACCGCGCCTGCATGCTCTGCAAGCCTAACTAGTCTCTGTAGCCTTTCTGTCATGAATCCTGTTTGGACTGCGAAACTGTAGCAACATTTCATAAAGTTCTCCAGCGAAGGTTCATCAAGAATCATTTCCAGCGTTTTTCTGCCCCACCTGTTTACTGCAGCACGTTTCTCACGTGAAGAAAGCACATTTACTGTTGGTATGGGTCCATAAATTCCAGCCACGATAACGTGGTCTTCAGTTATTGGAATTCTATCTATAACCGCAATTCCCGGGGCTCCTGGCTCAAGGGTTATTATGCATCCGCCAAGCATAAGTGGACCTACTGTGCCTAGGCCTGTTTTGCATTTGACTTCGGCTGTGTGTGCGATTCTGCCTAGCTGGTTATAGGTTAGGTGCAGGTCTAGCGTTTTGGAAAGTGCTAGGGCGGTGGTTAAGGCTCCTGCGGCGCTTGAGCCGAATCCTGCTCCGATTGGAATTTCAACTTTATGTTTGATAACCACGTGGTATTTGCGGCTGGCTTTGTCGAGGAGATCTTTGGCTACTGTTTGAGTGGTTTTAGCTTCTGGCGAAATCTTGTTGTTGATGAAGACTTGGATTTTGTTGTTTTCTGCTTCTGAAACGTGAACGTGGGTGGTGACGCCTTTTTGGATGCCGAATCCGCCGCCTCGAGCGCCTACTTTTTCCAAGTCCAAGATTGGGTTGCCATTCTTTTTGGTGTCGCATATTTCGAAAAAGCTGGAAATGCCGGCGGGGCTAAATGCTTGGGCTTCTTTCACCGGTATCTACTCTTTTGCGTGGGGCTTTATTGATGGAAATGCTTTGTAGCATGCTTCGAGGATTAGTGGTCCGAGCAGAAGGATGAATGGGATTTCTGTGGCGAAGGTCCAAATATAGATTACTGGCATAAATATGGCTGGTACTGGAGCCTTGAAGTAGGCTGTGGGTGAATAGAAAACTTGGCTGTATGCCCAAACAGTTACTGCTATAATCACGCTTCCCACGCTTAAGCCAAGCACGGATCCTGCGCCGTAGTTTCTCCATTTGGGCCAAAATTTGGCAACTACAGTTATTGCGAGTAGGCTTACAACTGTGGTTAGAGCGAACAGAAGAACGATTTCCAGTGATGAGAGAGTGAAGCTGAAGTAGGCAGCTGACTCAGTTGGCAACAGTGCGGTAGGCAGCAGTAAACCAGTTATGATGGCTGCGGTTCCGAAGCCTGTGCTTAGCGCTATCTTTTTCCAGTCTAGGCTTGCTCTGGAGACATAGCCGATGATGAAGAAGCCGGCAAAGTTGGCAGTGACTCCAGCGGACAAGCTCAAAAGAGGGTCTCCGTGGAAAAGCATATCCCTGATGAATATGCCTATTGCTGCTCCGATTCCTCCAGTCCAAGGTCCAAACAAGACGGCGAATACGGCGGGGATTACTGCGGCAGGCCAGAAGGCTACTCCGCCAACTGTGATTCCGAAGTCTGTAAGTCTTCCGACTACTGCGTATAGTGCTGCGCAGATGCCTATCATTGCGATTTGGATGGATTTTGTTGGCACTCGTTCTCCCTTCTTTGGTGTTTTGGGCTTTTAGATATGGTTTCTGTAGATAAGAATTTTGTATGAATTGTTTAAACTGGTCTAAACTTCTTGGGTGGGGTGTTGTTTCTGTCTTTTGTTGTTGTACACATGTGCAGTTATGTGTAGTTTTGTTCTACGCACAAACCATCTTATTTAAAATTGGCTGATTCACGACCACGGAGAAAAAGGAAAATGAACGTCCTAAAGAACAAGAAAGCTTTGAGCGCTGTAGTTACTACGCTGATCATACTCGTCGTTTCAGTGCTGCTCGCAACTGTCGTGACTTTCTACGCCATCAACGTGACAACCACAAGAGTTCAAGAAGAAAGCATTCAGGTCTACAAGCTGCATACATGGCACGATGGCTCAACCTATGCTGAGACAGCGTTCCTGATAATTAACACTGGCGGTCGTGACCTTGTCATCGACAAGATCGCAGTTAGAGGTCAGGAATGTGATTGGTCTACGGTCTTCTACAACAAGACATCATCTACGATAAATGACGATCTGCCATATGTTACGCCGACAAACGCCACATACCTAGATAGTTCAGTTACGATTGGAAGCACTGCTTATACTCTGACTCAGGGAAGCACAGATGACTTGATCTTGCAGTCAGGCGACAGCATGATCGTCTACATACTTAACCCTGACCACATCTCTGTCAACGACATTGGTGTCACAGTAGGCGTAACAATATTCACTGCGAACGCTCAGTACTACAAGGAATCTAACGTGCAAGCTTCTTCGTAAGCAGCGCAATAGCTCTCCTCTTTCTTTTTTCCTCTGTTTTTATGTTTTCTAACATGATAAAGAAGCGGGAAAACTGCTAGACTGAAAGTTTTAAACCCCCTTTTATATAGGTAGCCAACGTAGCTTGCATTCGCTGTTGTTATGTAGCTGGGTTTTCTAGAAGGCGGAGGTTTGTTCATGCAAATATGTATTCTCGCTACTGATGTGTAGTACTGTTCTACGCACACCCTCTTATCTTCTCATTGAAGCGAAAAACTGCTAGTATACTGATTAGAGAGGAGACCAGCCGAAAACATTGTGTCCAAAGCAGCTAGAAGGGAAAGCCTCAACGCCAGTTCGCTTTAACAGAGCCTTGGCAATACCAGTCACCTACTTGATGCTGTTCGTGGCTTTGATAACCATAATATCGGCAACTTACAGCTTTGCCATAATCAAGATAAATGCTAAGGCAAACACGTTGAAAGCCTCTCTTGCGAAGCAAAGCATGCAGCAGCTTGACGACGCATTACACGACGTCGCATGGAGCACGGGGGCTTCCAAAACAGTTTATTTCGACGAGTATAGTGGTAGTTTTCAGACTTTCCCATCCGCAGAGAACCTGCAGATTACAATAGCTTTCACATCAGAGCCTTCCGAATTGGCGCTTAACGGATCAATTGGAAAGGTGGCTTACAGGTTGCAAGCCTCCGAGTACAGCGATGTTGGGCTTTTCATTAAGGGAAATAGCAAGGCAATAGTAAACCAGAGCCTTTCTATGGCAACACAGCTTTACGTCGAGGAAAACGGGGGCAATCAACAAGTAACGCTTTGCTACCGACCCTATGCTTTATCAGCACCTATTGGGTCAGAAAACGGTAAACCCTTGAATCTTGTGCGCATTTACCTCATAAACCTAAGCTTATCGCAAAGTCTCTTACTTGAAGGAGAATTCAACCTAAAAACAACATCAACAAACGTTGAGATCACGACAAAACAGTATGAACTTAACCAAACAGTCACCTCGGTCGCGTTGACAGGCAAAATGGGCTCTTGCTCAGACACTGTTTGGCTACCGATCTCAAGCAACTTGGATGGAGCATTTGTAGAGCTAGAGATTCTTGTTTGCAACATTTGTATAGAAAAAGCGGAGGCTTAGCTGTGCCGTCAATATTGCCAGGGCATCTCTACACTTTCGCTGCACTTCTTGCCGTAAGTAGCCTCCTTGTCTTCTCATTCATGGTTTACGCGGGAACAGCCCGCACTTCGTCAGAAATAAGGCTACTAAACAAACTTCTAGATCATGTGGCGGCTGACGCAAGCGAACTTCTTAACATAGCTCTTACGGTGAACGCTACCATCGAACGTCAACTTCAGATGCCTTCGGCAATAGGTAACCAGCAGTATTGGCTTAGACTTCGCAATGACTCTTCCAGTGCATGGCTGGAAGGCGGGCTTGGAGCCACGCCGATAGAAGGCTCAGAACTCAAAGCCTACCTTCCAAACGGAGCCTTTGTGTCTGGCAGCTATCTTTCGGGGCATGGATCAGCCAAACTGACATGCTTCCTAGATGACGGCATCCTGAGAGTTCAACTTTCAAGCGCGAATGGAGATTGATGGAGTTGAAGATGAGCAATAAGTCTAAAGCAAAGGCGGAAACAAGCCTTGAAGAAGTAATCAAGAACGAGGAAGAAGCAGTTGATTCTCTCAATGTTAGAAGGTCGAGTATCCCTGAGGGATATGATGAGATCGAGTACTATCCGCTTATACCTCCTTTTGCGTACGCGGCAATTCTTCAAAACAGAGAAACACTGGAACACCTTTACGTGCTAGATGAACTGCCGCTCAGCAGAGAGGAGAGAATTGGCTACACCAGCTTAAGAAACATCTTAGAATACGAGCTACAAGCACCTGAAGGCGAAGAAACACTTGCTGAATCCTTCAGGAGACAATTACCCGCCATCATTAAAGATCACGAAAAAATCTTTATAGGAATCTCTCAGATTGGCATGCGCAAAATCCTCTACAACCTTGAAAGAGATATCGTTGGCTACGGAAAGATTGATCCGCTTCTGCATGACGATAACGTGGAGGACATAAGCTGCGGCGGAGTAAACAAGCCCATCTTCCTTTGGCACAGAAAATACGAAAACATCAGAACCAATGTAGCTTTTCGCGATGAGCAAGAACTAGACGACTTCGTAATGCGTGTTGTCCACAAGGCTGGAAAGCACGTAAGCATAGCCTTCCCAATAGTTGACGTAACTCTTCCTGAAAAGCATAGGCTGGCAGTCTCTTTCGGAAAAGAAACAACTCCTCTAGGCACATCGTTTACTGTGAGAAAGTTTCGAAGAGATCCCTTCACCATTGTTGACTTGATTGAGAACGAGACAATAGACGAGTCGATAGCCGCGTACCTGTGGATGCTGATGGAGAATAAGATGTCTGTGATGATCATAGGGGCAACAGGCGCAGGTAAAACCACAGCGCTGAACGCTGTAGCTTGCCTTGTAAGACCCAACTACAAAATAATCTCAGTAGAAGAGGTAGCGGAAATCAACCTTCCGCATGAAAACTGGACATCAACCATTGCCCGCTCAGGCTTCGGCGTCGAAGGAGAAGGCGAAATCTCCCTGTACGATCTGATCAAGTCAGCAGTACGACACCGCCCAGACTTAATACTTGTAGGAGAAATTCGCGGTGAAGAGGCATACGTCCTCTTTCAAGCGCTGGCAACAGGTCACGGCGGTTTATGCACTTTACACGCTGAGGATGTTGACACTGCCGTGAAGAGGCTCACGCAGCCGCCCATGAACATTCCAACATCAATAATTCCCCTGATGAACTGCGTCATCAACGTAAAACATGTAAGAACGCCTGTCTTCCTAGAGTCCGGAAAGAGGCTTTCAAGCAGAAAATTCATCAACGTCTCAGAAATAAAAGACGCCAGCAGCTTCCAACAAGTCTTCAGCTGGAACCCCTCAACCGACACTTTCCAAGAGAACATTGCAGACAGCTATCTGCTTAAGAGAATGGCTACAAGCTTGGACATTCCCATAGAGAAAATCATTGACGAACTCGAATATCGCAAGCGCGTTTTGCTTCATATGGTCGAGCATAGGATAAGGGACTACAAAAGCGTGAACAACGTGCTAAGCAAGTATTACAACAACCCGCAGCTGTTTCAAAGAGAGTTCCTTGAAAAATCTAAATGGTGAGACCTTGGAGACGCACATCAAGCCAAAATTCTTCAAGCAACTTCTAGGCTATCTGACAGGCGCAAGCTCAAGCGAAATCGACCGCGAACTGCCATTTGCAGCGCTGCTGTTTACACTGCTTGCGGCAAGCGGCGTGACAATCTACGAAAGCTGGAAGAAACTATGCAGAATAAGTCTCCTTCCTAATTTTCAAAAGGAGGCTCGCGAAATCGTCCGGCAAGTCGAAGTCTTAGGCTACGATCCGCTTACCGTGATGTACAAGCGTTCTGAAAAGGTGAAATCGAAAAGCTACCGTGAATTCCTATTAGGCTACGTTTCCTCAGTAAGAAGCGGAGGAAACACTGTAAACTATCTTAAAAGCAAACTGCGCTCGATCTTTGACGTGCAAAGCGCCGCCGCCGTCCGCTCAATTGAAAGACTAGGAACCCTAGTAGAGGCTTACGCCGTAATGCTCATAGTCACCCTTTGCTCCTACATACTTTTCATCGTCTTTTCCACAACCTCCATCTTTGAACCCATGAAAGCTTCAGGCACGCCCGGCATGTCTCCAGTTGTTACTAGCGTTCTCGTTTTCTTTGTAACGCCCATGATCTCCATCGTGTTTATGGCGGTAGCGAATGCAGAGCGAAAAAGCAACTTGATAAGTGTTAAGAAGCCCTATCAGCTGGCATTGCCTTCAGCAGTAGCCGTTGGGCTATTTCTGGTACTACTTGCGTTTCCAACTCCCCTTCAGTTCTTGGCAGGTCCAGAGCTTTTTCCCCTCGTGGTCACGGTTTGCCTAGCAATAATCTCTTTTCCACCAATGCTTGCCTACGCAAAGATCGCTAAAATCAACTCAGATGCGGAGACAGCTATGCCCAGTTTTCTCAGAGACGTGACCGAAGCCAGAAAAACCGGTTTGTCTCCTGAAAAAAGCATAATCCACGCTGCAAAACGCACTGGCTACGGGCGGTTTACTGGTCTGCTTCACCTTATCCGAAGCCAAATGGAATGGGGGGTCTCCCTTAGAAAGATCTTCGAAAACTTGGGACAAAAAATCCGTTCATGGCCCGTTCTTGTGCATTTTCTGATACTTTCGGAGACCATCAAAATCGGAGGCGGCGCAACCACCGCACTAGACATACTTACAGAGTACAGTGAAAAGCAGAGAGATGTTGACGCCAACAAGAAGTCACTTCTTCGCCCCTACGTCATTCTAGCCTTTGTCTGGAGCATTCTTATCGCGCTTACAACGACCATGGTTGCCATGACCGTCTTTGCCTTAACTCAGATATCCATGCCCGGCACCGTTCCTATGCCTATCAGGCTTATGCAGGATCAAATTAACATGTTCTCAGTAGGCATAATCTTCCAGTGTTGGCTTTCAGGATTCTTTGTCGGCAAGGTAAACGAGGGAACCTTCGCTGCAGGTTTCAAGTACTCCGTCATGCTCGTAATCACGGCGTATCTCTCACTTGTGCTATCACGCGGACTAATAGGAGACCTATACGGTGTCACAGTGTTTCCGCAATAGAGGCAAAAACAGGAAGTGCAAAAAACATGCCAGCCACATCGATTGACACGTTTTTCGCCTGTTCCTTAATGGTGTTGCTTACAGTAGTTGCCATGGCAAGCACCTCAAAGGTGATCTACTCGTATATGGGTAGCCGCCAAGAGTTAAGCGAAGTTGAAAGACTCTACGCGCTATCCAAACGTCTCTTGCTAGACTGCGGAAACCCAGCAAACTGGGGTAAACATGGCGAAGAGGTTCCGGAAAAGTTTGGTCTAGCAGAAAGCAGTGTAGAAGCCGCGTACGCATTGGATATCGACAAAGTCTCTCGGCTAAACGATAGAAACCATTTTGAAATCACGTATGCGCAGGCATATTCAGCTCTAGGAATACCCGACCTTTCTTTCAAAATGGAGATACAACCAGTTTTTGGTGTCACTGTAAACCTAACAGCGAAATATGAAGAAGCAAATGAAACAACATACACCTTCAAAATCTTAACCGAACGTGGAGGCGCATCTGTTTCCGCGGAACTAAAATGCTACGCAGTTTCAGAGAATCGCCTACAACAGAGCGATGTCCATGCTTCAAGCGGTCAAGTCTATGTCAACATAAGCATCCCGAACAGCGACGCTGGACCAGCCCTGCTCGTGGCTTTCGCAAGATCCCCCCATGATTCCTGCATAGCGTCTTTCAGCGCATACCCTTTTCAACACGGGTCCGCAGAGCCAAAGACCAATGGAACCTATGCGAAGCTAAGCCCGCTAAACCATAGCCTCACAGTATCCGTAAACCATCCTTTAACAAATGTTTCCAGAGCATACGCATTAACCTTTAACCATGTATCAACGCTCGCGCAGACAACAGCATCTAACCAGTCAGCAACCTACCCGATCCCCAGCTTAACAGAGCCAAGCCCCATATTGCTAGTCGCAGCAGGCTACAACTCTACAGACTTTTTTACCGAGTGGACAGCCTACCCGCAGATTCCTATTCAGTTTGGCGTCAGCCCTGCAGGGCGCTCAAACACGTTTACTTGCCACTACATTGTGCGGATTAACGCAGTTATCTACAGATGCACGATATGGATCGGAGGCTTAGCCGATGAAACGTGAAAACGCAGGGCAGATCCGCATAATCGAAGCCCTCTTGGCTATGTCGGTTATTTTCTCGTCCTTAGCCATCTCAACAAATCTGGCAACCGTGCAGAACGACGCAGGTCAATGGGATCTCGGCTCCATGGGGTTCAAAGTTCTTATGTTGCTGGACTCGGATGGAGCGCTGTACACGCATATAGAAAGCGGAAACTGGACGGCTCTCCGTAAACTTCTGGCTATGACTTTGCCTGCTGAAATATTGTTTAACATGACGATCTACGATGAGAGCATGCAGCAAGTCAACACGGAGCTTATCTGCAATGGCGATCTATCTGACAGCGAAACAGTCTGCATAGAGTATGTTGCTGCAAGCCCAAATCGAGTCTTCCGCGTTTACCTAATCCAGTTAATGCTGGCGGCGATCCATGAATAGAAGAAACAGAATGCTCGCTTCCAACCACTCGGGGCAGATGCTCATCGTTGCCGCACTAGCTATAGCCATTCTAATCTCCACAACCGTGATGTACACCTACGAGCTAGCTAGAGAACACTACAGCCAAACAGACAGAGAAATCAGCGACTTCATTCAACAAGTAAAACAGGCAACACAAAACATGGTAACAAGTTCGCTTGCAAACGCTTCAAACAGCGCAGAAAGCACAGTTTTTCTCTCGAACTCCGCAAAGCTTGCACAACTTATCAGAAGCCTACACCTTTACGAAGTGTCTAACTTGAGCCTCACACTGCGTAATGATTCCACTTATAATGAAGGCGTAAAACTCTCATGGACCGCGGAAGGGGTTGGAACCTCAAGCGCCTGCGTGGATGCAGTTTTGCATGTGAAAGGCTTCTCAACAGATGTGACTGCAACGTACAGCGTTAACGTGACCACAACGATGATGATTGAAGGACACTACGTGGTTGAAGGCAGCGAGAAAAATGTTACCCTTAAATGCAGAACATATAATGAGAACAAGTCTTCATCTGTGGAAAATGTAACTCTTTACTATAATGACAGCGGCAACTGGGCTAAGGTGACTGATTATTCTACGGTCTCTTATGGAAACGGAACTTATGTCTTTTCCTTTTTTGTCACTGTTGCGGCTGAAAACGTAGAGGTCTCAGCACATGTACTCGATTCTCGTGGCATTTACGTGCAAGCAAACATGACATGCTATGCCCAATAAGCTTCAGAGGTCTTTTTCGAGGAACTTAAATAGAAAGCCTCTTACACTAAGGCTTGATGCCGAGTTGAGGCTTAATGGCTGAAAAAACCATGTGGCGCCACATGTTCACTCTTTTGAAGCTTGCAGAGCTGGGCGCCCATCGAAGAACCGCAAAAATCTCAACCGAATACTTGGCGGCGAAAATGCAAACTTCGCAGCAAACAGCCTCCCGCTACCTTATCGAGCTGGAACGTAAAAGATGGATCACCCGAAACATTACTCCGGAAGGATGCTTGATCAAAGTTACTGAGGAAGGCGCCAAAGAGCTTAACAAGCTTTACTCAAAACTCAAACTTATAGTCGAGGCTTCGTATCCGCTTTCAATAACTTTGGAAGGCGTTGTCTTTACAGGGCTTGGCGAAGGCGCATACTACACTTCGAATGAACATTACCGAAAACAGTTCATAGAGAAATTAGGATTTGACCCTTATCCCGGCACGTTAAATCTAAAGCTTACTACAGATTACGACATAAAAACACGATCAGAGCTGGAAGCCTATCCAGCGGTCGAAGTAGAAGGCTTCCAAATGCAGGAACGCAGCTTCGGTCCTGTAAGGTGCTATCCCGCAATAGTTCAGAACACAGTAAAAGGCGCCATCGTTACTGCGTTAAGAAGCCACTATGACAACTCCGTTTTAGAGGTTATTTCGCCTGTCCCATTAAGAAAACATCTGAAACTCAAAGATGGGCACAAAGTGAAAGTCGAGGTTCTGACTCTACCATAAGCAAGGTTGTAAAAGAGCCTTATGGATATTCATAAACCATGTCTTGCCGACGCATGGACGCCAACAGGTAACCAGCCAGCAACCCTGTAACTAGGCCACCTACATGAGCGACAATATTAACTCGCGCATCCGCACCCATGATCAAAAGCAGAAAAGAGAGAAAGAGTGCACCTACTATAGATTGCCCTACCGCACGCCTAATGTAGATGGCGCACGCTCCGAACACTCCAAATACAGCGCCTGAAGCCCCGACAGAAACTATTTTTGGTCCAAGCAAAAGCGTTGTCAAGTTTCCAGCCAGTCCGCTTAGAAGATATATTGCGCCGTATTCACGGATGCTGAACAATTCTTCTGCTCTTAAGCCAAATATGAGCAGAAAAAACATGTTACCCACCAAATGCACAATATTGGCATGCACGAATATTGTTGTCAAAAGCTGCCACACATAGCCATGTTCAAGAACGAGCAAATTGACTTGGCCATACCTTAAGATGACGTCTTGGCTTGTCGTTATGATATCTCCGCTTAGAAACGACGTATATGCATATACAAGCACGTTAAACGCTATGATTAAGTAGGTTAAGGGGAATTTGCTTGAAGACCAGCCCACAGTCATCTATTTCCTCAACTGCTCAATAATTCTCTGCTTTATCTTTGAGGAGCTATTTAATTCAGCCTCGTCAAATTTGCCTACTTTAACGACTATTGTCTTCAAACCATGGGTTTTTACATATTTTTTTGCTTCTTCTTCCAAATCGCCTCGGTCGTAGCCAAGCGCTATCACGTCAGGCTTCATCTCTTCTATGATTCGCCCCATGTCAAAATTTTCGTGCCCCAGAACCGCCTTGTCAACCACCTTCAAAGATTCAACAAGCGCCACCCGCTGATCCTCAGGCATAATAGGAGCAACGCCTCTTCTTTTCAAGACCGTAGTGTCCCGCGCAACAATAACTACAAGCCTGGCTCCTGGCCCGCCGATCTTGCGTGCCTCCTCTAAATAGCGAACATGACCTAAATGCAGCAGGTCAAATACGCCTGAAGCAAGAACCGTTTTCGGCTTCATCTGTTCGTTGGCCACTCGAACCGCACGCCTCCTAGCAGCCTGAGGGCGTCAAGCAAGCCCTCACAATAAGCGATTGACGTTAAGCTTACGGCAAGTTCCCCTTTTTCCCTATAATACTCTGCATCCTTAAAATAGTCTTTTGCCAATGTGACCACCCGTTGTAGATCTTCCGCGTTGACCATGATGGATTTATCAGCGATTTCAAGCTCTCTCAAAGCATGTTCCGCAGAATGCATGTACTTTGCGACTAACTTTTCCAAGCTCACTTAGACCCCTCTCCGCAGTTCTTCAGGCGCGCCAGCGAGAACTATCAATGCTTCTGCCTCCATAAAGTGAAGTTCTCCGGGGAATATGAGGCTGTGAGGTGGGTTGCCAAAGTTGAAGGAAAGCATTTCGCCAATAAATCCGGCTTTGACGGTTGGGCTTCTGCTTCCAGCCCTTGCCACGCCAACAACTAGAGTTCTAGGTGTAGCAACTCCTTTTCCTTCTTTTTTTTCTGTCTTCAAAAGCATTTGCAGGGCTTCATTGGTGCTGAGATATCTTTTTTGAGATGCCTGTATGTCCAGCAAGCATAGAGTGTGGAGACCTGCGGCCTTGTTTTTGGCGATTACGTTATACGGCGTGGTTGAATGGGTTTCTGGAAAGGGTATGGTTACAGTTTTTCCAAACTTGTAATTATGCAAGCCAGACAAGCCGATAACCGCTGACACTATTGAGGCGCCGTGAACTATCCTAGTTTTTATTCCTTGTTTTGCAGCATCAATTCTCAAGGCAACATGGGTAGTAGCGATAAGCGGGTCGCCTGGCACCAAAATCACGGCTTTGCCATTTTTCGCTGCAGTAAGAACTACTTTGCCGTTCTCGTCCTCAAGCTCTTTGCGAGTTACCTCAATTATAGATTTATCGCACGTTGCTTCAAGCCGCTTAATCGAAAGGTTTGGCATTAAACTGGTGTAAAGTTCAATAAAAACGCTATCAGCAGTTCTAGTTTCTTCCAGGCCACGAAGACTTATACCAGCCTCGTCATATAAGCCAAGTCCCACAAATACGATTTCGCCCATTAAACCTCACTACGTTACATAGTTATGGCATGCTGTTCGAAGCTATTAATTTTGGCTTATCATAATTATCTATGGGTCTATGATTGGAACTAGAACTTTCTTCCAAAACTAATATTTATCAGAAGTATGATTGACTTCCCACAGCACAGAAAGAGGATAGCAAGAAGGCATCTGAAAGACGAGATGGAGAGAATAACCTACTATCCTTCTTCTTGCTACCCCCTCGCTTCTACTTTTGTTGTTTCTCACTTTTAAATTTTTTTGTATATCCATCATGAGACCAAAAGCAAGTTCAAAAGTATGAGTATGTATTGCAACTTCAGTATGATGCACATAGGCTAGCAAGGAGACAAGGCGCCAAAACATACATCAAACTGCAAAATCAACCGCAAGCTCTATATTTTTTGACGAATTCTCTCTCAAACAAGCCTCAAAGGGCCCGTAGCTCAGTCAGGCTAGAGCACCGGACTCTTAATCCGGGTGTCGCGGGTTCAATTCCCGTCGGGCCCGCATTTCTATTATATTCTTTTTGGCTCATTTTAGCTGTATAGACTTCTTATCAAGGATGTCGGCCAATATCTTTTCTGCGTATGGAATGTGGTCTCCCATTTCCGGAAACATGATGTGCATGGCTTCATGGAAAATTGTCAGAATAAACTCCTTCAAACAATAGTCAAAGTTTTTTTCCCAATCGCAATAACCGACATACACGTGAATAACGCCTTCCGGATGTTTGCTATTAATAAAATACATTCCTTCAACTGGGGAGGGACATAGTTCTTTGGCAAAGCTTTTTGCTGTTTTCTTGAAAGTCTAGGAAAACATTCGATCTCCATCATCTAAACCCTTATTTTTCAAAAAACTTTTGTGGAACTAAAATTCTCTGGGCTTTTTTAGGACTAGGTAGAATGTTGTGGCGATAAAGAAGACAGTAGTCACTACCAAGATGGCGACAACGCGTCTTGTGTTCTCAAGTTCTATGATACCTTGATTCCAGTAGGTTTCATTAAGCTTAGTGTAGTTTTTCCACAGTTGCTGATAGGTTTCGTTTAGCTCCAGAAGCCTTCTTTCAAGGTCTTCTAAGTATATGTTTCTCACATAGGTTATTGCAACCATCTTGTCAAGTCTTTTAGGCTCGTCGGCAATTCTGTAGGCGCACTGGAGTTCAGCATAGGTTGTGTCCCACACGTCACCTGGGACTGTGGTGTCATTCTGATAGCTAATTGTTTGATTAAATTCTAATGGTGTTGCAGAAGTTATGCAACGCCTGCTCAGCAGCACTGTTTTCTCCTTTCCTTCTCTATACCCGTAGATGCTAACGTTCAAGCTGTCAACGGTGACGTCGAGCGACCTGCATGTGATTGACAAGATGAAGGTAAGATTCTGCCCTGGAACGGTTTCGCTTGTAGCGTTGAGTTTGACTGCCATTCCCGAATACACTTGGTCTAGAAATATCTGTGTGGAAGACATGCCGGATGCATGTATGTTTCTGAGAGAGGCGATCATGATGCAGAGAGCTATTAATGTGATCATAAGCTCTTTGGGTTTCATAGGCTTACCAGCTTGAAGTGGTGATGCTAGGTTTAGCATAGATTATTCTTAAAGTTTTTTGCTGCTTCCGAAGAAGATGGTGATGTACAACTGTTCTTGCGCAGTGGATTAGCGTATTGACCGAATAAAGCGCAGATATAAAAAGGCAAAGTATACTGCTGTAAAGAGTGTAAGCGCAGTCTCTACTGTGAGGATGGCTGGGTTTTGCTCTACTGCGGTGAAGTAGCCGTGTTGAAGTATGTCTGTGAACACCAGAATTTGGAGGAATATTGCGCCGCCCAGACAGCTTAATCCCAGACTGTGGAAGAGTAGCTGTATTCGGCGGTTGAGTTTGGCTTTGGCTATCATGGTCTTTCTTGAATAGCAAGAGTAGCGATAACGCTTTATGCGTTACGAATCCACAATATGAACACTAACTAACGAGCAAAAATCCACGATAAAACCTAAGCAAACACGTATTCCTTCCCCTTCTCCGGCAGACACACGCGACCTTTCCAATCCCGCATAAGCCCAGCAAACAAGTCAGCATGCTCAGTATGAACTGGAAAAATCTTTTCAGCATCAAGTTCACCGAGAATGCTGCGAAGTTGCAGCGGCATTATATGTCCCGAAACATGCACATGGTACTGAGGCAGCCCGTAATGCTTAAGCCAGCTAACCAGTCTATCAAAATCCATCTCCATCTCCTCATTAAAGGGCTCAGACGCAGAAACCACGTAGCAGCTGCCTGCCTCTGGCTTGATGCCAACAAGCTGCTCCAAGTCGTAGAAGGACAATGTCAAAGTAACCTTGCACTGGCGCTTCGAAAGCTCGAACACATCAACAACCCTTTCAGGGTACTGCTTAGCAATTTTGCTTTCCCACTTTTCATAGCGCTTCTTCGATTTTCGAAAAATCAATATGTTCTCGTCATCTAAGCTTGGGACTCTAAGATTTCTATCACTGCGCAACGCGTTCAACAAGTAAGCCTGCCTAATTGAAAGAGCCAAACACCGACCACTTTTCTTGGCAACACGGTAAAAGCTGTTTAAGCGGTCGATGTCGGCAAATGCGAACTCTGCCAACATAATTCCCTTTGTCTGATCAGCAATACTGTTAAGCTTGCTCTCAACTTCACTTTCAGAAGAAACAGAAGCCCCAGTCATATTCGTGGCTTCAGTAACCACGGCAACAGCATCTGAAGCCTTTGCTTTCTCGATGAAATCCCGTGTCATCTCAGGCTTTGAGCCGTGAATTCTGAAATCTCCGGTATAAGCAACTGAGCCGCCCGAAGTATGAATGACAAAGCCGTATGCGCCAGGAACAGAGTGATCAACGTGGACAGGTTCAACCGTCACGTTGCCAACGCGAATCTTGTCCCCTGTTCTAAAAGAGTTGAAAGACAAGCCTTCAACATCAAACTCGAGGTCGGTTCTTCGGATTTCATCAAGTGTTTGTAAGATGGTTTTGGTTGTTTCCCCACAGTGAATGGGAATGTCTCTGTTAACGAATGAGAGGTGGGCAACATGATCTAGGTGAGCGTGGGAAATGAAAACTGCGTCAATCTGAGGTGCTTTCTCGTCGAATTTGTAGATACCTTCAAGTTCAGGAAGAATCCCGAGCTCCCGCAGGCTTTCTGCAGTTTTCGGAGAGAGAAAGGGAGGCGAATAAAACCGCTTTTTCATGGCGAAAGATGCGCCGAAATCAAAGAAAATCCTTGTATCTCCATCTCTAAGGAGCATCTTGTTGCCGCCGATTTCGTTCACTCCGCCATAAAAGGTCAGCGAGACTTCTTTCTTCACCATGATTACACCTTCAGCTTGTCAGCTTTCTTGCAGACATTTGATATAGTAAGCATTATTAGCGGAGGTGTAAAGACGCTGAAAACTTTGGTGTATTTTGGAGTGCTTGCCTTCATTACGGTTTCACTTTTTCCGCCTGCTTCTACATATCCTTTTACGAACTCGTCAGCGATAATTTCTGCAACGTGAGCGTTAGTTAGTGGCGGAAGATCGTGCCCCATATAATAGAGAAACTCAGCTACATCCCACACTGCGTCGCCGCCGCGTGAAGCCTGCTCAAAATCCATTAGAACAATCTCGCCATGCTTGCCTATTACAATGTTCTGCGGTTTGGTATCGCCTAGAGCTATGCCGAGGCGATGCACTTTAGCAAGTTTTCTGCCAACTCTTCTGAGAACTCTTAGATGCTTTCTTTTTTCTCCAGCGGATTTGGAGGTTGCAATCTTTTTTATGATTTTACTAAGGTTTTCGCCTTCTACATACTCCATAAAGACGAGGCGGTCACGGTGACTTACATGCAGAATCCTAGGAATATGGAACCCCTTTTCTCCTAGAAACTGGTTTATAGTGCATTCTCTTTCCAGTCTTGCCTTGCCAGAAACAGCGAAGGCTCTGGTGCCAACGGTCCACAGTGTAAGGGGGAACCATTTGAAACTCGACCAATCTTTAAACCGCTTCGCCACTATCTTTTTTTCCTCGCCGTCAACCCTTGCTCTAACGAGGTAAACGTCGTTTAAAACGCCGCCTGTTTCGCTGATTTCTACGGGAACGTCATTGCCGAGAGAAAGTACTTTTCGGGAAACCGTTTTTATGTTGCCTCTCTCCGCCAATGAGACTAGCCCACGTGCAGTTGGAACAAAAAGATATTTTTGAGGAGCCTCAAACTGCTCAATGATCCCAGATTCCAAGTTCCTAGTCCTGCGAAAGAGGGGATAAACATCTCTGTTCTGAGAGAACGAGTCTAACATCCTTGGAACGATTCTTAAGGTTGACAAAAAGAGGGCTCTCTGCGCTGATCTGAACAGGCTTGTGAATTGAAACTTTCGACTCCGGATCTTATCTGCAAATTCTTCCGTAATCTTCACGTATTCGTCTGAGAAGATGATTGCTTTCTCCTTTTCAAGAAGTTTCAGCGCCTTCAGGTATCCTTGCAAAATCGTCTTTTCGCTTGTTTTCCATGTTCTCTCTTGGCTAAGGAAAAGAAATCCGTAGATTAATGGCGGAAAAAGCCGAACTCTGCTCATTATGGCCTCGTACATGAAGTATTCAGGCTTTATGCTCATGTCAAGATGCATTGTTGGAAATTCCAAAACGAGATTTTGAAGCATCTCGCTGATAAGTCTCTTTTTAAGTTTGACTTCTTGAGCATGCAGATAATCTGGATTTGTCAGCGCGGTGTAGGGGAATATTAACAAGCCGGCTAAGGCTTCTCCTAGGAAACCTCGGTCTACATCTCTTTCAAAGACCCATTCGTCCACTACCACGATTACAATGTTTTTTCCTTCCCATGTTTTGAGGTAGCTAATAAGTCTAGGCTGAAAACCGCGAATTATCAGCAAAACTTCTAGTGTCGTTTTTTTCTCAAGCAGCTGCAGTTCGCAGGTGTCGCCCATGCATGCCGCCGTAATAGGAGAGGAGCCAGCTATGCTTCTGCAGAAACTGAGAACCCATCTAGCAAGCTTCCTGTTAACTGGCTCTTCTTGTTTGCTCAACATCACACCTAGGAAAGAGACTGATAAGGATAGAATGCCCAGATTCGCCAAATATATTTAGTGCTTTCCAGTAATCAAGCCATAGGTTCTCAGAACTTTGAGCGCTTTCACGCCCTTTTCAGGAAGATTGTAAACCGGAATATTTGTGTTGACTAAGACACGCTGCACCAACATAAAGTCCTCTCCTCCAGCAGGAACGTCGACAACCGGCTTGTGCGGATGTCTTGCAGCTATTTTTGGGATAACCTTGGCGTCTTTCGGCTTGAAGAAGGTTGACTTAAGCATGTTCACAACTACCACGCCGTCTACGTTTCTGTCCGCGAGTACCAGATCTAGAACGTCAGAATACCTTTCGGCTCGTGCATCGGCGATTAAGTCAATGGGGTTTACAGCATCCACGCCGGGATACTTTTTTTCGATCGTTATCTTAGTTTCTTTGGAAAGCGTTGCAAGTTTTAAGCCGTTTTTAACAACTGCGTCCGCTGTGAGTATGGCAGGTCCGCCTACATTGCTGACTATTGCCACGTTGTCGCCTTGCATTGGAGGCTGTTTGGAGAGCGCTATGGCGGCGTTCATCAAGTCCTCAATATTTTCTACTCTGATCATTCCGGCTTTTTTGAATGCGGCGTCAAAAATGTGGTCTGAGCCAGCTATGGACGCGGTATGTGATCTCGCTCTATGCGCAGAGGCTTCAGTTATCCCTCCTTTTAGGACAAGGATTGGCTTGTGTTTGACGATTTTCGTTGCTTTGGTTACGAGTTTTCTGCCGTCTTTTGTTCCTTCCATGTAAAGGCAGATAACCTTGGTGTTTTTGTCCTTTTCAAGGTACTCTAGCAAGTCGAAGTCGTCTATGTCTATTTTGTCGCCCATAAAAACGAGCTTACTTATTCCTACGTCGAAAAAGCATGCCCAATCGAGAAGGTATGCGCCGACTCCGCCGCTTTGAGAGATTACGGCGATGCTGCCTTTCTTCGGCATGGTGCCCTTTTCAAACGTTGTGTTCAGTCCGTTTGAAGTGTTTATTACTCCCATTATCGTGTTTGGTCCTAGGATTCTGGCACCGTGTTTCTCTTTGAGCTGCAGTAGCATTTGGCGTTGAGCATCTTTGAAGCCTCCAGTAATTATGACAAATGTTTTGACGCCATGCTCTGCAAGCTTACATGCGTAATCTACGCTCTGCTTCGGAGGGAGCATAAGAACCCCAAGGTCTGGAGCTTGAAGCAGCTTTTCTAATACGTCCTTGTCGGCGTCAACATCCAGAATACACGTCTTTCTCCTGAAAAACTTCCGCATGTTGTAGGCCACGTTTCTAAAAAGTTCAGGAGACGCCATGCCGACTTTCTCTCTAGTTTTGGTTGAGCCTATTAGAATGACGCTTTTCGGCTCGAAGAGAGTTTTCACCTGATTCATCGACTCAGCCTTCAAGTTGAACATGGATGAAAGAGAGGGAGAATACGTTCTTCATACACATAAATCTAACCTACAGGAGGATTCATTTTCGTTCAATGATCTTCATGTACGCAAAGGCGGCGCTTAAAGTGAAAATTACAGAGAAAACTACGACGTTGAAAACCATGGTTGGCGAGAAGGAGGGATAGCCCAAAAGAAATGACCGAATCATGTCGGACGCGTTGCTCAGCGGGTTTATTTCCGCCAGAGTTATCAGAACCGTTGGAAAGCCGCTGCTTGCTAGGCTCTGAATCAGGTAAAGCGGATAGAAGACGCTGCTGCAGAAGAACAGAGTGTAATAGACGAGCCCTCGTGCGGTGATGAATTTCTCGAGACTCGAAGTGGAAACAGCTATTGCAATGCTTAATCCAGAAATGCCTGTTGCAAGAAGGAAAAGAACAGCCAAAATGAGGAGAAACTGCTCGATTGTCGGGACGTTCGGCAGCAAAATGAGACAGGTCGCAAGCAGTGGAGACATGTAAAGCATGCCGCGAAGCCCGCCGGAAAGCACGCGGCCCATTGCAAGCTCAAATCTCGTCATAGGCAAACTCAGCATGTAGTGATGAACCTCTCGCCGGCGCTCCATGTTAATTTCTCTTCCAATCATAAACGCCGACGCAAACAATCCAGTCACGGTGAGCCCGGGCGCGAAGAACTGGAAGTATCCTCCGATCGTGTTGGTGACGTCTGGGTTCAACATGCGGTTGTATACTATTGCCATGATAAAAAGGTCGGCAAGATTCATGCTTATCAAGCCTACGAGCCACCATTTGTAGCGGAAGAAGTTTCGGAAATCGTGTTCTAGTATGTGGATAATAGCTTTCAACTATTGCCAGCCTCCACCTTCTATCCGCCGGTCATAGATCATAGTGCCCAAGAACATGAACACTCCAAAAAACAGCATTACACCCAACAGCGGCAGCAAAGGGTTGTTAAGCGTTATTATTGCTTCTATGCCTGTGCCCCATCGGAAAAGGTCAGAAGCAAAGGTTACAGGGTTGAAGTTAGCTATCCATCCATAAAGGGGGTTGGCTTGAGTCACGTATGCCAGCGGGTACATTGCTGTGCTCAGTCTGACGATCAAAGCGTCCAGCACGCCCATTAGGATGTCGAAGCGGTCGCTGGACTTTATCATCACGGCGACAGTAATGCTGAATCCGGAGACTCCGAAGGCGAATAGGAACAGCGAGAACAACGCTAATAGAAAGTTAAGTGGGTTAACCGCGCCAATTACGTAGAGAGATACAGCAATTAGCGGACCGACATAGATGAAGGCTCTCAAGCCTCCTCCAATTGATCTGCCTAAAACCAGTTGCCTTCTTGAGACTGGAAGGCTTAGCAGATACTCAAAGACCCCGTGTTCTGCCTCTTCGTAGATGTCGAAGCCTATGAAGATGGCGGCGGAGTAAAGCGACATAACAGACAGCCCTGACACGTAGTAGGGAAAGTAGTCTGGAACCGCAACTAGTCTTGAGGCAATGATTCCGAAGAGGGCGATTTGGGATACAAACCATATGGCGCGCATTATGATTAGAAACTTGTATTGGAAGAAGAGGCGCACGTCTCTTTCGACGACAAATAAAAGCTTATTTGCTTCCAAGCCTATTCACCGCTTTTCTGCGCTTCCTCAATTGTTAAGCCGGTGTAATGTACGAAGACGTCGTCAAGGCTTGGCTCGGTCATGCGCAATGAAACAATCGGCGAATCCTTTTTGGTAAGCATGTTCACTATCTTCGGGATTACTTCCTCAACCTTGTTAAGATAAATACGTAGATTAAACGGCTTCAGCTGGAGAACGTCAACTACGTCTTTAAACTTTTTAAGTTCCTGAAAAATGTCTGGTGAAGCAGCCTCTTCAAGCTGGATGTCGATTATGTCTCCTCCTAGGATGCTGTCCTTCAGTTTCTTCGGCGTGTCGCAGACCAGCATCTTCCCCCTGTGGATGATGCCTACGCGGTCTGAAAGCACGTCAGCTTCATAAAGTTCGTTGGTTGCAAGAATGATTGTGCTGCCTTCGTCGCGCAGCTCGGTCAGCATATTCCAGATTCTGTGTTTGCCAACAATGTCGATTTGAGCGGTGGGCTCGTCGACTATGGCTATCTTCGGTCTCTGAATAAGGACTTTAGCCATCTCAACGCGTTTGCGCATACCGCCTGAAAGCGCGTGAACATTTCGATGCCTAGCCTCCCACATTTCGAGCGATTCAAGCACTTCCTTTACTCTTCGCTTCCGCTCCTCAGTGGAAAGGCCGCAAACCTTCGCATGCCAGTTAACAATGTCCCAAGGCGTGCTTACCCACAGCATTTTCGGTTCCTGAAAAGCAATGCCCAGCAGCCCGCGCACCTTTTCCGGGTTCTTGCGTATGTCATATTCGCCAACTGTTGCTGTGCCGTCAGTCGGCCGAATAACCGTTGCCAGCATCAGGATCGTCGTAGTTTTTCCAGCTCCATTTGGACCTAGAAGGCCTAGAATCTCTCCTTCCTCAACTTCAAGGTTTAGATGGTCAACAGCGGTTACGTTTCCAAACTTTTTTGTTAGGTCTGTTATGCGAATTATCGGAGCCATCGGCATCCCAGACAGACCCGATACATGTGTTTTCCAGCTAGATAAGGCTAACGAAAACAGCCACCTATCTAAAAGATGGCTCGTTTGCTCTAAGCCGTAGTTAAGGCTTAAATCATCAGTCCCCATTGCCTCAGCAAAGAGGGAACTAATGGGGTTATTTCAAAGTCTCAAAGAACAATTCTCGTTCATAACAGGCAACTATCGAATTCTCGTGATAAGCTGGATGATAATGGACTTGGCAAGCGAGATGCCTAACCCCAACTTCCAATACTACGTTGAAGAAGTTCTCAATGGAAAAGGAATAGCTCTAGGAATAATTGGTATGGCAGGCTTCCTAGGCATGGCAGCAGTAGCTTTTCCAGGAGGATACCTTGCAGACAAGTATGGAAGGCGGTGGCTGATAACAACCATGACTTTTGGAATGGCTTCCTCTTATTTGCTGTTTGCCTTTGCCCCGACATGGCATTTTGTTCTCATCGGAACCATTGTAAACGCCCTTTGCCTGATCTATCAGCCTGCACTTTTCGCTATGGTTCAAGATTCGCTTCCGCCAGAGCGGAGAGGAATGGGTTCCTCGATAATACAGCTTATTCACAGCACTTTTAATACTCCTGGCCCGCTGATTGCGGGATACCTGCTTCTGCATTTTGGGCTTGAGTGGAGCATGCGGATTATCTATATGCTGGTGACTGCTTTGTTTCTTACGGCTGCGGTTTGGCGGCTTAGACTTAAGGAGACCGTGGTTAGCACTGAGCCGATCCGTTTTAGATATTTTATTTCAGCTTATCCGAAGGCGATTAAGGAAAGCTTCGGTGTCTGGAAAGTTGTTCCCCGTTCTATGCTTTGGCTGCTTTTTTCTCAGATTCTTATTATGTTTGGAATGGCGTTGATGAATGTGATCAATGCGCTTTATGCTAGGGACGTGCTTCAGATACCGAAGGAGCAGTGGTGGCTTGTCTTTGTTCCACTTCTAGTAACTAACATAATTGCATCTATTCCTATCGGGAAGGCGGTTGACAAGTTCGGAAGAAAGACGCCGCTGATACTGGGGTTGCTGTGTTTCAGCACGGGCACTTTGATCTTTCTTCAAGGAAACCTCTTCATGGTCATGATTGCGATGATTCTTTTCGGAATCGGCGGATTGCTGTTTATGACTGCGATGATGGCGCTTTCCACAGACCTCGTAGCAGCAGAGAGCAGAGGCAAAGTGAACGGCTTCACCAATTTTACTGGATACATTGTAATGGGCGTGGGCATGTTTCTTGGAAACTATTTCTATGTGAATTTCTTTCCGCAACTGCCCTTCCTGATAACTCTAGCCTTAGCTGTTCCCACACTGCTGATTTTGCTGTTTTTTGTCCACGAATCACCCAGCAAGGAAGCAGTTTGAGAGCCCGTTTCCTTTACACTAATGCTTAAATCTCAAACACAGAAAGATGGAAGCAATGAGTAGTAAACAGTTTCACGTTACAGGATGTGCGGCAGCTCTGTGTATCTGCGCACTTTTAGTCTTTTTTCAAGTGAAAGCCGCTGAGACCGAGGGTTACGGAGCGGAAAATCTTGACACGGGGTTGAGCTACAATTCTATTCAACAGGCGATAGATGCTGCTGAGACCCTCGATGGCCACACGATCCTAGTAAGGGAAGGAAGATACGTTGAGAACATAGTGGTTCACAAGTCTGTGTCGCTTAGAGGTGAAAACCGTAGGACCGTGATCATCGATGGTAGCCTTGGCAACGCAGTTAACGTCACAGCAGACAACGTAAGCATTTCACATTTCACGATAAGCGGAGGCATAATGTTTGGCGTTTACATAAATGAGAACGTTTCCTTCTGCAACGTGAGCTACAACGATATAACACATAACTCCTTTGGCATTATGCTTAACCAGTCCTTTTACAGCGTGCTTTCCTTCAACAACATTATAGGCAACTACTGTGCGGGAATCTGGCTTTATCAGTCCATCGGCAACCATGTGTACGCAAACACTATTGAAAGTGCAGGGCAAAGCGACGCCATCGGGATTGTCCAATTCTCCGAAGACAACACCATAGAAGCAAATAATATTACAAACAACATGCGTGACTTGAATATCCACACATCTACGGACAACTACATCTATCATAAAAACTTTGTTAACAACACGCAGCACGTATTGACTATTGGATCGCAGAGCAAATGGGATAATGGCTATCCTTCTGGCGGAAACTACTGAAGTAGCTACCTCTACGCAGACACAGACAACGATGGAATAGGAAATTATCCCTACATCATCGGCGAGGAAGTGGTAGGAGCCATGATCAGAACACACATGGACCACTACCCGCTAATGAATCCCTACCACATCCAAGAGAAGACAGCAGACACCGTGCCGCCTCTGGTTAAGATAATCTCGCCTCAAAACACAACCTACTACAGTAGCAGTGTTTCTTTAACATACTTTGTAAACGAAACAGTGGTCTCGATGGCCTATAGCTTGGACAATGAATCTAGCAAGATAATCACTGGTAACACAACCCTTTCAGGGTTAGCTAACGGAACACACATCATAATTGTCTACGTTAAGGATCACGCGGGCAACTTCGGAGTTTCCGAGAAAGTGCAGTTCACACTTGAGTATCAAGAATCGCATACTTTCTCTGCAGAGATTATTGCCGCAGTAGCCGGAGTAGCAGTTTCTGCTTCTGCTCTATGCATTTATGTTCTAAAGAAGAAAAAAGGCAAGTAAGGCAAAGAGAGCTTGCTGTCTGCTAGGGCTCGTTTCTATGAAGCTTTTGAGCTGCAATAAAAGCCAAGCCATTCTCAGTAAGAAGACGCGCTGTCTTATTCAAGGCGTCGTGTTTGTCAAGATAGTTCGCTAGCAACAGCGGCATAAGTCCCTTCTCCATAATGTCTTTTTTCGGCATAAAGTATTCCAGAATATCTGAGGGATGTGCTCGGGTCTGCTCGACTTCTGGGAGCCCTCCTTCGTGTTTGGCGCTGATGTTCTTTACGTGGTCCGCAAGCTTAACTAGTTCGTTTTGCCGGTTGTAGGGCTGCCTGACTATGCTCTTATAGGCTTCAGTAATGTGATGCTCGATGCGTACAAGGTCTTCGAAGCCAAAGGTTTTCCTTGCGTAGGCTGAAAGCTCAATTGTTCTGTTGTCCACGGAGTTTGACAGGTTGAAACCGATCAGCGGCGTGGTTCCGTCTTCGCGGCTGAAGAGTTTGGCTGTCATCAGTGTCCAAAGCACCGAATAGGGGTTGTCATTGCCAAGATAAACTGAAATCTTAAATTCGATGTCGATGCCGAGTTTATGCATCAAGTAGCCAAGAAGCACGGTGCCCGAGTTTACGTTCAAAACCTGTTTTACACCATATTCTGTATGGTAATGCAAGTATTCTTTAACCCATTCCAACGAGTAATGGTTTGGCTCTCCAACTCCCCCGAAATAGCCTGTTATTGTTTCCGCTCCGCCTAGATGGACATTTACGGGTTTTCCATCAGGCCCAGGCAGCGTTCCTTTGGTATCAAGTGTCTGCACGTAGGAAGCTCCTGTGATCTGCGCGGCTGCGGCGAAGGCGAGAATGTCGTCGTCTTCAACCTGCTCTTTCATGGAGCGAACACGAATGTATCTCCCGGGCATAAGTTCCTGTTTGGCTATGGCGCGTTTGGCTTCTTCGATGAGCCAAGGGAAAAAGTTCATTGCGCTGATTTCAAGTGTAACGGCGAAATCTGGTTTAGGCTTGATGGTTTCAGCTTTTTTTCCCAAGATTTTTCGTCGATACTCAGGTATGCTGATGAAAGCATTCTGGTCACGTTGCTTAGTTAGCCACTCAAGATCTTTGGCAAAGGGCGATTTTTTTCGCTCCAGCCTGTTCATGAGGTTTTCAAGTCTGCCTGCTTCTCTGGCTTTTCGGTTAATTTCAGCTACTCCGCCGTAGCTGTCGATAATTTCAAGCAAGCTGCCAACTAGCGGGTTGTCGCTGCTTAGAAGGAACTTATTGATTTCTTTCAGATTTTTTTCGTTGATTTCTAGTTTTCTCTGAAGGTTTTCCATGGCATAAGCCTCGGGTTTGATAGTCTCTGTTCATTTCTAGCTGATTTAAGCATTTTTCCCTGCCCAGCAGTTTTTTTAGGAAGCAGCCGAGAGCTTGATGCGCATTGCTATGTGGCTGGTTTAGACGCAAAGGTTATAAAAGAAGCATTGTTGTAGGAAGTCTCCGAAAAGGAAGAGGGTGATGGCTGATTATGTATAAACCTGAGGGAATTTTGCCTGCGCTGGTTACACCTTTTACGGACGACGGTTCAGCAGTAGATGAGGAGAGGCTTCGTATTCTGGTAAATCGATGTATAGAGCTTGGCGTGCATGGAGTCGTTCCCTGCGGTACGACTGGCGAGTTCTCAAACATGTCAATGGAAGAGAAAAAACGCGTGATCAGCGTTGTAGTTGATGAAGTAAATGGCAGAGTACCCGTCGTAGCTGGCACAGGCGCCAGTGGAACAAGAGAAGCGTTAGAGATGACGAAATATGCTAAGGATGCTGGCGCAATGGCTGCATTGATTGTAACGCCGTTCTATCTGAAGCCGGCTGACCGCGGGATATATGAGCATTACGACACAATCGCAAGCAAGGTTGAGCTGCCTATAATTCTTTACAACATTCCCCAGTGCACGGGTCTACCGATGCCGTGGCAGATGGTTGAAGACCTAGCTCAGATCCCCAACGTTGTAGGCGTTAAAGACAGCAGCGGACAGCTAAGTTTCATACTCGCTGTTTTGGAGAAAGTTAGAGACAAGATCAATGTCATGTGCGGGCATGACGAAATCGTTATCGGCGGACTTGCAGCTGGCTGCTCAGGCGCAATTCTCGCAAGCGCCAACGTTATCCCAGACATCTGGGTCAAAATGTACAACTGCGTTAAGAATGGCAACCTACAGGAAGCCCGTGAACTCCAATACAAGATTCAGAAGATAGCACGGATAATAGCTGGAAGCGGAGCTGTAGGGACTAAGGCGGCGCTGAACATGATGAAGATCAAAGTTGGCCCGGTTAGGATGCCGCTGAGCGTGGGCGGCGAATTAAGCTACGAGTCTAGAGAGGAACTAAGGTTGGACTTGGAGAAAATAGGCAAAATCGAGCCTAAGCCCGTTACCTTCGAAGTAGTCGAGCAACCTATAGAGCAAAGGTTTATGACGATAGATGTAACTCCCGAAGTCATAAAAGGGTTTAATCTGAAGGTTGGCGAAGCGCTGGCAGGCGGAGGCGCCGAAGTCGCCCACATAGACCTCCTGATCGGCAGAAAGGACGGGCCGGTTGGGGAAGCTTTCGTTAAGGCTAAGGCTGTGCCTTCTGCTGGACATGAGCCTCTGCTAGCCCTCTTGGAACCTAACCTCAGCGTGAAACCTGAAACCCTCATCATTCCCACGGTCACGGTTACAAGCATGAGACAGGCCAGCATGATCTTTGGTCCGGCTCAAACCGCCGTTGCCAAGGCGGTGGTTGACAGCGTTGCTGACGGAACACTGCCATCCCATGCAGTCGAAGACCTAGTGATGATCGCTAACGTGTTTGTTCATCCTTCCGCTGTCGACCGTCAGAGAGTTTACATCAACAACTATAAGGCAATGCGGCACGCCATCCGCAAAGCCATCGAGGGAAGGCCTAGCGTTGACGAGCTGATCGAAAACAAGGAGCGATCTAAGCATCCATTCAAATATACGCCGTAGTGAAACAGACCTTGCCTGAAACAGAGATCCATGAAGGGGACTATGTTCTCCTATACATGAGCCCGCGTAAGACTTACCTAGCAAGGGCTGAAAAAGGCAAGAGTTTTCACACACACAAAGGCTACGTTGAATTCGACAGCCTGATTGGGAAAGAGTGCGGCTCCGCGGTTAAGAGCAGTTTGGGCTTCGAGTTCATCGCTTTGAAGCCTCAGCTTAGAGATTTCATAATGAAGTCTGCGCGGCAAACGCAGATTACCTACCCAAAAGACGTGGCGCTCATCGTGATGTTCAGTGGTATAGGTCCAGGCAGCCGCGTGGTTGAGGCTGGAACAGGAACGGGCGCGTTAACCGCAGCTTTAGCTTATTACGTGAAGCCCGAAGGCAAGGTCTATAGTTACGAGATAAGAGAGGAGTTCATAGCAACTGCGGAGAAGAATTTGAAGCGTGCTGGCTTGAAGGATTTTGTGGAACTGAAAAACAAGGACATCGTTGCGGGAATCGACGAAAGAGATGTCGACGCAGTGGTGCTGGATCTGGCGCCTCCTTGGCTTGTTGTTCCTCATGCTTATAGTGCTCTGAAGCCTTCAGGCGCCATTGTCTCTTTTAGCCCGACAATAGACCAAGTAGTGAAGACAGTGGAGGCGCTTAGAGAAAACGGTTTTGTTGACGTGGAAAGCGTAGAGTGCTTGATGCGTGGAATGCAGGTTGAGCGAGGAAAGACTAGACCGCAGACCCTTATGACTGCACACACCGGATACATAACATTCGGACGAAAAATAACGAAACTCTGAGAAGCTTTTTGCTCACTGAGCGACTGAGAAAAAAACGCATGCTATTCACTTGGTTGCTGAAAAGCATTTATTTTATCCGCATTTAAAATGTATACCAAATTTGAGGAACCCTTGATGGCTAAGCTTTCAATAAGTGAAAAAGAGCACAAAAGCCGCATAAAACACGTCAGAAAAGTCTTAGCAAGGCGCAACCTCGATGCCTTGTATTTGACAAGCGGCGTAAGCATGTTCTACTTGACAGGGTACTCGTTCATCTCCACCGAGCGCCCTGCAGCCTTAATCATACCTTTAGACGGCAAAATAACCTTTCTTGGGCCGCTCCTAGAAAAAGACCATGTGCCCATCGAGACAAGGCTTATCGAAGACGTCAGAACCTACGTGGACTACCCGGGAGACAAGCATCCTATAGAGCACTTTGCCAGCTTTCTAGCCGACATGGGCTTGGCAAAAGGACGCATAGGAACCGACAACAAGGCAGGCGCCCTTGGCATGTTCGGCTACAGGGGTTTATCACTCTCTAAGAAATTGGCTGAGGCAAAGTTCGTCGAAATGTCGGACCTAGTTCCAGCCATGCGCCTCACAAAGTCAGCGGAAGAAATAGAGCTGATGAGGGAAAGCTGCAAGTGGGCAAATTTGGCTATGAAACTGCTACAAGAGCACTTAGCTGAAGGCATGTGGGACGTGGAAGTAGAGCTAGCTGCTTCGCTTGAAGCCTCTGCAGCTATGAAGAAGACCTTGGGAGCCGATTACGTGCCCAAGCGAAGCATTCTTCCCGTAAATCTCTGCATCCGCGGACAAGTAGGCGAAATGAGCGCCATACCGCATGCGATGGCGTCGAAACGGATGATCCGAAAAGGCGATGTAGTCATCGGAGAAGTCGGCGTCGACATAGGTGGATACACCTGCGAGCTTGAGCGAACATTTATTGTTGGAAACCCGTCACCAAAACAGGAACGCTACTTCAACGTCGCGGTTAAAGCGCAGGAAGCTGCCTTCAAAGCGTTCACGCCCGAAGCCAAATGCAGCGACATCGACAAAGCCACCATAGTCCTTTTCAAAAAAGCAGGACTCAGCCACCTAGTAAAACACCATACAGGACATGGCTTAGGCTTAGAAGGACATGAACCCCCATGGCTTGACATAGGCAACAACCAGCCACTAAAAGAAGGCATGATCGTAAGCTGCGAACCTGGAATCTACGAAACCAGCTTTGCAGGATTCCGCCACTCAGACACCGTGCTCGTAACTAAGAAAGGAGCAGAAATAATGACCTACTATCCCAGAGCCCTAGAAGACTTGATCGTAAAGTAGAAACGAGAAAGATAACTTAGTGTCTTTGAAAGACAATTGTCTTGTTTATGAGCAAACCATTGCATTTTGGGCAGTACTTGCGGCCTCGCTCAGGCGCGAACCGGTTCCTGCAGTATATGCAAACCTGAGCTATCGCGATAAGCTTTCCATCAGGCATGCGGTGGTGAATTTCAAGAAACTCTTTTTCGCCAGTTTTTTTCTGTTCGACACACTGCAGTTTGTTTGCCAAAACCTCAGTCCTCCTTCTCGTTTTTGATTCTCTTGCTTAATGCGTCAACGAGCCTGCCCATTTTGAAAGCAACGTACACGAGGACAACCGTGAACGCGACTTCTGCAAAACTTGCTAAGAGTCGGACAAGATCGCTTATAGTCAACTCCGCAGCCTCCTATCTCCACTATAAGCGTGGCCGCTGAGTTAATGCTATGTTTTAGAACACAAACGTACTAGATTTAGAACGGGTAGGGACCTGTAAACCTGTAGTTTCTTCGAGGTGTCTTACGTTTAAACAGCAGATACACTATGGCTGCAACAAAAAAGCTGAAAGACAACGCCTCCACATCGGAGTATCTGCCATCATAGGCTGTAGACCGCGTGCCCTCCAGCAGAGTCATCTGCCTCGGAAGAGACGCAAAAGACAAAGCCTCATCAGCCCGAAGCTGAGCAAGAGCCACTAAAGGCACAAGAACTATGCTTACCCCTAGAACCATCGCCAGCACAACGTAGCCGATCAGACGCCGCATCGACTCAGCCTCCTAGTATGGAAAGTGCATTGAAGGCTTTTATGTCTACGTTTTAGAACAAGCAGCCGACCGGTCAAAACGGTTTCGCCCTCCACAACCTAGCAGTCTCAACCCAAAAAATCACGGACGCAACGACACCAAAAGCCAAAGCATAAAAGTTGGGAATAACCTGTCCAGCTACGCAGAAAAACACGTAGGAAGCAAGCATCGAAGTAAACAAAACAGAAAAGAAGAGGTAGCGGGGCACTAGAAAACTGCCCATACGAGTGAAAAACTTCAGGATGCCGACTTTCACTTCTTCCTCCAAGGTGTATTCGCCGGTGATTTTTTTCTGAACCAGCCCCAGATCCTGCAGCTTCTCGAGATGGTGAACCGCTATGCTTGGGCTTGAGAACTTGAGGGCGCGTTGAACTTCGCGGATGCCAACCGTGTGGGATGGCTGCTGGAGGAGGTACCAGTACACGATTAGGGTTTTGCCTTTAAGTGAAGACTCTAAAACTGCGGGATCAAGTTCATGCGTGTCTCGTGACATGCGACCTACCGATGCTTCATTAACGCATTGAGTGTTTAAAAGTCTACTCGCCGTCGCCGTTTCTGCAGGCTATCTGACCATTCTCTTGTTTTTCTGCGAGCTGGTGCCGCGTTTGAACGCGTTTCTCATCTGAAGCAGTTTATACTCCTGATATGTTATTTTTGAGTAGGGGTAAAGCTGCTTGAACTTCCTGTAGGTAAGCCTTATGTCATACTGCATCTGCTCGCTGAGCTTGCTGCCGGGCATTCTTGTGGATTTTGGTTCGTATTTTCCGCGGGGTACTTGTTTCTTTTTCTGGGTTGCTATGAACCAGACTACTATCAGTATAAGGATCAAGTAAATAAGCCACGGCACGAAGAGAACTTCAGAGATGGCTCATCGCCTCTTGCTACTTGCTTGCAGATGTCTCGGTTTTGCTGCCTGTCTTTACGGGGAGCACTGATGTTCCTTCCAGACCTAGTACGTTGAGGATGTCTGCCGATGAGGGGACAACTATCTTGGTTTGCTGCGAGAATGTTTCTTTGATCACGTCAAGCTTTTTGTTTAGCTGGGCGTTTTCCTTGAAGTACTGGTTTGCGGCTTCTGAGATCAATCGTACTGCTTCGGCTTGGGCTGCGGACACGAGCTCGATGCTTCTTGCTTCTCCCTCTGCCTTTAATACGGCTGCTGCTTTCTCTCCTTGGGCTCTAAGGATCATGCCTTCCTTGTCTTGGGCTGCTGCTTCTTTTCTTCCAGTTGCCAGCAATCGAAGCTGTCTTCTTTCCTGTTCGGCTGCCTTCTGTTTGTGCATTGCTAGCTGGATGTCGCTCGGCGGGTCAATGCGCTGAAGTTCGATGCGGTTAACCTTGGTGCCCCACTTATCGGTTGCTTGGTCAAGCGCGCTTCTGAGTTCTACGTTGATTTTTTCCCTTGAGGTAAGGCACACGTCAAGAGACATTTCGCCGACGATGTTTCTAAGCGTTGTTTGGGCAAGTTTAACTATGGCAAGCTCAAAGTCTTCAACCTCGTATAACGCTCTTTTCGGATCGACAACCTGATAGTAAATGACGGCGTCTATGGTTACTACGACGTTGTCTTCGGTGATGATTTCTTGGGGAGGGACGTCTATTACCTGTTCTCGCATGTTTACACGGAAAATTCTCTGGACGACGGGTATGATGAATCTGAGTCCGGGTTCAACGGTTTTTTCGTAGGCGTGCCAGCGTTCAACTATGCCTTTCTCGTACTGGTTAACCTTCTTGATTCCGGATGCCAGTATCAGCACAACTGCCATAAGAATCAGCGTCACGGTTATTGTTAATATTTCCATTTCCCACATTTATCCTTCTACCTCTTCAACCATTAAGCTAACTCCTTCTATCCCCACGACTTTTACCTTGGTTCCTTCTTTTATAACTTTCTCAGATGTTGGATGCGCCGACCAGAGTTCTCCCCCTATCTGAATTATTCCGCCGTCTAGTGGATTTATGTTCGTCTTTGCCACCGTGATTTTGCCTATCAAAGCTTCAACATTAGTTCTTGTCGGCCGCACATTCAGCCTATCCAGCAGCCCGCCTCCATGGATCTCTTTGATTTGAAATGTGCAGTCTTTGATGTGGTTTAGGCGTCTTACGAGTTCGCCGAAATCGTCTGCGCCGATGTCTAGTTGAGTGTAGAATTCTCCATTTTGCCTAGTCAGCGAGTAGGTTATCTTGTAGGTTTCTGAGAATTTGGCAAGTAGCTGCGCTAGTTTAAGCTCATCCGCCTTTATCGTGAGGGTAACTCTCATCATTACCGATAATAGGCTAGTAATAACGTGTATTTATGCTTATTGCCACTTATCGAAGCTCATTGATACACGCGCACCATATGCAACCGATTTTCTTCTCGACATATTACACGCTCGGAACACGCCTTTTTATCTATGCTTCGCAGTGAAACATTAAGCAGGCGCGTACAATGGGCTTGTTCAGAAGGAGAAGGAACGCAGTAAGCAGGTGGCGCTTAAAAGCAATGCTCATAGATCCCCGCAGAACAAAGGTAACCCTCAACATCTCAAACAAGCCTCGACATGTGCCGCCATGGGTTTTCAAACAGCTCAGCCACGTCGAGAATTAAAAGCAGTTTATCATCGTTGCCGTCCGAGTAACTCTGAGATTTCATCCGATTTGTCAACCTAATGCCTTCTCATCATCCGGCAAAAGAAATCTAGCTTCATCGCGCAATAAAAACATTAACAAGCCCTTCAGTATTTTAGGCGTCTCAAAAAAAGAAGCCGAAGGGGCAAGCCTCATATTGCCTCCGAAGGAGAAGGGAGAACGGGTGAACGAGACTTTATTCGACCTGCCCCAAATTAGTTATTCGAAGATACCGGTAAAAAAAGGTTATAGAAACATTGTTTCAGTCCAACGATGCCAACCCTTACCGTATTTCAATGCCATTTTCCACTTGCAAAAGCGGCAAAACATATTTACATAAAACTAATTTACCCAAGCCGCCCAAAACAGCAACAAAACCCTATATATAGGGGGGTAATTTTTCCACGAGCTTTAAAGCTTAAAACATGAATCCAGAATCCACATTTCCAATTCATAAGACAGTTATATACTCTTAACCTATTTCTCCGAACATGAAGCTGGAGGATAACCGTTGAAACATAAACTAACAATCAAGGAAAGAAAAGAGCTGGAAGCCAAAATCGGCAAAGCCCTCAAGCCAAACATCAAGCAGCTCTCAACCGAATTACAAAAAATATTGCTAGACGACCTTGTCACCGCCTTCCAAAATAGAATAAACGTGTTAACAAGAGCACAGCAAAAAAGAAGCTACTAATGCAGACTATTTAGAAAAAAGCCATAGCTTGAATCCATAAAAGCTTTATATAAAAAACATGGTATTAACCGCAAAGAGGTTTGGATGATGAGACGTTCCAAACTAGAAATGTATATCGACATACTCAAAGTCCTAGCCCATCGAGGGCCACTAAAGCTAACTCACATCATGAACAAGGCTAACGTAAACTGCAGCGTGCTAAAGGAGTATCTTGACTTCCTCATCAAGCAGAATCTTGTCGAAGAACGCACAGTAGGCAAAACCAGAGTCGTCTACGCCGTCACCCAAAGAGGAATCATGGTGCTCAAGTACTTCAGAGAACTCAAACAGGTCCTTCCAATCGTGGAGGAACTACGCAACAAAGCCCCTGTCCCATACTAGACAAGCCATCTCCCCACATCATTTTGCTTCCTGACTATTCCGCCTTTTGACATATTTACGCCGGTGAAACACGTCTTTTATTCATAGCCTCCTATCTTTCTATTGATGGCTATGTTTGAGCAAATGGCAGTCATAGCAGCAAACTCAGTTAGCCTAATCTTCATGATTGCACTTGTGACCATAGGGCTTGCCGGATTCTACTACGCAAAGCTGTTTCAGCAGCGTCAATAAGCAAGCGTAGTAATTCTCGGTTTGTTTTCACCATTTGTTTTATCAATCATTAGAGGAGTTTCGTAAGACTTAATAAACTCGGTTCTCCATACCCTACTGTACAAGCGTAAAACACCAAGGAGACAAACCAGTGGCAAGCCAAGAAATCCTAAGCAAAAAACCCCTTCACGTCCTAGAGAAAATCAAAGAAAACCTAGAAAAACTAAACGAAAAAATGGAAGTAATGATCGAACTCCAAAAACACGGAAAAAAAGACATAACCCCACCACTAACAGACACACCACTCGACGTAATGACCTTACTTTCCATGCCAGATCACCTAAGAAAAACAGCCATGACAGTTTGTAGACTTGGTCGTGCTACAGCAGACGAAATCGCTCAGCAAACCCACCGAGCTAGAGCCGTTGAAAGCGCCTACCTCAACCAGCTTGTGATAATGGGATACCTAAAAAAGGAAAGAAAGGGAAGAAAAGCATACTTCTACGTAGAAAGAGAGAGCCAAGGGTGACAAAAAATGGGCAAAATAATGGCAGTTCACTCATACAAAGGCGGAACAGGTAAAACCCTTCTCTCCATAAACCTCGCCGCTGCACTAGCTAAAACAGGCAAAAAAGTCTGCCTATTTGACCTTGACTTCAGAGCCCCAAGCCTCGCAACCCTGCTAAAAGTCAAAAATCCAAACTGCTGGCTAAACGATTACCTAAACGGATCATGCGAAATCGAAAAGGCTCTCGTAGATATAAGCGAAAGAATAGGCAACTCAGGAAAACTATGCGTCGCACTTGCCAACCCCAACACGGAAGCAATAAGAGAAATGTCTTCTAAGGATAGAAAATGGGAAATGCGCGCGTTGGGAAGACTCTTAGCACTCAGAAACCTAATATCAAACACAGGAAACTTCGACTATCTGGTTTTCGACACAAGCCCTGGGCTACAGTACTCCTCAATAAACGCCATTGTTGCAGCCGACCTTGTGGTTGTAGCGACAACCTTTGACAGATCAGACATGGAGGGAACACAGCGGATGCTACGCGAACTCTACGACTTGTTCGAAAAAAAGACTTATCTAGTCCTAAACAAGGTCTTAGAGAACCCTACAAGGCATAAAAGTGATCTGCAAGCCACGGTTAAAGATTTCTATCAAGTTCCCCTTCTCGGCGTTGTGCCATGCTACTGTGATATTTTGAAAGCCGAGGGAAGCACAATATTCGCTCAGGACAAGCCTGATCATCCATTCACCAGAATGCTTAATGCGCTGGCAGCCGAGATAGAGAAGAACATAGCATAGCGACTATTTCTCAGCAATTATGTTTACCAGCTGATGAAATCTACATGTCTTGCACTTTTCATACTCTTTTTGATCGCAGCGATTACATATCATGCGGCTTAACTCTCTAATTTCAGCGTTCATGAGCCTTCAACCTTCCACATGAGAGAAAAAAAGGCTCTCTTGCATAATATACCGTATTCCGAAGCCGTAATATTTCACACAAAAAGCTTATACATCCGCATCCTCCTCTGAGAACAACATAACCCAATCTAAAGAGACATAACATCCTTGAAGAAAACAGCAATAATTTTAGCAGGAGGAACTTCCCACAGGCTTGGACAAGACAAAGGACTCATGCCTCTTGGAAGCAAGCCCTTGATAATGCACATTCTAGATAGAGTTTGCCCTTCTGTTGATGAGAGAATAGTAGTGATAAACTCTGCGGCACAAATGGAAAGCTATACAAAAATCCTTGGCTCTGACGTTCAGCTTGTTGTTCTCAGAAATCGCGTACAAATGCCTTTGGCAGGTGCCCTAGCAGGCTTCGAAAAGTCAACAGGAGAATATTCACTCCTACTTCCTTGCGACGCACCATTCATCTCAGAAGAGGTTATCAAAATCCTTTTTGAGCTATGCGTTGGAAAAAGCGCGGCTATCCCAAGATGGCCAAACGGTAACCTAGAGCCACTGCAAGCAGTTTACCGAACAAGCAACGCCTGCGTCGCCGCAAAAGAAGCTCTGCTATCAGGTCACACTGACGTTAGATCCATGATAAGCAACCTTAAAGGAGTGCGTTACATTTCTACACTGGTCATCCAGCAGCTGGATCCGCCGCTTTACACATTTCTCAATGTTAATACGCCTCAAGACTTTAAAAAAGCAGAGTCTTTGCTTAAGCGTCTAGTAAGCAGTCAGCCTCTGAACTAGGCTTTACTATCCCTCTTTTAAACGCGTCACATAGGCTTCTGTCTCATGGTAAAGTTTTTCCATATCCTCCTTAGAGTGAGCAGTGCTTAGTGCGCCGTTGTGTCCTGGCAAAAAGAAAACTCCATTGACAATCAAGTTGAGATTGTAGTCAAAAAGCATGTTCTTATCAGTCTTGACAGAATCATTTGCGTTTCTTATTTTTCTACGTGTAAAGTGTATGTTGAAAAGTGAGCTGTCACCGGTGACTTGCACGTCAATTTTGCCGTCCTCAAAGCATTCTTTTAGTTTTTTTCTAGCAACTTCGCCCTGCTTGTTTAGTTCTGATAAAAGTCTGCCATCCTCTAGCTGCTTAAGGGTTGCCAAACCTGCAGTCATCGATATAGGGTTCGCAGCAAAGGTTCCTCCGTGAAAAGAGTGCTCTGGTCTCTCGTAAAGGCGAGTGTTTATTCTTGCCATGACTTCTCTGCTTCCGCAAAAAGCGCCTATAGGAAAGCCTCCGCCTAGGATTTTGCCGAACACCGCAAGGTCTGGAAGCACTCCATAGTATTCTTGTGCCCCTCCAGGAGCCATTCTAAAACCTGTTATCACTTCATCGAAAATTAGCAGAATATCCCTTTTATTGCAAAGCTCCCGAAGTCCTTTCAAAAACTCCTTTTCCGCTGGAATACAGCCTCCAGCTCCAAGTACGGGCTCTACAGTTATTGACGCTACGTCTTCTCCTGCAAGCTTCTTTTTCACGCCTTCTAAATCATTGAATGGTAAAACAATCGTGTCTTGAAGCGCGCCTGCGGTCAATCCTGCTGATTCAGGCACGTCAAAAGGAGGTTTAACGCCTATATGCAAGGCGTCATAGCCACCGTGCCAGCCGCCTTCGAATTTCGCTATTTTGTTTCTTCTTGTGTAGGAGCGTGCTAACCGTACTTGGAGCTGGAGGCT
>JAGTQT010000035.1:0-3171 GCA_018396615.1 Candidatus Bathyarchaeota archaeon
TTATAGTGGATTCAGCGCAGACGCACTAGCCACTAGAGCAATAGACGGTGGCGCCAGAATCATAGTTACGGCAGACGGGTTCTATAGAAGAGGACGAATAATAAGTTTGAAACCCATCGTCGACGAAGCCGTAAAAATATGCGCACAAAACGGATGCAAAATCGAAAAAGTCATCGTGGTCAAAAGAACAGGACAAGACATCCCATGGAATAACGATGTTGACGTTTGGCACCACGAATTCATAAAGGATGTACCGCAAAATGTCAACATCCCAGTTGAAAAATGCGGCTCAGAAGATTTCTCGTATATACTCTACACGTCAGGCACGACTGCCGCTCCAAAAGGAGCGCAACATTCTATAGGTGGCTATGCAGTCGCTCTGTACACAACAATGAAGCTCATATTCGATGTGCGCGAAGATGACATTTACTGGTGCACGGCGGACATCGGATGGGTTACCGGCCATTCATACATTGTTTATGGACCACTCATGGCGGGTTTGACATCAATAATGTATGAAGGAGCACCAGACTGTCCAGGACCAGACAGATGGTGGAACATAATCCAGCGATACGGCGTAACAATCTTCTACACCACGCCAACAGCAATCAGAATGCTAATGAAATTCCCAGAAGAACTTGTCAAAAAATACGATTTATCAACAGTAAGAATCTGCCACTCCGTTGGCGAACCCATCAACCCAGAAGCATTCAAATGGTACTACAAAAACATCGGCAGAGAAGACATAGTCGCATCAAGCACATGGTGGATGACAGAAACAGGGCAAATGCTCACAGGACACTTCCCCGGATTAGGAAAAATATTCCCACTCAAACCGGGGACAAATGGCTATCCCATACCAGGAGTTACGATGGAAGTTCTTGATGACGACGGAAATCCATGCAAACCCGGAGTGAGAGGATACTTAGCCATAACTTCACCATGGCCAGGAATGCTCATGACACTTTACAAAAGCCCCCAGAGATACATAGACGTTTATTGGTCAAGATTCAAAGGTAAAATGTACTTCTACACTGGAGACTTCGCTATCAAAGACCAAGATGGATACATATGGGTGTTGGGAAGAGCTGATGACGTCCTCAAAGTTGCAGGTCACAGAATTGGAACAGCAGAAATCGAATCGGCAATGATTAAACATCCAGCCGTAGCAGAATCAGCATGCGTCGGCAAAGAGGATCCAGTAAAAGGGCAAACACCGTTTATTTTCACAGTGCTCAAGCAAGGATATTCTCCAAGCCAAGAACTTGCTAATGAACTAAAAATGCATTTAAGAAGCACTATTGGTCCACTCGTAGCATCAGACACTACAATAGCCTTTGTTGACTCCGTTCCAAAAACAAGAAGTGGCAAAATCATGAGACGTCTATTAAAAGCGATAATTGCAGGAGCAACTCTCGGAGATGTCAGCACGCTAGAAGATGGCGTAGCTGTGGAAGAAGCAAAGAAAGCCTATGAATCAGTAAAATCAGCCCTCGAACGCAAATAAAAGAGAAATTACATAACAACGAGAACTAAACCTCAACTCCAAGATTTTTCTTAATTCTACTTCTCAAAATCCACAATAGAAGTGCTAAGCTATTTCTAATGTCGCAATAGAAAGTTCGCTGTCAAACGGCTGTATCCTAAACCCCTTTTTGGTGCACATGTTAATCATTTTAGAGTTATCCGAGATAACGTAACCAAATATCGTTTTTAACTGCATATCTCTGCCAATTTCAATGATGTAATCGAGCAGTTTGGAACCAAGCCCAAGTCCTTGCCATTGGTCTCCTACTACAACAGCAAACTCTCCACGTTTTCCACCAGGCTCCAAAGTGAGCAAAGCAACGCCAATTATGCTTCTTTTGTCTTTCTGCATCTCCGCAACAATGGCAATCTCACGGTCATAATCTATATTGCAATAGCGCGTTAGGGTTTTATGAGGGACCTCCTTAAAAACTTGGAAAAATCGGAGACGCATCGTTTCTTCAGACAGAGAGCAATAAAGTTCATTTAATAGAGTCTCATCTTCAGGCTTTATTGGACGAAGAACCACGGAGGTTCCATTTTTTAATGTCCACTGAGTAACGTACTTTTTAGGGTAGGGGGCTATCACAAGATGTTCGTGAGGCTGGATTTCATGCAGCATTTTTTCAGTTTCTATAACTATTCTGGCATCAACAGCCACAGCGCTATTCTCATCGACAAGTAAAGGATTCACATCAATCTCCTTTATTTCTGGAAAATCCATCACAAGCTGTGAAAACTTCACTAAAATCTCCTCAAGAAGTTTAAAATTGGGACGAAAGCCGCTCGACTCTGAAAGCTGGTAAATTTTAGTCTTTTCCATAAGTCGCCTTGCAAGAACTTGGTTTAATGGCGGAAGCCCTATGCTTATATCCTGCAATAACTCTGTCGCTACACCACCCATTCCAAAAACTATTACAGAACCAAACTGAGGATCTTTCTTGGAGCCAATAAGCAGTTCGTATCCACGTTTCCGAACCATGGGCTGGATTACAACACCTTGAAATTCGGCTTCAGGACTATAGCTTTTAACTTTTTGCGCTAATTCGCCAAAAAACATTTTGACTTCAGCTGGTGACCAAACATTGAGTATGACGCTTTCAGCTTTGGATTTGTGGGTTATCTGTGGCGAAAGAGCTTTCATGACAACTGGATACCCTAATGCGGAAGCCACAACTTCAGCTTCATCCGGAGTCCTTGCAGTCATAGTTTTTATTGTGGGAATCTGATATGCATCGAGGAACTGCAGAGACTCTGGTTGAGTCAGAACTTTTCGTCCTTCGCTAAAAGCTCTTCGCAAAATCTCTTTGAGAAAAGCGGGAACAGTTAACTCGATGGGAAGCTCTTCTGGAGTTTGGTAGAGGAGCTCCAAGTTTTGAGTATAACTATACATGTACATGAATGTAGACACAGCTTGCTCCGGTGTACTAAACGCTGGAATATTGTTCTTTTGCAGCAGTTGCCTAGCCCTTCGGCAATCACCTTCACCTATAAACGACGTAAGAACTGGCTTTGTGGTTTGTTTTGAAAGCTCAATTATCATCTTTGCAGTTGCAAGAGGATTAGCCGCCCCTTGAGGAGTATACACAATTAGGAAACCATCACTGTTAGGATCTTTAAAACATATTTGGTTACGTTATCTCG
>JAGTQT010000035.1:3256-13174 GCA_018396615.1 Candidatus Bathyarchaeota archaeon
AGTTTCATTGCTTAATTTCGAAAGACGCCCGCCTCGTGCAATGAGACAATCAGTGGCGATTATGCTTGGTCCACCAGCGTTAGTGATTATTGTAAGATTTGGTCCTTTTGGATTTGATTGCATCGCCAAAGCTTCAGCACAGCTAAACAGATCATTTATCGCTTCAACACGAACAATTCCAGCGCGTCTAAAAGCCGCGTCGTAAATTACATCTTCTCCGCAGAGGGCGCCGATATGAGAAACTGTTGCTTCTGCGCTCTCAGGAAATCGTCCCGCTTTTACTACCACGATAGGTTTGGCTCTAGCGAATCCTCTAGAAGCACTCATAAATTTCCGCGCGTCTGTGACACACTCAATGTAGAGTATGATGCTTCGTGTTTGAACATCATTTCCGAAATAATCAATCAGATCTCCAAGATCCACGTCAATCATTGATCCCGTTGAGACTACAGCACTAAAACCAATGTTTGCCTCAGCAGCCCAATCTAGCACCGAAGCACATAATGCTGCACTTTGAGAAATGAACGCTATTCTTCCAGGCATGGCTGTTTTATTTGCAAACGTGGCGTTTAGTTTGATTTTTGGTCGCATTATTCCAAGGCTGTTGGGCCCGATGATTCGCATGCTGTATTTATTTTTGAGTTCAAGAATTTGATTCTCGAGTACTTCTCCTTCTTTTCCTGTTTCTCTAAAACCAGCTGAAATAATGATTGCTCCCGCTACGCCGGCTTTTCCACATTCTTCCACGATTTGCGGAACTGTATGCGCTGGAGTTGCTATTATTGCGAGATCTATTTGCCACGGGATTTTGGTGACGCTTGGGTAAGCAGTAATGCCTTGAACTGTGGGTCTGAAAGGATTAACGGGGTAAACTACTCCAGTGTAGCCTACACCGACCAAATTTCGTATGAGCCTAGCGCCAACTGATCCTTCTTTGTCGCTTGCGCCTATAACTGCAATTCGTTTAGGATTGAAGATTTTGTCGAGGTTTTCAGTGCCCACCCTCACGCCCTCCATTCTTTACAGAACTGCCCTTCACATGTTAGTATATACGATACATATCCTTTAAAGTATTCCTAAATGACCTATACCAGAAGAAACTAGACTGCTTCTCTCAACATTTCATTTTACAGTTTTAGGGATAAATTCTAGTGATTGTCCTAGGGAAAGGAATTGTTTCCCGTATGTGCTTTAGTTTACATATCCACATCACAGTTCTTTCAAGTCCCAATCCAAACCCCGAGTGCGGCACTGAACCATACCTTCTCAAATCTAAGTACCACTCGTACGCCTTCTTTGGCAAACCGAACTCTTCTATTCGCTGCTCTAGCAGTTTCAAATCGTGAATTCTTTCGCTTCCTCCAATTATTTCGCCGTAGCCTTCCGGAGCCATTAAGTCAGCGCAGAGTGCAACTTCAGGATTTTTCGGGTCAGGTTGCATGTAGAAAGCCTTGACTTTTGCCGGGTATCTGTGAACGAACACGGGTTTTTCAAATTTCAATGAAATGAATCTTTCATGAGGTGCTCCCAAGTCTTCTCCCCATTGTATTGGATATTTGGCTTTCTGCAGCATCTCTATTGCTTCCGTGTAGCTGATTCTTTCGAAGGGAGGCTCAACTTTTTCCAGAGGCTTTAAGTCTCTTTTTAATGTTTCAAGTTCTCGCTTTCTTTTTTCTAAGACTGTTTTCACTATATATGTGACTAATTCTTCTTGAAGCTTCAAGTTGTCCTCGAAAGTGTAGAATGCCATTTCAGGTTCAAGCATCCAGAACTCTGTTAAATGCCGTGGAGTTTTTGATTTTTCAGCTCGGAAGGTTGGTCCGAAACAGTAAACTTTGCCAAACGCGGCGATTGTAGCCTCAACATAAAGCTGTCCGCTTTGTGTTAGGAATGCTTTGTCGCCGAAATATGGAACTTCAAAAAGAGTTGCAACACCCTCTACGGCGGCTGGAGTTAGAATTGGAGAATCCGTTAAGGTGAAACCTCTTTCGTCCAAGAAATCTCTGCATGCTTTCACGATTTCGGCTCTCACTTTCAATATGGCAACTTGCCTCGGACTCCGCACCCATAATTGTCGAAAGCCGAGCAAAAAATCGATGCCATGTTCCTTCTTGCCTAATGGATATTCTGGTTCTGCCAAATGGATAATTTGTAAATCCTTAATTCTTATTTCGTAGCCGCCTGGTGCTCTTTTGTCCTCTTTAACTAAGCCTTTAATTTTGATGGATGATTCTTGTGTTAGTTTGTCAGCGTCGCTGAAAACTTTTTTAGAGACTTCGTCCTTGTGAACTGTGGCTTGTATCGTTCCAGTTCCGTCTCGCACCATCAAAAACTGGACTCCACCGCCGGAACGTTTTGTAACTAGCCAACCCTTCATCTCAACTTCTTTTTCGGTTAGTTTTCCGTCTAATATATCGCTAACGCTCATGTGCAAGCACCTTCTTCAAAATTTACGGGGTAGATGCTTATAAATCCAAAAGAAGATTCAGCTTTTTCAGGTGAAGTTAAAACGTTCACCGTGCAAATTTAGCACCTTACAACCCTAATTGCATCTTTAATTTTAAACGTTTCGTTTTCAATGATAACTTTCTCGTTAAAAGTAAGGTGAATAATAAATTGCCGCCACACAATTCTTAAATCTCTAACATTTGGCAATACTACGTGAAGAAGAATGCATAGTATGGAAAAGCACAGTCAAAAGTTGTCAACTCTGAAGATTTCGACAGTCGCAATAATGAGTGTAGTTCTTGTTGAAGTTATCTTGGGCGTTATTGTTGGAAGCTTAGCAATCCTAAGTGATGGCGCTCACGCGTTGTTAGATGCCATATCCATGTTTGTGCTTGTAATTGCAACAAGAGCCTCGCTTAAACCGCCAGACGAGGAACACATGTATGGACACGAAAAAATTGAGCCGATTGGCGGATTAATTGGTGGAATAATTCTCTCTGTTACAGCAGTTTTCTTGATGTTTAAGGCTGTTTTAAAACTTCTGGAAAACAAGCCATATTTGGCTTCTGAATGGGAGTTTGCGGGTTTCATAGCCATCGCCTACACTTTCTGCATAGACATCTTAAGAGTTACAATATTGCATAAGACAGAACATGAAAGCGTAACGGTTAAAGCAGGACTATACCATGCTCTAGCGGATTTAGGTTCAACACTAATCGCGTTTCTTGGATTTGGACTAGCAACGGTTGGAATCTTCCTCGGCGACACACTAGCTTCCATAGTTCTTAGTGCTATAATAGGTTACTTAAGCGTTAGATTAGTCTGGAGCAGCGGAATGGAGTTAAGCGATGCCATATCAAGGGATGTTGCAACAAAAGTTAGGAAGGAAATACTCAGCGTAAAAGGTGTCTGTAGATGCGAGAACTTGCGAGTCAGAAGGGCAGGCGAGAAAACCTTTTTAGAAGCTACGGTGCAAGTGCCAGATTACATGAGTCTAGAAGAAGCGCACGCATTAGCCTCAAGGATAGAAACAGATATCAAAAGCTCTCTGGGAAACGCCGACGTCACCATCCACATTGAACCATTAGAAGCAGAAGGACGAACTGAAAAGCTTGTGGAGAAATTGGCAACTGAAGTCGAAGGCGTAAAGGAAGCTCATGAAATAAATGTAACATGCACTGGAGGAAGACTGTACATAACATTGCATGCACAAGTAGACCCAGCAATGTCCATTGAAAAATCCCATGAAATAGCGGATAAAATTGAACAAAAAGTCAGTAAAGGAATAAGGGATGTTAAAAACATAACCGTTCACATAGAACCATTTGACGCCGAACTGCGAAAAGGCTCAGCAGTAGATGAGAATGAAATAAAAGAAATTATTTATCACGCCATGGAAAAGTACAAGCAAACTTTTGAAATTAAAAAAATAGTGACTTACGTGGCTGAAAAAAGACGTTACATAAACATAGACTGCAGCTTCAGCGGCAAACCATCAATAAAAGATGCACATGAACTTGCCTCTTACATTGAAGAAAAATTAAAGGAAAAATTCGCGGAAACAATAGTCACTGTTCACATAGAACCAGAGAAAAAATAAGAAGGTTAAGGAAGTTCAATTTCGTTTATGAAATGCAAGTCGTCCAAGCTGTTCATTTTAACTTTCTTGTCAGACACCGTGTAGAGTACTTCCTCAATGTAAAATATTCGCTTCACCCAGTAACTAGGGGTCCATACATCCATCCCTACAGATAAGTGAGTAATATTTCCTCTGAGCACAAAACCTTCAAGAGACACACTAAACACATAAGCACCTTGCCACACTGGTTCTCCTAATGCCCAAGGAGGTACACCGTCAGGATATTCGCTTTCATCTATTTCTGCAACTAAAACGGGTATAGCTAGAAGATTTCTTGACTTATCAAAAAGAAACGCTTTATGATCACTCAGAACCAGTGAATCTGATCCCCTATCACCAATCGTGTAGTTTGCTATTTGTTTTGGATTGTTTACGTCGGTGACGTCAAAGAGGGATATTTTTACTCCTTGATACCATGCAAAGTCTCCTTCGTCTGCTTCGACCGTATGTTTGCCTATACCTATTAGATGCGTTTCATCATAAGGATGCAGATAATCTGAGTATCCTGGAATGTGCAGTTCTCCTAGAACTGATGGATTGGTTGGTTGGCTTAAGTCTATCACGAACAATGGGTCAGTTTTTTTGAAAGTTACAAAATAAGCTCTATTGCCCATGAATCTGGCGGAATGGAAGTTTTCACCAAGTGCAAGCCCTTCCAGTTTTCCAACTACGCTTAGATTCATGTCTAGCACGTAGAGGTTTGTTTGCGTTGTCCAGTTCTGTGTCCACGACGTTGTTTCGATTCTGAAATAGTCGCTGTATTCGTCCATTGAAAATTGATTGCGTTCATGCCCTGGCACTGTTCCTCTGGCTTCGCATGTCATATTACTACCTTGAACACGTATTCGGTAGATAGTGGTATTGCCATTCCAGTCCCAGCTTCTATATGTCACATAAATATTGTTAAGTGAGACGTACATGTTGCATGTGCCGCCAAGCATTAGTGTCAAGTAAACTGGTGATTCCGTTATGTTTTGCATGTTCATAGCAAAGAATGTTGTATACTGATAGTAGTCGTCAGTTCCATTGAAGTATCGGATTTCAGTGGGAGCAATCCGTATGATTTTACCGTCAGAGCTAATTTCAGGAAGGAAAAGCGTTTCATTAATCAAATAAGCTGCTTCACTGACAATGAAGTAGACATAGTCACCAATCATTCTGGAGTTGAAGTAGCTACCTGAAATGACAAGGTCGCGCAAAAGTATTGGATTGTCAGAATTTTTGACATCGTATACTTTCACGAAAGTCTTGATGTCAACAACGTAATATTTATCGTAAACTAGTGGAAAGTGATATTCTGACCCTAAAATCGCTAACTTGTCGCCGTTGACAAAGATTCCAATAGGATATAGATTCTCAAAGGTTATTTTTGAAACTATTTTAGCCTGCGTGGGAGGATAAGCTCTCAGGATATAAACCGCATTACCAGACAAAGTGTACATATAACCCCTATCGTCAACTTTTACAACGTCTGCTTCATCTACTCCAGCAACTTGAATGTTTGTGGTTGAATGCGAAGGAGCAGCACTTTTCACTATTCCGCTTTCGGATAGTATGCCAAGCGAGTTAGTGAACCTGGCATCTGCAGGTCCATAAATCCAGAAAGGTGCTTGATTTCTAGAATTCATTCTTAAGAAGTTCTTCAGCTCTTCCTCGGATTGAAATGATGAGAGCAAAGGAGACGGTGGTGCTGAGACTGGTGGAGCGCCGGGAGTATACTTAAACGGGGTAATGATGTTAAGAATTACTGTTGTTAACATAGAGGCGAGCAGAATAGCAGCGAGTCCATAGATGAGTGCTTGTTTCTTAATTTTGCTTTCCACTGATTAATCACCTACCTACTCATTAAAATTTCAGCGATATTTCATGCTATACTTTGGAACGCGATGTTCCAAAAGTTAGTACGGTCGTAAAGACCATACTCGAAATGCTTCATACCAGAAGATAATGGAGACAATGGCTCCGAAAGTTATTATGAACAAGTTTTCTCTTGTAATTCCTTGAACGAGGAATAAAAGGAAAAGAGCATAAAAAACAGTGGAAAATACGGCATAAAAGAAGTAGCGCGGAAACAATAATCTTCCCAGCTTGACAAAGTGCCTAAGCACGCCGATTTTGACTTCGTTAACTAAGAAATAGTGGCCGCCAACATTCTGCTTCTCAACCAATCCCAATTCTCGAAGTTGCTCAAGATGATGCTGCGCCACGCTGGGACTGCTGAAATGCAAGGCTTTCTGAACTTCTCGAACACTGAGGGGATGACCGCTTTTCAAAAGAAGCCAGTATACTTTCCAAGCCTTTCCCCTAAGCGCGTACTCAAACTTTGCCTCTTCGGCCTCATTCAACAAGCAACACGCTTCTCAAAATATAGTTCTAGAATATGACACTTATAAGTCCAATTTTTAGAACAATACTAAGGATGGCAACATAATATAGACTGATTTCTTCACCAAACATCAACTCACCATGCAAGAACACCGACAAGGAAAGCTACTAATCCAAAAACAAACCATAACAGAACAATGTTCTTGATTTTTCTGGCGTTTTCTCTCGAATAATCCCTTGGAAGCAGAATTGAAGAAGCAACAAGCCCAAAATCAGTTACTGCAACAAATGGAATAAACCATAAAGAAACGATGTTTAAAAGCCACGGAACAGGACTAAGTAAAACCGCAGAAAGATAAAATACCGAAGCCACAACAGCCGCGGCTCTTTCTCCAAAACGCACAGCCAAAGTTTTCACATTCCGCGCTTTGTCTCCTTCAATGTCCACGATTCCCTTGGTTATTTCTCTGCCTGTGTTAGAAAGAAAAACCATAGAGACGAAGATTAAGACGTTTGTTTTGACTTCATTAACGATTGCAACGCTGCCATAGATAAAAGGTATTGCCACACATGTGCTTACGAGAAGATTCCCGGGTAATCCGCTGCGTTTTCCAACAGTGATATAAACAACGAGAACTATCCATGCGATTAAGGCTGTAAATAGACAGAGAATGCTTGTTAAATATGCAGACACAAAACCTACGGCAGTAAGGATAAAGGCAAAAGCTAAGGCATTTTTTGGCTTAATTACCCCACTAGGAATCGGACGATTAGGCTCATTTATGGCGTCTATTTCCCGGTCGTAATAGTCATTTATCGCCATGGAAGCGCCAGTTAAAAAGAAACCAGTTAGAAAGCCATATACTAAATTCTGCCAAAAAATGCCTAACTCACTTGGGCTTGCAAGTGCCGCGCCGACTATTACCGCGAAACCCATCATTAAACAGTTAATCGGGCGCACCAAACGCACGTAACCAACGAATTTCTGCATTTTCTCAAGCCTTGCACTAAACCATAAGCCTTCATTAAAGTTATAAAACTCACGATAAGATTCGAAAGTTTAATACGTTAAACGTAAAATAAACATTTTCGAAGTTGGTGACAACTTTTGCGTGACAACTACGCACCAGAAAGACTAAGAGTAATAATTCCAGTAGGCGGCAAAGCCAAACGCCTATTACCGCTTACAGCGGAAACCAGCAAGGCGTGCATCCGCCTCTTGAACAGACCGTTAATAGAATTTTCGCTTCTATCTCTTGCACGTCAAGGCATCCGAAACTTCATTTTCGGAGTGAAGGGCTACACTAATTATAGAGATTTACATGACTATTTCGAATCGGGCTATGGATTCTCCACAAGGTATGGCATCAGTCCACGTGTTCACATAAAATATCAACCCAACGTTGACGACTTAGGAAGCGCAGATTCAGCGAGAATAAACATGGAATATTACAACGTTAGAGACCCAGTTTTCGCGGTGCAAGGCGACAACATCTTCGACGTAAATGTGAAAGAGCTTGTGGAATTTCATCGGAAAAAAGGAGCAACAATGACGATAGCATTGCGGGAAGTTGCTGACGTTGAAGGCTACGGAATAGCGGACATAAACAAAGACATGAAAATCTCAAGATTCGTTGAAAAACCAACACCCAAAGAAGCCCCATCGAACCTTGCCAACACAGGCTTATACATGGTCTCTCCAGAAATAAAGAAAATCTTCAAAGAAAAAGGAGTAAAGCAAATAATTAAAGAAAAAAATCGCTTAGATTTTGGTTTTGACTTTATTCCATACCTTATAAAAACTGGAAGACCAGTGTACGGGTACACTTTGAAGGGAAGCTGGTATGATGTTGGCAGTCCAAAACGCTATTTGGAAGCAATGCAAGACATGCTTAATGGACGCTTCTCGTCATTAAAGGATTTTGGAGGAAGAATAAGCGAAGAAAACAGAGTGTGGGTTCAAGGAGAAAGCTCCGAATCGCAGAAGAGAAGACAGGAAATTATAAGAAAGATTAAACAGGGAAGGATAGAAATTGAGGGCGCTGTTCTGATTGGGCGGCACTGCGAAATAAACGATGGCGTGCGACTGGTTAACTCGTGTATTGACAATTATACAAAGATAGGAAAGAATGCAGTAATAGAGAATTCGGCAATTCTTGATAGGGCCATAATCGATGAAAAAGCAGAGATAAAAGACAGTATTGTAGGAAGACATGTGACGGTTTTGTCAAGCCCAAGGAAACAGACAAAGATAGATGGAGTATCAGTTGTTGCGGATGACGTGACAATAGCAGAAGGATGCAAGCTGACAGCAACAAAAATCTACCCTCACCAATATGTAAGAGGAGAATTCAACAATCAAACATTAATGCCAGGTTAAAAATGGACGTGGAATTAGCTGAAATTAGAAAGAGAACCGTTTCAGTAAGCGAATATTTAGATAGTTTAGGAGAACCGTTCCGCGAAAAATTCTTCGCCAGAAAACAAACCTACAAGTTGAATCAAGAAGTGATAAACCAGCTTAAAAAATTTGCAGACAAATTTGTGGTGGTTGCTTTTTCAGCGGAATGGTGTAAAGACTGCGCTGCCAACATCCCAGTTCTAGCGTTAATATCGGAAGCAATTGGATTAGAAGTTAGAGTCTTCGGCGGATTAATGAAAGACCCATTAAGTCATATTAGAAAATGGAGAATCCCGCCATCGCCGCCCGAAGTAGAAACATTCAGAGTGAGTAAGATTCCACTCATAATATTGTTCTCAAAAGAAGGGAAGGAAATCGGAAAAATAATTGAAAATCCGCAGAAACCAACACTTGAAGAAGAATTAATGACAGTTATTTCAGAAAAGCACCCATAAGCAAATTCATTCCATTCTACCAAAATATCATGTCTAAAATCTGTTTAATAAGGAGAAGAGGCAACGACTAATTTTCTATGCTTATTTATGCTTTGAACCACTTGAATATCAAATATCTTATTTTTTCCTTCTCTAAGTTTGGCACTGCAATAATGAATCTTTTTCTGACGGTTGTCGCTAGTCTTCCAGCTTTAACAATGTCAGTGGCGGTAATTTCAGAGTTAGCACTTTTAACAGACACCATATACGGCGCATGTTCAACACCCGGTCCATACTTGTAAACAGCAAAGTCGCACCCAAACTTTATCCCTGGCGTGACAATTAATCCATCATCTCGCAAATCTCGATAAACAGCGTATTTCTCGTCAAAATCTTCATATAATTGCCTAGCTCTTTGACGTAACTTAACTAGACTAACTTTCTTCTTGTCAATGCCTTCATAGATGGTTATAATTCCCTTCGTTGCAAGATACAAGCCTTCCATCAAATCTAAAACAAGCGGAACATTGAACTCTGGAATTTTTGGTTTAGAAATTCCTAAAGGTTTTCCGTAGAAACCCATTTTGTAAAGTTCTGAGCCCTTAGTTGAATCCCACACCACTAAAAAGTTTTCGATGAACTCCACTTCTATTTTTTTAGGCATTAATGTT
>JAGTQT010000034.1:0-9078 GCA_018396615.1 Candidatus Bathyarchaeota archaeon
AGAAGGCTACGACGGAGTATTCCTGTACGAATACGCAAAAAGCAGAAGCAACCCATTTGACGTATCCGACATAGTGTTCGAATAGCACGCTACTATGGCAGCAAAGCCGCGTCTGCGTTCTTAAACACACGAAAACTCTGACTATCATAAATTCTGTTCAACCGATCAAAGTCCACCTTTTCAAAGGGGTCTTCTCTAAGAAAATATATGTAATAATTGTGCTGTAGATCAGAACGGATTATGTACTCAGCCTTAGACACCGCCTTCTGTACAGTTGTTGCCTCGGGAATTGATGTAAACGGCAGGGTTCCAGGTATAGTTACGAACCTAACATATTTCAGCGGATCAAAGTATCTTATATGTGGATAAAAGCTGTAAAGACAGCTTACATTTTGAGGAGTCTGGGTTACAAAAAATCTAGTTCCTGTAAGAACCCCATCAGTTGCTAATCTATAAGTGTCTGATCCATATTGAGCTGGAATATTAAGAAAAAGCAGACCGCAAATAACAAGGAGCAGTATCTTTGGTTTTTTAGAAAGAAGACTGATGCATAAATATGTTAGCGGAATCAGCCCGAACATGAAAGCACGCTGATACGCTTCATGCGATCCATATACAGATGTTAACGCAAACAAGATGACCAAAACTAGCCAGATTACCGTAAAGACAGAAAAGTCTTTGTTTGTTTGCTTTCGCGAACGAACATGATACAGCACATATAATGCTTGCAATGAAGCGATAAATCCAGTTAAAAGAACTATGCCCCAAGAAGTAAAATAGCTCATTGCTTGTGCGGGAGAGCCAGAGACGCGCGAGAGTTCCCTCCTTACACCAGATTCCCAGATCTCCGCCATGAACTCAGATGTTCTTTCAACGCTTAGGTCGAAAAAGCCAGGAGCATGGAACATACTGTAGGCTAATAGGAATAACGCTGAGAACATTGCTAGCTTAGCCGCGTTTGATGGAAGCCTCCTATTTACTAGTTTCTGTCCAGAATACACGGCAATGATGGCCACTAGCACCATATATGAAGTCAGCGCATGAGTCATTGTGACTATTACGAATAGAAAAAGATAAAGCATTACTAACGTTCTCTTTTTTGTCTTGCAGTTAAGAAAAAGCTGAGATATTATAAAGACGATTAAAAGAAAAAAAATGTAAGCTATGCTCTGTGGTCCAAAATATTGCTGACGCAGAAAAAAGCTGCTTAGGAACAAAGTAGCGCCTAAAGCTGCGAACGAGGATTTCAGTTTTGATCCTAATATTAGAAAAGTCAATATGCCGTACATCGAGATTGTAAATAAAGGAAAAAATCTTAGTATCAATGAGTCTGGCAAGCCTGTTACGAGTTTGATGCAGCTTGCAAAATACAGAAAAATAGGCCAGTCTTGATAGCTTAAAAGCGGAGCATAATCACGAACGACCATGTGTCCATGAGAGTTGATTAATAGGCTTTCTCCAAATGGATAGAAAGATTCACTGATCCATACAGGTGTTTTAATAAGGGTTGGGGCGACAAATAGGTAGCATATCGTTAATATTAGGGCTGAAATCTGGTATTTTAAAGATCCTTTGAAACAGAAATACCAAATACCGCCTAAAAAAAGTAAGCCAATCCAGAATGTTAAAGGTAGCCTACTGACAAGCCCTAATTCCGTCGGAGAGATTAAATATACTGATGTGGATGCTACGGTATGAATCAGTAATATTATGGTTAGTAAAAAAAGGATCATTCGACCAATTTTTGAAATTCTCGCATCAAGCATTCTATCTCCTCATATAAGTCATGATCAGCGCAAATATCAATTCAGTGACTTTATATCATTTTCTACATTATTATGAGCTACTAAGAAAATTATCGACTCGGAAACTTTGTCTTCAAGGAGATTAAAGGCTTTTCTGAAGCTCAGAAACCACGGCGCGGAACTTGCCTGTTCTATCTATTGGGATGTCGGTGTCAAAAATTATTTCGAATGCTAAATTGCTTTTTTTTATGTTGAAAACTTCTTGGAGGTGGGCTGCCAATTTTTTTTCCATGATCTTTTCGTCTACATTTTTACTTTTCTTTTTTATATGGATCTCAAAGTGATCCGTTGTTCTTTGTATAACCCGAAATTGCGCTATGTCCTTTGTCAATTCAAACATGTTCATGGCAATTGTAAATGTTCGTGGTGACAGTAGGCGACCATCTGGAAGAACTAGCAACGAGTCTTTTCGACCTTCTATCACTTTCATCAGCGGAAGTTTTATGCCGCACGGGCATTCATCATCTGATGCTATACCCATGTCTCCAACTGCATATCTGATGAAGGGCATTGCGTAATTAAATAGGCTAGTGCAGACTATTTCGCCTCTTTCTCCTGCTGAAACCTCTTCTCCACTTTCATCAAGGAATTGGACAACAATTGAGTCAGCATCTATATGGTACTGTAATCTCGCGGTGCATTGCCAAGCGATGCGATCAAGTTCCACAATCGCATATTGATCATAAAAAGGAACCTCGAAAACTTCCTCAACAAATTGACGAGAGAGGTGATCTATAAGTTCTGCTCCTCCAAGAATAAATCGTGGCTTAATTGTTTTGACACCTTTTTTTTGAATCTCTTTTGCCAACAGTAAGAGAGAACTTGAGTATCCAGCCAACACGTCTGGTTTTGCTTTTTCGATCTTCGCAATCTGTGTTTCGATATCATCGAATACAGATACAAATATTCTGTCATAGATACCTAAAATCCTTAGAAGCCGAGGGACTTCTCCAAAATGTGAGGGTGATGATATTGTGACATAGCGATCTCTAGGTCTTTGCCCACAAAATATGTTTGCTGTTAAGTGTTTCGCTTTTCGATAATCGTCTTCATTTTTGTCTATGAATATACGCAATGGCAGCCCTGTTGAACCACTTGTTGATAGAACGCGAAGACTGTTCATGTCAAATCTGTTTGATATCATTCGGCTGAGGTTTCTTCTGATTTCGTCTTTCCTTATTATGGGTAACTTTGTTAAGTCCTTCACAGTTCTTATGTCACTTGGTTTTATTCCCATACTCTTAAGTTTTTGATGATAATAAGGAACGTGATCGTATGCGTTTTTTACAACCTTTCGGAGATTTTTGTTTTGGTGCTCTGCTAGCTTGTCACGATTTAAATGAGCCCGTTTCATCATACTTTGAAGGTAATAAAGCACTTTAAAGTAATTGCGCATTAACTATTCACCTTGGCGACATGAGCAGCCGCGTTCAAAGTTTCGCTTCTTTTAGTGCTGGATGTTAAAGCTTCTTCAACAGCTTTCCTTATACTTTCTTGCAGTACAGGAATGCGTGTTTGAAGCGAAGCCTTTATTCTTTCTTTATCCCTCCAAATAAAATCGATTTTTGAAGATATTCTCTCGTAAAAAGCCTCCGTTATTGGTATTATACAATTTTCCATCTCCAGTAGCTTAAAGAGACCAGTTTGTTTATGATCATAGGCAATACAAAGGGTAGGCACGTACCCTGAGACACCCATAACTCCAGGGTGCAGTTTTGAAGTTATGATCATGTCCATCTCGTTCAAAAGTGACTTAAACTCTTCCACACCATCTGCAACAACGATTTTTACTCGGTCTTTATGTTTGATCTTATCGAAGATAAGCTTGCAAATTTCTAAATCATCATACTCAAGGTGACTAACGTAGTGAGGAGAAAGAATCACATTGAACCCGTAACGTTCTATTGCTTCATCAAGAGCCTTAGCGTGGTCAATGATGTATCGTTGAACTTGCGATTCGGATAGACTGTATCTGTAGATACCAGGACAAACTGCAATAACCGGGTGAGAGAAACTTTCCGAGAACGTCTTTTTCGTTGTTTTAAAGAGCAATGCAGTGTCGGAGGTTAGAATTCTGCGAGATCCGATTCTTAGTGAATTGACTATTTCATAAGAGACCGGTTCTCTTGCCAACACGTAACGGCAATTGCCAAGCGCAAGTTTTGCCAGAAGTCTACCTACCCATGTCCTAAACGGCCCAATAGAGTTAGGAAATGCAATAATAGGCTTACCAACGAATTTTGCAATTGTAATTTCAAATGTTCTTTGAAAAAACATTGTCCACCATGTTACGATCCAATAAAAGTTTGAGGGAAAAAAGGACGCCGCTTCTTTGAAATTTTCGTCACTGCAAGATATCACTAGGTCGCAGTTTTTAATGCAGTTAAAAACTTCGCTTCGGTAAAAAGTTTTTAACCCAAGTCTTGTCAAGATAGCTGAAATTATTGAGAGTATTGTTTGGATGAACAGGTAGATCAAGCTGGCTACTGCAAATGCCTTATACTTTAAAGTGTTCCTATTAATTCCTGATCTCCTTGCCAGACTATCGGCTGTTTTATATGGTACATTAGCCACCGTGGGCAAAACAGCATTTAAAGGCAGATTTAGTTTTTTTATTCCTTCAACATTAACTGTAGAAACAGATAGAGAAACATCTTTCAGTATATCCTTAATAACGGCAATATCACTCCTTAAAAGCACTTCGCTTCCTTTGTTGTCCATATCACCGACATGAATTACAAGTATGTTTAATGAAGCCAAAAGATTACCTCCCAGATTCTTAGAGAAGAGCAAGAATTTTGAATACTCCGAAGTACAACCTAAAAAGTGGAAAAGGGACGTATGTCAATAAAGATTTAACATGTTTACTTGAGGAAAGTTGAATGCTGAGATATGGGTAAAACGCTCGTAAAAAATCTATAGGCGACGGTGTTCTGTCTATCTGAATGTCGAACTTGGGCGTTTGAGTGCCAAACAATCTAAGCGTTGCAAGACGAGCCCCAAAAAAATCTTTCTTGAATTTAAGATTCAATCCCTGTGTCTGCTTGACTTTAACACTATCCACGCTCATTACAGCTATTGCTTTGGTCGAACTCATATAAGATAAAACATCCTCAGCGATTTTTGTTCTAGTCACAATTACGGATTTGCCAACTCTGTCATTTCTCAACTCGGGAAGCCATGCATCGCCCAGCGAGATATCAGCTAGCTCGGCTGCTTCGTCGGGACACATTAGACAACGAATTGGAGTAAAAAAGAAGGAGGAAAAAATTGCCCAATACGAGTGCCAAGATCCTAAAAGCGGAATATTCGCATTAGAGCCGTTTTTCATTTTTACCGATAGCCCTCCTGGCCATCCATTGCCTCTGTAACTGAGTGAATCCACCTGTTTTTTGTTGACGCCTAGTTTCTCGAGGAGAAATTCTGTTCCAATGTAACTAACCGCGTGAGAACACATAAGTCCAACGTGTAAAACTATTCTATCTTTTAATGGTTTGCAAACTTGCTCTGCCTTTCGAATTCCATGGATATGACACGGCAGGCCAACAACTGCAAATTTTCCATCTTCTCTGAGAATCTGCCTTAATGCTTCACTCAATGTGACTGGGCAATATTTGGATTTTGAAGCGTCAAGCACTTGCTTTCTTGTTCTTGCAATGAATGCTTCAGTTTCAAGAGGATTGATGCTCTTCATTTTTACGGCGACTGCACCGGTAATTATACCTTTTTCTAATGCTGAAATTAGCAGTTGACTTGCTATACCTCCAGAGGCAGAGTTATATCTTATTTCAAAATCATTGGAGTGCCCAATATAGCAGCCCAAATAATGCCCCAGTGCTTTATCACTTGGCTGCCTTTTGAAAATTCTCATATTCAAATCCTTAAAATTCACCGAGTAACCTGGACAGGACTTAACGCAGAGCCCGCAATTAACACATTTCTCCTCATTAATTTCAGGTACATATAACCCTCCAGCTATGTGCATCTTTATTGCTTCAGGAGAACAGACGCCAGCACACGTTCCACAGCCGGTGCAAATGTTGTTGTCTCTGATTTGCAGAATTGTTTCGGTAAATTTGGTCATAAGCCTACACGTTTCCAAAGATTCAAAAACCACTTTCAATAACTTTATCGAAAAGTGTTGCTAAGTGGTTAAAATCATACTTTTCACGAACAGTCTTTCTACTGTTTATTCGGTGCTGAGAGTTTTCATTTTTCTCAACGAGTTTCTTCACAGCAGCCGCCCAATGCGCGGGTTCATTAGGAACTAGAACAACGTTCGGATCTTGATGAACTACCTCTTCGATTCCACTGATTGCACTTGCAATTACAGGTTTTTCCATCGCTAGGGCCTCAAAAAGTTTCAAAGGGCTAATTCCATGACTGGCAACATTATTAGGAAATGGCACAAGAACACAATCTGCAGCAGCGAGGTACTCTGGAATACTTTCCTTAGAAACGCGCCCAGTCAGAATTATGTTATCACATTTTGATAATTTATTCAGCATTTCAGGATTTCCTTCCCCGACAATCATGAACTTGATGTTTTCTGGCTTCAATAACATTGCGGTTTCAAGGAGTATTTCTGCTCCCGCAACCTCATCAACTCTACCTGCGTAAACGCATAGCTTTTCCTCGTTTTGCAAGTTATACTTGAACTTTATCGTCTTTCCACTGACCTTTGCAGGATCAAATAAGCTTGTGTCTACACCATTTGGAATGACTATTATGTCTTTTCTGATATTTCTAGCCAAAGCATAGTTTTTAATGAAGCTTGTAATGGTTGTAACTTTCCAACCGTATCTCACCAAAGTATCCTCTATTAAGATTAGTATTCGACCGAAAATGGTTTTTAAAACGCCACTCATTTTTTTTCCAACAAGCTCGATGGTATATAACCCCATTAGATCATTATAGTCTACTAGGAGTTTTCTATTCATTATTTTGCTGCAAATAAATCCGAGTAAGCCTGTATAAGCAGATGTATCGTTTATGATGATGATGTGGGGTTTTAATTGAGCTATCTTTTTTATCATCTGAAGACAAAGATAGATCTCAGTGACTACAAATGCAATTAGAAAGCTCTGCGTCCAAAACCTCGAAATAAACGTTGGTAAACTTAACCTGTGACCACTCATTCCTTCATACGAAACCTCTCGCTTCTCTGTGTCATGCAGATCTATTTTTCTGATAAAGAGAGTGTACGATGGAGGCAACGTAATAAAGTGAATATCATATTTTTGGGAAAGCCTTTTCATGAGTTCGAAGATTCTTCTATCTGCGCCTAATCTTGGAGGGAAGTATTCTGCTATTACAATTATTCTCTTTTTCATGAATTTCCCAGCACCTTTGTCATTTATTAAAATGGTGGAAAACAGTCGCTGAACATAGAGCTTTTGAAAAGATCAAACAATCATTTGATGAAACAGAGAAGTGCTCTCTTTTTCCGAAAAATGTAGTGCTAGTTTATTCCACGAAAGGCTTCGTGGAGTATCACTTTCAAAATACGAAATCCATCCTTATAGGCCCGTAGATTTGATTTGCCGTAAACCCTTCTTAATTCAATACTGGGAACTTCCACGATCTTTAATCCTATTTTCTTAGCTTTAATGAAAATCTCTGCTTCAATCTCAAAGTTTTTGGATTGTAAATACGGATATAACCGCTCGATGGCGTCTCTTTTGAAAGCTGCAAAACCATAGCACAAGTCCGTATAATTTGTGGAGCACATTAGGTTAGTCAATAGAACGAATAAACTATTTCCGATCCTTCGAATAAGCGTCATATCTTCTGAATTTCCTCCAGGCATAAATCGGGATCCTTTCACTAAGTCTGCTCCATATTCTAAGGCTTTGACAAATGAAAATACTTCCTTAGGATTCATTGAACCATCGGCATCCATAATTACAACCAAGTTTCCATTAAGTCCGTTATAGCCGAAAGCTTGACGCAAAGCCTCACCCTTTCCTTTTCCATTTTGGCGAATTACAGTGACTCCCAATTCTTCGGCAATCTTGACAGTTTCATCGTTAGAATTTCCATCAATCACTAATAGATTTGAAAAACCTAAATGTTTTAGTTCTCGAATAACCCTTGCTATATTTTTACCTTCATTTAAGGTAGGAATTATAATTGTAACTGAACGATGCTCAGCTTTTTCCAATCGCTATCACCTAAAATCTTTCCTTTCATATATAAACTTGCACAAATTGCTGCTCAGCTGCACATTCTCCTCCGATGCGAAACCCTCAAGACTCAGATATTTTCCGCTACACTTAAGCCGTATGGAATTTAGTTCTATAAAAATAATACACCTCTAAACTCACTTTTTGAAGCAGATTTTTCACAAAATCACCCGAATGCTAGCTTGTTCTATTGCATTTTCGTACTGACTACAGGAGAGCCATTTTTCAGATGCCGAACGCCTGGCAAACGATTAACTAGTTTTTGTAATGTTTAGCCAAATGCCTACAAATCGATTGTGAAATTGTACAGTTTTCGATTCGCTGTCGTATGTCCATAATTCTACAAAAAGTTGGTAGTAGTAGCCATTGCCTTTAGAATCCCACACTGCTGACTTGTCAATGCTAAATGCAACATCATTTATTATTAAATGTCCAATTGTCGAGCGGTTCTCAGAGAATGAAACGTTAGAAAACGCAATTGCCAGTGGAGACTCCCAGTATTTTCCATCTCGAAGAAAGATTTGATATGTGTATAAAGAGGGAATAGGGCTTGGTGTGTGAGTTGTCGTGTTTGGTGACGGCTCAGTTTGGTTTCTAAACTTTACGCAAAGCTTAAAGAATTGCAGGCTGCCCATATGGTTGGCAACACCTAAAGACATATTGTAGATCTCTTCAGTTTTCACGTTAAGTGGGTAGTTCTCAGCCATGCCGCTTGATCCCAAGATCCATAGTTCTGAGAACCTTTCTCCAGGGGGAAGCTGGATAACCATGGCCAGAGTAGGCGATAGAATGATTATGGCCAATGTAAAGCATGACAGAAAGTAAAGCGCCTTAAAATCCGCGTAGTTCATTCGGTTCCCTCCAACTCCGGCTTCATTTCTAAGACTTTCTTGAGATATCTATGTTTAACAAACCTCCAGCCAAACAATCCGAATACAAAGAGCAGGCTTAGGCCAGCGCTGGATAAGGCTGCTGTCGAGAAGAGGCGCGCATCACGGTTTTGTTGGGCTTCAGTTTTCAGGATTGATGCTTCAGATGCTGTGTTGGCGATGATGCTGCTGCAATTTTGTGCATGAAAGTAGGCGCTT
>JAGTQT010000034.1:9101-13189 GCA_018396615.1 Candidatus Bathyarchaeota archaeon
GTTGTAGGCTTTAGCTAGTTTGGCTGCGGCGCTTTCAAGATCAGTTAAGAGTTCGGAAATATCGGCTCCAGCGTTTTCGGCTTCAGCAACCGCCGAGTAAGCAGAAGCCATGTTGTCGGTAGCTTCTTTTAGAGCTGCATCTGCTTCAGGTTTGTCAACTGCACAACAGCTATGCACGAGAACTAGTACTATGGTTAGCATGACGAGATATGTGAAAGCTTTTTGGGGAAAGAGCCTCAAGATTTCTTCCTTCCTAGAGCATTAACGCGTTATCTTTGGATTTTGATGGAGCAAAAGGATTACTCCCTAAATCCTTGTTTACGCATAGATCCTCAAGAACCTTGCGTTTAAGCTGAATTTCGCTTAGCTGCCTTGATACATGTCTGCTGCACCTTGAGTACTCCTTGTATCTCTCTAGAAATTCTTTGCCTTTTGAAGTTAGTGTGTAGCATTGTCCGTCAGGCTCGAAGATAATGAGTCCTGCTTCTATTATATCGTTTAAGTATTTGGAGAGAAGCTTGTAGCTTAAGTTGGATCGGTACATGATCTGGGTTTTTTTGGCGCTTTCGCCGATTGCCTTCAGCATGTCGGCTATTATGTCTACTTTGCTTCTATAGCAGCCCAAAACTTTTCACCTGAAAGCGTTGCTAAACGGAAAAAGAGCTTATGGAGCGAAAAAATAACCTGCGGTACATGTTACAGGTGAAGCCAGCCTCTTCCGCCCTTCTTCAACTGCCGTTTCTCCACCTTGCACGCAAGATATTCAGACGCTTGTCTTGCCCGTCTATGTCGGGTTTGGCTTAAAATCATTGTTTTTGTGAATTTTCGCCATCCGCCAACCTCAGGGTTTGGGGGAAGAACTTTGTTGACTTCGGTAATGCCGTGCATCTCTATTATCTCTTTGAGATTCAGCACTTTGAAGTTGCGGGTTGCGAAAATTACTGTGCCCTTTTCAATGAACAATGATGAGTAGTCTGTGTGTGCAACTCCCTCTCCTCTTATCTTATCGTCGATCCGCTCCCGCCACAGCTGCTTCCACTGCTTCTTAATTTCCTCGATGAATTCTTGGGATGCAACATTTTTCATAGACATTCCCCCCGTGACGAAGCGGAAAAGAAACTTTAGGCATCGCTAAATACTGTTTCCTTTTTCCTTCCTCCACTTCCCCTTATTCAGAGCCGACCTATTTAAAGGATGACGGATGAAACTTCGATTTTATTGTTCTAGAACAAAGTTACATTTCTTATATAAAAAACTGAACGGTTCTCTAGAAATGTCGGTAACTACGTCGTCTGCCTCTTGCTGAAAGAAGACGGATAAGGCTTCTGGCAATGTTTTTCGCTGCTGTTTCAACTTCAGGAGTTAAACCTTCTCCGAAATCAGTTAACTCTGGCTCAATCAACAGCAAAGCAACCTTAGCATGAGCCTCTTTAGCCAGATATTCGCAGAACACCCGCAAAGGCAACATATGCGTCGAGTATGGAGGCTTATCGCTTGTCTGCGAGGGGTCAATAAGTCTCGACTTCCCCGCTTCCATGCCCATTTTCGCCGCGTCTACAATTAGTACGTGAGTAGGTTTAAACTCCAAGATTAGCTGCAAGTGATCCTCCGGCACTGTTTCCGCGTCTATCAGCATCACGTTTCTGGCATCTACTTTGCCCCGCAGGTTCTGAACGATCTTTACGCCAACAAAGTCGTCCATCCTAATCGGGTTCCCAACCCCGACAACTACGACGCGCCCAGCGCCTCTAAGCCACTTGCTTAGCTGCTTGTCCACGTTACACTTTGTCTGGGGCAAATCATAACCCACAAGAAAACCAAACCAGCCTATATATAAGGGGTCTAAAAAAGCACAGCCTCTATCTTCACCTTAAGGAAGTCAACGCGAAACCGTCTTGATCAGCTTCCCGTTGCTATCATAGATATTCAGAGTTAAAGGCATCTGCCCAACTGCAAGATGCGTGGCACACGCAAAGCATGGATCGTACGCGCGGAACGCCATCTCCACCATGTTAAGCACCGCATTATCCACCTTATCACCGTGAATCAAACCCTTAGCTGCATCACGAACAGACATGTTAATCGCTGGACAGTTATTCGTCGTCGCCACCACCAAGTTAACATCCTTCATCAAAGCATCCTCATCCAACACATAGCGATGTATCAAAGTGCCTCTTGCCGCTTCAACAATACCTATACCCTCACCAGGCTCACCAACCGGACGCCGTATATCCTTACTTGTGATCTCTGGATCTGTTGCAAGCTCAACAGCTCGCTCCGAAGCATACAGAAGCTCAATAAGCCTAGCCCAGTGAAACGCCAAAGTCGAGTGCACTGGTTTCCCGCCAAGCGTATCGTACATGCGTTTGTATTCTTCCTGCGCCAGAGGCGTTGCCATCCCGTCAGAAGCATTGAGCCTTCCAAGCGGACCCACACGGTAGATGCCGCTGTCAGCACCTGCAACGAAACCTTTCCAGCCGATCTTCTTCAGAAACGGAAACTTGGCGTAGCTCCAAGCCTCAACATGCTCAGCAACGTGTTCAAAAAAGTCCTTAGGCGCAAACTTGAGGAACTCTCTGCCATTCGGGTCGACAACTCTAACCTTACCGTCATAAAAGTTCACCTTATTATTCCCGTCAACAAGCCCCATATAATAGGTCTTCATCGTATACGCATCGCTCTTTATCAAGTCAACATACTTGCTGTTTCCAAGCACAATATTATGAAACAGCTTCAGCGAAAGCTTCGCAAACTCTACGCATGATCTCGCCATCCGCTCAATCTCGGCACGATTCTCCTCGCTTAAAGCCTTAGAAATCCCTCCCGGCAAGCCGCATGTCGGGTGAGTTGCCTTTCCGCCAAGAATAGCAGTGATCTGCTGACCGTAGGCTCGATGCTTGATAACCTCCTTACCAATCTCCAAGCCCGCTTTCTCAATAACCCCGATTATGTTACGTTTCTCCGGAGGAGCATCCGGACCAACAACAAAGTCAGGACCACCCAGATAGTAGAAATGCAAAGTGTGATCGTAAATGTAGTAGCCAACATACATCAGTTCTCTAAGTTTCTTGGCAGCAGAAGGCGGCTCAACATGAAATGCTGCGTCCAAAGCCTTCGTCGCCGCAAAGTGATGTGCAACAGGGCAGACACCACAGATTCGCGTAGTCAGAACAGGCATTGTTTCGGCTCTGCGCCCCAAACAGAACTTCTCGAAGCCTCTAAGCTCAGGCACTTGCAGATACGCGTTTTCCACTTCGCCTTCATCATTCAGGAAAATCTGGATACTTCCGTGGCCTTCAAGCCTTGTTATAGGGTTGATGCTTACCTGCTTCATTTCTTAATCACCTTCCTTCCTAAGATGGAAGATGGCAACGAATACATGTAAAAAGTTCCAATTGGATCTTTAATTTGGCCCATAAGTTCCTCAACATCCTTATCACTGTACTTCTCCTTCTCCTCATCCAGCCCCATAATCGAAGCTAGAGCGCTCATCATGGCGGCACCCTGCTCCGGCGCATTGGGGCATGGCCCACCGCAACCTGTGCAAGGCATGTCAACATTCAAGCATTGAGCCCCGCAACCACTACGCGTTGCCGGTCCCATGCAGATTATTCCCTGCTCAAGCAGACATTTCTCAGGATCTGGAGCCTTCTCGTAGACGCGATAGATCTTGGAGATTTTTTTGTTCTCCTTCTTCTTTGGGCACTCATCGCACACGGACTTAAGCGGCGCTAACACTGATCCCTTGGCTGGCAGCTCGTTTTTCGCAATTGCGTCAATAGCAGCTGAAATCAGCTTAACTGGAGGTGGACAGCCTGGAAGATAGTAATCAACCGTAACCGTCTGTCCCAGAGTCTTAACTGTGTCATAGAACTCGGGAAGCCTAAGTACGCCTTCTTTGGTTTCAAATTCGGTTTGTGGAACTACACCCTTAGGGTTTTCGACAGAGCTGCATTTCAAGTAGTACTTCTCAAAGATCTCTTGACGGTTGTGAAGGTTTGCGAGACCTGGAATGCATCCCTCGTGTGCGCATGAGCCAAAGGCTACAAGTGTTTTCGCCTTTTTCCTTAGAAGCTTTGCCACATAAT
>JAGTQT010000006.1 GCA_018396615.1 Candidatus Bathyarchaeota archaeon
TAGCCTTCAAGAAGCTTCACTGCTTTTTTAGCTAGGGTTTCAACTTTTTTAAGCCTGTTTCCGCAGAGAAAGCATTCTTTCACTGACGTGCTGATCGCGACACGTTTTTTCATGTTCTGCAGCATTTGTTTTGCCATTTGGCAGAAACCATTTTCCGCGAGGATTTTTAGGATGCGCACGCCGTCTTTGTTCTTAGACAGCTCGAGTTCGTGTGCCTTGAGTGTTAGAACAAGTTTAACTGCTTTTCCGCGTTCATCGTTTTCCATGCCGTAGCCAAGGAGCGCGAACTGTCTGCCTAGGCAGTTGTCGCATAAAGGGTGTTTCTCAAGCATCATCAACGCCTTTTCAAGAATCTCCATGCTCCATGCACTTCTCTACTTGTGTGATAGAAGCGGTTATTTCATGTTCAGCGGCAAACCTTTCCCAAAAAAGGGAAGCTTTTTCTTTCTTCGCAAAGTTTTCAGCATTCGGCGCATTACGACATACTGCTTAAGAAGCTCCTTGACCTCCTTATCGCTTGTTCCAGAGCCTCTTGCCACTCGCCGCATTCTCGACGAGTTAAAAATCTTGGGATTATCTCTTTCCTCAGGAGTCATAGACTGGATCATAACACGCCACTTCTCCAGTCGACCTTCAGCCATGTCCAGCATGTCTTTAGGAATGTCATAAGACATCCCTGGAAGCATCTTCAAGAGTTTTCCAAAAGTGCCCATTCCTTTCATTGCTTCAAATTGCTCATACATGTCGGTTAGCGTGAATTTGCCGCTTAAGATGGCCTTGGCTTTTTTTTCTGGGACTTTAATTTCTGCCTCTCGAACTTTGTCAAGCAAGGTTTCCAGGTCGCCCATGCCTAAGAGTCTTCCGACAAAACGGGATGGCACGAAGGGTTCTATGTCTTCTGTTTTCTCGCCTGTGCCGATGAATGTTATGGGTGCACCGGTTGCTGCGACTGCTGAAAGTGCTCCTCCACCTCTGGCTGAGCCGTCTAGTTTGGTGACGAGGATTGAGCCTATTGGGGTTGCTTCGTGGAAGGCTTTTGCTTGGGTTGCTGCTTGTTGGCCTATGGTTCCGTCGATGATGAGTATGACTTCGTCGGGTTTGATGTTTTTTTCGAGTGTTTTCATTTCTTTGATTAGTTCTTGTTCTTCTTTGTGGCGGCCTGCTGTGTCGATTATTATGATGTCTTTGTCGTTGAAGAGTTTTAGGCCTTCGGTGGCTACTTTGACTGGGTCTTTTGCTTTTGTGTCGCCGTATACTGGTAGGTTTGTTTTGTTGGCGAGTTGTTGGAGTTGGGCGTATGCGCCTGGTCGGTATGTGTCTACGCATATTAGTGCGGGTTTGAGTCCTCTTTTTTGGAAGTATCTTGCGAGTTTTGCGGCGGTTGTTGTTTTTCCGGAGCCTTGGATGCCGACGAGCATTATGGTTTTTCGTTTTCCGGGTTCGGTTTTGATTGGTGTTGTTTTTTCTCCGAGGAATCGTGTTAGTTCTTCGTAGACTACTTTTATGAGGTGTTCGCGTCTTGAGATGCCTTGGGGGACTTTTTCTTTTGTGGCTCTTTCTTCTATGCGTTTGGAGAGGTCGAGTACGAGTTGGACGTTTACGTCTGCTTGGAGTAGGGCTCGTTGTATGTCGTGGACTAGTTCTTTTATGGTGGCTTCGTCTATGAGCGATGCTTTGAAGATTTTTTTTAGGGCGTCGTATAGTGATGAGCCTAAGTGTTCTAGTGCCATGGTTTTCCTCAGATTTAGACTGTTAACAGTCTTAAATAGGTATTGAGTGTGTGGTGGTGTTTTGGGGGTTTTGGTTGTTTGTTGGTGGGTTGGTTGAGGTTTATTAGAGAGGTTTAGGATTTGGCGTGGGAAGAAGCAAGATGTGATCTTTGATATGGTTGGAGAGGATGGGATAATGGGCTTGATTACTGATAGACTTTAAATTTATAGCCCCCTATATATAGGTCGCCTGCGTTAATCAATAGCAATCAAAAGCGTCATATGGAGCTTGTTATGTTTCATCCTTCAACATCTACCTTGAGCATGTAGAAACTCCGATAACTAGAATATGAGTGGATTTCTATGAACCAGTAGCCGTCCATGTCAATTGAGAAAGTGATGCTTCCTTCGCTCAAAGGCTTATCTGAGATTACTCTGGGAGCCCCTGAGGGGTCATATAAGCACGGATAAACTAACGGTGGTACTCCGTATAGTGTGTAATTGAAATGAATGTTGATTGTTTGTCCTTGTCTCGCTTGGATCTTGTAGAAATCTGCGACATCGTATCCTCCGATGAAAAGCCTCGCGTAGGTCTCGTTGCCGGCGACTTCCTGCGCTGTGTCAAATGTGTTGTTGTCGTCTGGGCTAACTTTTAATTCGAATGGCTGAATCAATCGCTTAAAGACGCTGCCATTAAAATAGGTGACCTCAACTCTGAGGCTGACTTGATGAGTCTGATTATACGATCCTTGAAGGCATAGATGAAAAATCTCACGGAAGGAAACATTCTTCGGTTGGGATTCACCCTTCAGAAACACAAATGCGCGAGTATCATTTCCAAGAAGCCACGCATTGTTGCAGCCAGCATGGGATTCGATTTTTAGGTTCAAGTACTCTTTGTCATTGTAATAATACGAATCGACTTTCACGAGGTCGTTGCTCTCGAAAAAAGATACGTTCAGGTTATCTACGAAGCCGCTTTTCATGCTGACTTTCGCTGTAAACCATACAAGTATCTCGTCGACAGCAGCGCAAAGCTCACTACCATCACGATGGCTCCACGGGGTCGCGCTTAGATTGGCTAAAAACTCGTTGCTCGCTGCAATGTTTTCTGCCCGATGACCTATGTCAAGGTCAACGTATCCTTCGGGTCTTTCCAGCTCCCACGTCGCTGGCTCAAGAGTAATTGTTTCCGCGATGACTACCTGGTCAAAAAAGCCGCTGAGCTTCAGCCCCGCCAAAACGCCTGCAACCAAAACTACCGCCAAAAAGACAAGCAACACACCGCGCTTTCGAAGTATTCAACCTTGCCACACACTTGAAATTACATCAGAAACCTATAAATCTAATGGTGCACGGTTCCCGCAGACAAATCAACGATTCACCCTCGCCGGGCAAACCTAAACACATGTCACCGACGAAGCCCCCGAACACACTACAAGCTTTGAACCAGCATTTTATGTGAGAGGCGTTTCCATAAGCTTTTTACGCTTCGCACAGTCTCTACAAATACTCAGGGCTAAACTTGAGCGAAATCACCATCATAGAAAAAAGGAACATCGCCCCAGACGCCACCATGCTTTTCGGCTTCCCAGACGTCGGACTCGTCGGCGTGATAGCGGCTTCACACTTAATTGAAGAGCTAAACCTCGAAGAAGTAGCCTACGTGGACTCAAAACTTCTACCACCCCTCATCGTTCTCCACGAAGGCCTACCACACTCTTCACTAAGAGTTTTCGCCAACAACAACATACTCCTAGCTGTCTCAGAAATACCAATAGCCGCCGACATAATCTACCCCATAATACAGGCGTTGATCGACTGGGGAAAAAACAAGAAAGCCAAAATGATGATCTCCCTAAGCGGCATACCCATACAGGAAAGACAAGACGCAAAAGAACTAAAAGTCTTCGCCGCCGGATCAACACCAGAAATGCTGAAGCTGGCGAAAGAGAAAGGCATAGACATACTTGGCGAAGGCTACATGGTAGGCCCACAAGCAGTAATGCTACAGAAATGCGCCAACATGAAAATACCCGCCCTCACACTGCTTGCCCAGTGCTTTTACAACTATCCCGACCCCGAAGCCGCAGCAGAAGTGCTGAAAAGCCTAGCAAACATTACGGGAGTCAAAGTAGACATCAAAGCACTCCTTGAGAAAGGCGAAGAAATTCGCCTGAAGGCAAGAGACGTAATGAAGCGCACGCAACAAGAGCTGTCTGGCATAAAGAAGGCACGCGAATATGACATTCCGCTTTACGTCTCATAAGGAGGGAGAAAAGTATGGCGATTAGAAAGAGAAAATCATTCTTCGACATAATCAACGAGTATTTTGGCGACGTAGAAGAACTTGCAAACCAGTTTGAAGACATGTTTATGGAGAAACCAAGCTGGAGCCAGAAAAACTGCACTATGGAGCCACTTAAGGACGTCACAGTCACTCCGAAAGAAGTAATCGTTACCGTTGACTTGCCTCTGGCAAAAGAAGGCACAATAGAAGTTAAACCCCTTGACAGCAAAACCATCGAAATATCGGCAGAAATGAAACGCAAAATCCGCTTCGACGACTTCGGCATAACCCACCACAAAGGCGAATTCCAGAGATTCTACTGCCAAACACGCATTCCGGTCCCCGTGGAAATGGACAAGGTCAAGTTCAACCTCAAAAAAGGAATCCTAGAGGTTCACATGCCACGGAAGCGTGGCGAAAGAATACCTATCGAATAAACCACAAAGCACACGCACCAGCACTGTTGAGGACTAGCGGAAGCTGACAAGTAACCAGCATAGAAAAATCTTTTAACAACAAAACAACGTAGAACATACCAACAAAAACAGGTGACACTTTATTGCCCGTTGAGCGCGCCATACACTTTGCAACATTCGTCCTTATACTCATCGGACTATGCAGCGTAAGCGCCTGGGCGAGTTACACGTATCTGAAAGACACTTTGATTCTGCAGATCGCAAGCATCGCCCTAAGCTGGGGAATAACCCTCCTAGTTCTCTACGTGGGATTCAAACAGCTTGGCTGGGATTGGTGGAGCTAAGACAACAGCAAACCCATCACTACCTCATCATGATATTTCCCATCCTCACCGAGATAGGAAGCACGCATCACCCCCTCTTTCTGGAAACCTAACTTCTCATAAAGATGAATAGCACTCTTGTTATCCGCTATGACACGCAGCCCTATCCTATGAATCTCTTCAGCCGCGGCAATTTCAATAAGCTTCCGAAGCATCGCAGTGCCTAAACCGACATTGTGAAAGTCTTGATGAAGATAAATGAGAAGATCTCCTGTACCTTTTCGCCGAGCGTGCGGATACTTCAAAATCTGTGCGTGCCCAACAATTTTTCCGCCATAAACAGCCACGAGAACTATAAGGTTCTGAATGTTGCTAAGCCATCTCTCAATAGCTTCCCTTGTGTACGGAGGCATCGCCCAACGCAAAGCTTCATCTGAAAGCGAAGCATACATGCCAACAAGGTTTTCCTTATCCTCCATCTCAAATCTTCTTATAAGAACAACTCTACCATCCTTCAGCCTAACCTTAGACAAACAGACGCCCCTCTAAGACGGAAAGCATTACACCTTTCCAATAGGGCTCGAATCTATTTCGTTCTGACAATCTTCATCTTGCCAAGAATCTTCCAATACTCTATCTCAACACCAGGCGTAAGCTTTGCCTTCAGCTCTGGATCCTCTGGAAAAGGTGCATCTAGATACTCGTATGTCTCCAAATCCATAATCTGCACGCCCGTCGGGTTAACAGCAAAAATCTGCCCCATGCGCTTATCGATAATCGGCACTTCAGCATTAAGGTCAACGGGCTTTACGATGCTTCTTTTTACTCCGTCAAAGACGCCGATGGCGACGATTCGCGCCTTCGCCGACCCATGCTTCCCTGGCTTTGACTTGGTTATGTCAACAATGTGGCAGGGTTCACCGTCAACAATCATGTATCCGCCGACGCGGAGACTTCCTACATCAACAGGCTTGCTCATTGCACATCATCTTTTCTACGTTTGCTCTGTTCTTCTTCTGAACAACATCCATATATAGATTAAGGTGCCGCTAGATAGCATGAGCCGTGAAAGATTGTTTCAAAGCGCCGGTATCGTCGCGCGTTTCGACAAAAAAGAGTCTCTGAAGCTTGCTAAAGAACTCGTAGACCACCTCTACAAAAAGGGAGTAGAAGTCTTCGTGGAGGAGACACTTCCCAGCGAACTGCACAAGCACGCAAAAGCGATCCCACTTAACCAGATGAAAACAGACTTCGTGATCACCATAGGCGGAGACGGCACAATCCTAAGAACCTGCCTAGCGCTCCCAAAGCCAGAGCCGCCGATATTGGCAATCAACATGAGCGTAAGAGGCTTCCTAACCGAGGCTGAGCCAAAACAAGCTCTTGAAGCTGTAGAAAAATGTCTGCAAGGCAAATACATCATCGAAAAATGCATGAAACTCTCGGCAGCTACAAAGGAAACAAAGTTTCCTGACGCACTAAATGAAGTTGTCACAATAGCTGAGGAACCTACAAAGCTTCTTTACATGCGAATAATGAAAGACAAAGAACACATCGTGAACTGCCAAGCAGACGGCTTAATGGTTTCCACCCAAACAGGCTCCACAGGCTACTCGCTTTCAGCAGGAGGACCCGTTCTGGACCCTCAAGTAAACTCCTTTGTTCTCACACCACTTTGCCCCCTAACCCCGTTTCACCCGATAGTTTTCCCAGCCAAAACAAAGCTCACTATAGAGATAGAAAAGCCGAAAAGAATACTGGTAATCATAGATGGACATTACCGCCAACTAGTTAGCTCTGAACCTCTAGAAATAACCGTAACAAAATCAAGGAATGCAACCTCCTTCATAAGAATGCAAGAAAATTTCTACCACCGCCTGAGAAGCCGACTCCTTTTCAAAGGAAACGGATGAACACGCATGAGTGAAAGCGGCAAAAAAGTCGTGGTTCTAGACGCTTCCGCATTCATTTCTGGTCTTGACCCCCTTTCCATAAGCCATGAACAGTACACGCCGCCAGCAGTGCAGCAAGAACTCAAAGAAAAATCCATGGCAACCGTCAGACTCAAAATGGCTTCAGAAAGCGGCAAACTCAAAATAAGAGAAGCAAACCAACAGTTTCTAGAAAAAGCCAAGGAATCCGCCGCACTTGTCGGCGATGCCTTTTTTCTATCAGAAGCAGACGTGCAGGTGCTCGCGCTGGCGCTGGAACTCAAGTCTCAAGGAATGTCTCCACTAATAGCCACGGATGACTATTCGATACAAAACGTGGCAAACCAGCTTGGCATCGAATTCGCTTCCCTAGCCACCTTCGGAATCCGCCGCCGCCTCAACTGGATAAGATACTGCCCTGCCTGCGGAAAAAAGTATCCAGCAACATTCTCATCAAAAAGCTGCACTGTCTGCGGCACCATGCTGAAAAGGAAAGCGTTAAGAAAAAACACGGCATGAACTAGTTGACAGGAGAAAAGCAGATGAGCATGATCAAAAGAGAAACAGTCTACTTCAAGCAAGCAGGCAAAGAAAACACAGATACACTTCTATCCCTTGTCAAGAAATATGCAGAAAAAGAGGAGATACACGACATTGTAATCGCGTCAACGACAGGCAACACAGGAGCTAAAGCATCAAAGACATTCAAGGGACTTAACACCGTCGTCGTTACTCACTGTTTCGGCTTCCAAGAACCTAGGAAAACAGAACTCCAAGAACAATACAAAAAGGAAATCTTGAAAAACGGAGCAAAAATCTTCACTGGAACACACAGTTTAAGCAGCGCAGAACGCGCCATCCGCAAAAACCTAGGCACAGTTCAAAGCCTCGAACTTATCGCCCACACGCTAAGACTCATGGGGGAGGGAACCAAAGTCTGCGTCGAGATCACGCTTATGGCCACTGACGCCGGCTTGATCCCTGCCGACAAGGATGTCATAGCGATCGGAGGAACAGGGAGAGGCGCAGACACGGCGTTAAGGATAAAACCTGCAAACTCGGCGAGATTCTTTGACCTGAAGATAAGGGAAGTCATAGCGAAACCACTCGAGTTCTGAGCGCCAAAGACGGACAGCAGTAAATCCGCCTCTTGAAGAGAAGACGTTTGTTCTACTAGACTTCGTTGCTTTCACGTTTACTAAAGTAAGTAACGTCACGATGTTCAACGTAACCGCATTTTCTGAAAAGCTCTTTAGATCCTGTGTTCCAATTTTCTATGTGAACAGCGAAAACCTTTATGCCCGCCTCCTTAAGCACCCTCTCGGACTCGGCGATCAACGCTTTTGCAATGCCACGGCGCCTAAACCCGGGATCAACAGCTAGACGGTTAATCCAGCCTCTCCGCATATCACTGCTTAAAACAACGGCACCTACCAAGCGATCACCCTCAAAAGCTCCCAAAAAAAACTGAGGATTCGCAGCCATCTGCGCTGCAATTTCTTCTTTGCTGTCTCGTCCTCTAGCCTTATAATGCAGTTTCGCCCTTTCCCACAGCTCTACCAAAGCTTCATAATCAGCAATAGATAACCTGCGAATCTGCATTTTAGAACACTTGGCTAGGCTTCCTTTGAAACCTCTTTAGCCACATCTTCAATTATGTCAAGGGCCGAGTCTACGAGTTCTCTGAAAATTATCAGTGGCGGCGCAATGCGGATTGTTGAGACTCCACACGTGATTACGTTGACCCCTCGTTTCCACGACCGCATCATGATCTCGCTTGCTTTTTGAGGGGCAGGCTTTTTGCTTTCTTTGCTTTCCACGATCTCCATTCCAATCATCAGCCCTTTGCCTCTTACATCGCCAATTATGCCGCAACTTTCTTTAAACTCTCCAAGCCTTTTTAGAATGTACGTGCCTTGTTTGGAAGCATTCTCCAGAAGCTTTTCTTCCTTTATAGTCTCTATCACGGCAAGTGCAGCCACACACGAAAGCGGGTTGCCACCGAAAGTGCTTGCGTGAGAACCTGGTGTCCAGTCCATGACGCTTGCTTTGGCAACAGTTGCGCCTAACGGTAGCCCGGAGGCTAAAGCCTTGGATGTGCACAGAATGTCTGGTTCGATTCCCCAGTGTTCAATTGCAAACCATTTACCGGATCTACCCATGCCTGCTTGCACTTCATCGTCAATAAGCAATAGTCCATGCTTGTCAGCCAACTTTTTCAGCCGCTGGAAATACTCTGGTGGAGGCACAACGTAGCCGCCTTCACCTTGAATCGGTTCCAAAACTATGGCTGCAGTATCTTCAGGAGGCACATACTTCTGTAAAACGTATTCGTCGATGAAGTCTACGCACCAGTAATGGCATTCAGGATAGTTGAGCTTGAATGGGCATCGATAGCAGTAAGGATAAGGCACATGATGAACGCTTGGCATTAGTGGGAAAAAGTAGCGTCTTTGAGCTGGCTTGCTTGCAGTAATGGACAGCGCGCCTATAGTGCGACCGTGAAAGGCACCGACAAAACCTATAAACAGCTGCTTGCGAGTATGCCACTTGGCAATCTTGATAGCTGCCTCAATTGCCTCGGCACCACTGTTTCCAAAATAGACTTTCTTTGCGAAAGTGCCGGGAGTAATTTCGGAAAGCTTGGCTGCCGTCTTAATCACTTCATTGTAGAAGAAATCCGTGTTTGAATAATGCAGGAAACGTTCGCACTGATTTTTTATGGCGGCAATCACTTTCGGATGATTATGACCGACATTTAGACACACCAAGCCCGAGTTGAAGTCAATATACTCGTTTCCGTCAACATCTTTAACGATGCATCCTTTTCCAGACTCAACGACAAGAGGATAAAAGCGACCGTAAGAAGGTGAGATCAACCGTTCGTCTTCTTTAACCGCTTCCCTTGCCTTTGGACCAGGAGGAGTAACAACTATCTTTGGATACTTGTCCATGTACACCACCTTGAGGAGAATTCAACGATTAGAAAAGACGGTTTTATATATCTAACTATGCTAATTGCTTAAATGCATCAAGAAAAGCAAAGTTTAAGCGAATCTGCGAGTAGTAGGCTCAGGGAAAACTGCTCTTTTTAAGGCTTAGCAAGTGTGATTTCTACGGCTGAAACGTTTGACTTTCGACCCTGCTCTCTCGCAACTTCCTCGGTGCTAATCGTTATTTCTTCAACTTGAAGGTTTTTTGCAAACGAGCGTTTCAACACTTCAACTGTATCAACTGCTCTGCAGATTGCTTGTCCTCGAGCCTTCAAAACCAGTTTTTGCGTGCCAGAGTTCAGATGGGTCATACATGCGAGAACATAGTTCATAACGGGTTTCTTTCCTATGTACAGCGCGTTTTCCGAGACTTCTAGATTTTGAGGGGAGTTTTGTTTTTGTATGTTTGCCTTTTTTCGTTTTTCATTGGGCATGTTTTCCAGTTCTCCTTGTTTAGTGCATTTTTATCTGTGAATTGCGAAGCAGAGTATCATGAAACAGAGCTTATATGTTTCTGTATAGTGAGCGAAAAGACGCATCACTTTGTTTTAGGACACTTTTCCTTAACGAATTTTACACCTTCTTCAAATGCAAGCATATTTGCCGCTAAGAACTCTCTTTTTGCTCCAAAAAGCTCTTCCAAGCCTTTGTTAATGCTTTCCTTTGACACTATGCCTGTACATGCTACATATGCGCCCAACATCACCATGTTTGCTGCTTTTTCATTGCCAACTTTTGAAGCAATCTCGTTCGCTGGAATGAAAGTTGCCCTAATATCCTTGCGCGTTGTCGAGCGTGTGACGAAAGAGCTGTTGGCTAAAAGCAAGCCTTCGCTTTGCAGTCTCGGCTCAAAGGCTTCAAGAGATGGATTATTCATAACTATAACGGCGCGTGGGCGAGGAATAACAGGCGAGCCTATTTCTTCATCTGAAACAACTACAGTGCAGTTAGCTGTTCCGCCACGCATCTCAGGACCATATGACGGTATCCATGTCACGTGTTTGCTTTCCTTCATCGCGCTGTAGGCAAGCAGTTTACCGATAAACATGAGACCTTGTCCGCCGAACCCAGCCATTATCACGTCTTCATAGATCCCTTTCACTTTTCCCTTTTCCACAGTTACCCCTCCTTTGGAACCTTAAACTCGCCTAATGGATAGTAAAGCGCCATCTTCTCGTCAACCCACTTCACAGACTCAAAAGGAGTCATATGCCAATTCGTCGGACACTGTGACAGAACCTCCACAAGAGAATAGCCCAGACCTCTAACCTGTGTTTCAAAGGCTTTTTTGATAGCCTTCTTGGCTTGAACAACGTTTTTTGGGCTGCTTACGCTGACGCGGGCAACGTATGCTGCTCCTGGAAGAGTTGCCACGATTTCGCACATTCTAACTGGAAAACCTGCAGTTTCCGGTTTTCTGCCAGCAGGTGTGGTTGTGCTTTTCTGACCGATGAGAGTTGTAGGCGCCATCTGCCCCGCAGTCATTCCATAAATCGCATTGTTAACGAAAATTGTTGTAATTTTTTCTCCACGCGCTGCAACATGTATTGCTTCAGCAGTGCCGATCGCCGCAAAGTCACCATCCCCCTGATAGGTAAACACTACAAGATGGGGGTGCACTCTTTTGCATCCCGTAGCAATAGCAGGCGCCCGTCCATGAGCCGCCTCGTAGCAGTCAACATTAAGATAATTGTAAAGCAAAACCGCACAACCAACGGGAGCCACTGCCACAGTCTTCTCGCGAATTTCAAGCTCATCAATAACTTCCGCTACAAGTCTATGAATAATGCCGTGACCACATCCCGGACAGTAATGTGTAGCAACCGGAAACAGCGATCTAGGTCTTTCATAAACAACTTCCATGCTATCCACTCTCTTTAACTACCTTTTCAACCTCACGCAGTATCTCATCATAGCCAGGCACAACGCCGCCCACCCTGCTGTAGAAGTTAACCTTGGTTTTACCGCAGACAGCCAACTGAACGTCCTGAACCATCTGCCCAAGGCTCATCTCAACAACCAATATTTTTTTCCCGCTTTCTGCTACCTTGGCAAACTGCTGATAGGGGAACGGAAAAAGAGAGATGGGCCTCAGAAGCCCGACTTTCACGCCTTTTTCACGTAGAATTTTGATAGCGGTCTTTGCAATACGGGCCACAGTGCCATAGGCGCCTATTACAATGTCAGCATCGTCAACCATAAAAGACTCAAACCGCACCTCGTTCTTAACCGCTTCACTTAATTTGCTGGCAATAGCCAAGTTACGTTTCTCAAGAACAGGAGGATCCAAGTAAAGCGTCTTAATCAAACGGCGAGGCCTGTTTCTAGCTCCATCAAGGATCCAGCCCTTCTTTGAAAACTCGGTCTTTGGAGGCGGCGGAAACTCCACGGGCTCCATCATCTGCCCCATGTTGCCGTCCCCCAAAATCATCACGGGATTGCGATACTTATCTGCAAGGTCAAAGGCAAGCATGGTAAGGTTTACCGCTTCCTGAGCGGTATGAGGAGCAAGAACTAGAAGATGATAGTCGCCGTGTCCTCCGCCTTTTGTCGCTTGAAAGTAGTCTGCCTGCGACGGATGGATGCCGCCAAGTCCTGGCCCGCCTCGCATCATGTTAACAATGACACACGGAAGCTCTGCTGCTGCAATGTAGGAGATCCCCTCCTGCATAAGGCTAATGCCTGGACTTGATGACGAGGTCATCACTCTCGCGCCTGCTCCAGCAGCGCCAAAGGTCATGTATATGGCAGCTACTTCGCTTTCTGCCTGAAGAAAAGTTCCGCCGACCTCTGGAAGCCGCATAGACATATATTCGCAGATCTCGTTTTGCGGGGTTATGGGGTAGCCGAAATAGAAACGGCAGCCTGCTTGAATCGCAGCCTCGGCGATTGCTTCGTTTCCAGCCATAAACCTTTTTTCGGTCATTTTTTTTCGCCTCCAGCTTTTCTGTCTCTGAAGACCTGTATTGCAACGTCTGGGCAAACCAGCGCGCATAGACCACATCCAGTGCATTTGCCCTCAGGGTCAACAAATTCGGCTGGATGATAGCTGGTTTTGCTTACATGCTTCGCTGTTTTCAAAAGTTTCTGAGGGCACGCATTAACACAGAGGGCGCACCCTTTGCAAAAGTCTTCGTTAATGGCTATTTTACCCGTCATCTCACCCACCAGAGCATTTATGATCTCTATCGAAGAGGCGCCGGCTAAGATGTGCAGATGTTAATATCAGAAACCTCTGCAATATTAATATTGGCTTAAACATAAAGCAAAAACAACATCAAAAGCAAGCCGGTTACCCCAAAAATGGGAGCTGATATCCTTTTTGCCTTCTGCAGACCTTTATCTATAAGAAGACAAAGCATCTCCAGCTGCTTCTCTCCTATGACTTTGACCCCGCGAATCAACACGCTACGGCAACACACGTTTTCAACAGGTTCCAAGCGAGACATAGCCTTAATCGACGCCTCCTTAACGTAGCCCACCAGTTTTTCATTGTCCATAACCTCGCCTACGGGGTGATAGCCACGTTCTCCAAGTATGACGGCGTTCACTACATGGGTGTCTGTCGTGAAGATTTCGCCCTCCTCCACGCCTAGAGATCGCAGAGCCGAAAGCATTCGCTCACGCAGCCCTGTAATCATGTTGTTTCCATCGATAATTATGTAGGCAGCTTTCTGTTCGGCTACCTTAACCACGATGGCGGTAATGCCTCCCAGTCCCATACCATCTTTAAGTCCAAACTCCTTTGGAAACACCGTGGCGGCCCCAACGCTGAAAGGCTGACGGTTAAGCGAAGCTGCCTTCTTGATAGCCTTAGCAGCAACGTTTTGAATTGCATCCAAAGTCTTCTGCATGTCGAACGAGCCGTCAATGCAGTTGTGCGCATTAACGACTGCAGAACATTCTAAGTCGTTTTTTTCGGCTTCTTGTCTAGCAAAGATGCCTAGCTCTTTCGGAAAGTCTTCTGTGGTTCTTGGCGAAAGCGTAAAAGAGAGAAACACAGAGTTACCGAAAATCTGGCAGGACGCTGTCGCAAGGTCGTTGCTCAGCGATATAAACGGAGAAGCCTTTGCTTCAAAAGGAGTGCAATCTGCTGAGCCCGCAAGAGCCTTGATTAATTTTTGGTTCTGTGCTTGAGATGCTAAATCAAGCTCATGACCAAAAAGCCCGTGAGGCACACCTACCACACAGCCATATTCCGCTTCAAGCTCAGTCTTAATCATATATGGAAGAGCGCTGCTGCCAATATTTTTAAACGGCCCCGGATGAACAAAGGGAACAACAATCGCGGCTTTGGATTTGGGATACCCGAACCTAATCAAAGAGACCTCAACATCCGTTTCTTCTCCAAGCCTTTCCAAAAGCTCTTCAAAAGGAGCGATCAACCCGAGAACCCAGTTAAGCAGAAACGCTTTCAAAAGAGATAAAGCAGGAACACCAACGGTTTCTTTTCCAACACGGTCAAGAATAGAAAGAAACAGCAAAGTGGATACAAATCCTAGCACCGTAGAAAAAACTAGGAAAATAAGCATCTGCAGATTAATCTCGAAACCTATTTTTGCCCAGAAAGCCAGAAAAATGATCAAGTGGAGAACAGGCTGAAGAAAGGAAGCGCTATGCGATCGAAAAGAACGAAGACCGGATACTGCTCTAAAAACTACTAGACGCAGGAGAAGCACTGCAGAAAAACCCAAAAGGCAAAATCGCATCCACCACCATGGCGAATTCACTGCTACTGTTAAGGTGGTGCCAGCAAGCAAAAAAATAATCCAGACACCCAAGCAGATAAGCGACACCGCAGCCGTTCTTCTAAAATCAAAAATCGGATCACCTCGCATAATTACCTTGCTTACGGCAAGATCAGAAAAGACATTTACAAGTAAGATAACAAGACTTAACGATAACCCGACAGTTAACCAGTAATCGTGGACTAATAGAACACTTGCGGAAAGAAGGCCGCAGACGAGGCATACGGCGGTTTGAAATAAAAGAACTCGACCGTACGAAGGGAGCTTAAACAGTGACTCGTAATGTTTCACTGCGCTATCCATCGATCTGTTCAGAGTTTCATTAGGCACTTGGTTTTCCTCTGGGAGAAAAAGCTATGAAAGAGGCTCTGAAATATTAAAGTGTCGCAATAACAAGTTTACGTTAATTGCCCTTTAGAAAAAGCTGCGGAAACGGTATTGAGTTTGGAAGGATTTGCCGCAGAAAGTTACATCACCTATGAAACTTGGGCGCATTCATGCTTCCTTAAGCGAGGGGCAACTGTTTTATCCTTGAAAATCCAATCATAAGATTTTGCGAACTCTATGCCAGAGCAAAATGTACCTATCACAATATTTCATATGTTGGAGAAAAACCTGGGTAAAGAGATACGAGTAATTCTCGAGCCTTCATATGGCTTTGAAGGCACGTTAGTCGCCGTAACAGACAAGCCAGCAGGCATTTGGCTTTCAGACGCGGAGGCAATTACACTACGGGCAACCATCGCGCAGCCGATACCCTCGGTTGTAAGCCGAGAAGAAAGAAGTGAAATATTCCTCCACCTTGACTCGATTCAGAGAATTGAAGTGTTACACTTGCCTGCGCGGCGATAGAGCCTTATTTAGAAGAACACTTGGGCAAGAATGCACACAACAATCAGGGCAATTGCCGCGCCCACGAGAATTTCGGGTCTAACTTTAACTCCCTCAGTTTCCTCCTCAAAGAATCTGAGAAGCCCTGCGCTTGCTGCGGGCATGGGCCCTGACTTTTCCTTCTTTTTCTTGCTCACGTTCTAAGCCCCATACACTTGACTGTAAAATTTCGTGCTTCTTTATTATTAATGTTGCGCCACAGAAAGAGTTTTTATTAATCGACTGTTCATTATGAAATGCAACGGTGCGATAGATGCCAACACCCCGAGAAGAATACGATCAGGTTTTCAACTTGCTAGAGCAGCATCACAAATGGTTCAAAGAAAGCATACCCCTTATAGCAAGTGAAAACATTCCAAGCCCGGCTGTACGCGAAACAATGGCCACAGACTTCGGAAACCGTTACGCAGAGGGCTGGCCCGGCGAACGTGTCTACGCGGGTTGCCGCTTTATCGACAAAGTGGAGTTTAAATGTATTGAGCTTATGAAGAAACTTTACGATGCCGAGTTCGTTGACGTTAGACCCATATCGGGAGTTGTAGCTAACCTAGCAGTCTACACCGCATTTACGGAGCCAAATGATATTCTAATGGCGCTTTCAATCCCATGCGGAGGGCACATAACTTCCGGCAAGAAAGAGCTCGGCGGCACAGCGGGCGCGGTTAAAGGACTGGTTGTCGAATATTTACCTTTAGACTATAAAGAACTAAACATTGACGTTGACAAAACTAAGAAAAAAATACAGGAGCTTGCAGCTAAAGGCAAGCCGCCAAAGTTCGCTATGTTCGGCGCCAGCGTCTTTCCCTTTCCACACCCAGTAAGAGATTTAGCAGAAGCCTTTCACTCGGTTGGAGCAACTGTTGGCTATGACGCTGCCCATGTAGCAGGGCTAATCGCGGGCAAGCAGTTCCAAGACCCCCTTAGAGAAGGCGCCGATGTCGCCAGCCTAAGCACACATAAAACCTTCTTTGGTCCACAACACGGCAGCATCCTCTCGTGGGAGAAGCACGCGGAAAAACTGAAGAAGGCAACTTTTCCTGGAATGGTAAGCAATCACCACTTACATGCAGTTGCAGGTTTGACAGTTGCCTGCGCAGAAATGCTGGAGTTTGGCAAAGAGTATGCAAGCCAAATTGTGAAGAACGCGAAGGCGCTTGCACAAGCGCTTTATGAAAGAGGTTTCGAGGTGCTTGCAGCGCACAAAGGCTTCACCGAATCCCATGTGATCTTGATAGATATCACAAAGCATGGTGACGGCGGCACAATCGAAGAAACCTTGGAAAAGGCGAACATCATAATCAACAGGAACCTTCTTCCTTGGGACATTAAAGAAGGAAGACATTTCATGCATCCAGGCGGTATCAGGATGGGTGTTTCTGAGGTAACACGGCTTGGGATGAAAGAGTCAGAGATGAAAGAGATAGCAGAATTTGTAAAGCGTGTAATAATTGATGCCGCTCCGCTGGACAAGGTTGCTGCCGACGTAGCTGAGTTTAGAAAAGGCTACCAGAAAGTACATTACTGTTTTGAAAATGCGACAGAAGCTTACAAGTACGTTAGAATACGCTAAAATAGTATCCAGAGGGCATTTCAAGAGACCTCTAACATTACAGAGTAGCATAAAGAATCAATGTTTAGGACGCGAGAAAAATGCACATACGCGAATATCAAAAATTGATGCACCAGCTATATTTCCATAAGGATTCAAAACGTGGCGCCAAAGGAACTTTCGACAGGCTTGTTGACGAAGTGGCGGAGCTAGGCGAAGCTCTTGCAGGTCAGGATAAGGAGACGCTTGAGAAAGAGTTTGCTGATGCCCTAGCATGGTTGGCTTCTCTTGCAAATGTTGCAGACGTGGATTTAGAGAAGGCTGCGATAGACAAGTATAATGGAAAATGCCCGAAATGCGGAAACTCGCCTTGCAAGTGCCCTTTTCTAGTTTGATGCAACCAAGCGTTTCTGCCCGATCCCTGTAGTTTTCCATGTAAAAGGTTTAATGCCTCTGCGTTCTACTATGCCCTCCGCGCCCAAAAGCCTCAAATGATGCATTACCACATTGTAATGCGCGCTGGCCTCTTTAGCGAGAGATTTCACATCCATTGGATGCTTGTCTAAAATATTCAGTATCTTAGTTCTAGTGTCTAACCCTCGTTTTATGTTTCTAATGCTGGATAAGTAGGCGTTTGGATGGTATGCTTGTTTGGTCATACTTATCATACGAAACTTAGGCGGTTCCAAATAGAAAAGTCTTGTTTCTAGGCAAAATCAGTTAAGCAGATCTGTCTAGGTTTATTGCCATCAAAAAGCGTGTTGATTTCCTCTTTCAGTAGCTTAATTCTCTGCGCATAGTAGGATGGAAGACCATATTTCTCAACCAAGTGCTGTGCGGCTTCAATGTATTTTTCGATGCCGCCACGGTACACAGTTAAAGACAGTTGCCCCCCACAGATGGAGCATTTACCTCGAAGAGGCACACGTCTAAAGTGCTTGTTGCAAGACTTACATCGGAAGCCTTGAGTTGAAAACGCACGCAGATTGCCAGCGATGTCGCGCATAAAATGTGTCGTTAAAACCTTCAATGCCACGGTTCTAGCATCCACCGCATCGATTTTTTCAGCAAGCTCAAGCTGGCTATTCAGCTTCTCAATCATTGCTTTAAATTTCTTGTAAGAGCTTTCGGCGTTACCAACGTTCACATTTGACACAGGAATCGTGAAGTTGAAGCCTTCGAACTGTGCCTCGGTGCCAAGTCGGTAGCCAACAAGGTCGATAAGCCTGTTCACTTGTCTCGCGTCTGTCTGCTCCCATGTTTTTTCATAAAACTCAATTGGGTAAGTAGAGGAAACGTCAAAATCATGCGCTTGTCTCTGCACCTCTTTAGGATTAACCGTGGGAATTAGTAATAGCGGTGCATCCATGATCCCTCCAATCTGCGCAGGCAGATACTCTTTGGAGAAGTTGAGCAAGACATCCAGTGCAAGCATGACTGTATCCTCGTCTCCATCGCAGTCCCTTCGCTTTGCGGAGTGCCACATGGGGTGCGCATAGCAAACATTCAGGTTCGTGAAGCCTATAATGCGTCCCAAGATCCCTGCACATGTATGAGGAGCTAAGCCTATTATCAAATGCCCAAGCGTTTCTTTTGCACTGCTAACTTTGAAGTAAGGCGGAAGACCATAAACCTTAACGAGGCATTCATCAACAAAACAGGCTACGCGCATCAAATAGTCTGCACATTTAAAGGGCACTATTACATCTTGAAGCTTCAGTTCACACATCTGGTTCGCGTCTTCTAAAGGAGCCCCAAAGCAGTCGTGAGTGTAACCAAGTTCGTGGAGCTTCTCAACAGGGATACCAATTTCGAACGGCTTAAAATGAGTCAAAGGAGCATTTGTAACATCAAAGCGAATTGTCCCATCCTTATACACTGACAGATCATGCCGTGCACGCAAGAGACCTTTTTCAATGGTTTCAGGTGTTCGCGTCTTGTTCGTCAGAGCTTTGACGCCTTTGAGGATTTTGGGTAGAGAAACGCCTAAAGCAGTGCACGCTGGCTCAAGATACTCTCTGATGTTTATGGATCGCTTTTGATAGTTGCACGCGGGCGTTTTGCAAACTGGGCACTCATCTCCTTTCAAAACTTTGCCGCACCGCGGGCATGTCTTTTCGGCAATTGTCTCTGCGCCGCATGAGCCACATTTAATTCTGGTAGTCAAAATATTGCAGACTGGGCATCTTCTTTTAACAAGATCCACGAAGATTGCGCCTTTCCTTGCGGCTTCGGCAAGATCCCTTTGTGATCCGCCAGCTAGACCAACAGGGAAAAGGACATGAACAAGCGGTTTCATTTCACGTCTTTTGGCCTTCTCAGGCCTGCCCATCCGCGCACCAACAAGGGTCGGCGCCTTATCCCTAATCGTAACACCAGAAAGCATGCTAACAGCAGACAGCACGGATTCGGGAAAGGAGACATCACAAGGATTTGACACGCCAATACCTAGAGAAAACGCAAAGGCCGCTGCATCTTCTCCTTCAACAACAATTTTGTCCTCTATTATTTTGTGAGGCAGGCAAATCGCGTCTAAAGAAGCCTTAATATCCGGAGCGAAGACTCCACTAATTTTAGTAACAAAGCCACCTTCACGCACAGTCTCTGCGCCAAGAAGCCATTTTCTCAGCTTTACAAGATCGTTAACTGAGGAAAGATTCGCCCAAAAATACAAGAAGCGGGGATGCAAGGGCAAATGTAGAGCAGAAGACAAGGAAACAGCTTCTTGGATCGTAGGCTTATTTGCAAAAGGATTGGCTAAAAGCTCTTCCAACCGCTTCAAAGGAACCTTTGCAGCATCAGCAGCCTTAGCAGCGTCTCCGCCAAAACTCCGTGCAATAACAACACGCAGATCTTCAGTCCACCATTCCTCAACATAACCAGAGGCCACAAGGCGCTTACTATTGTACAAAAAATCTCCAAAACTGACCAACATGTCGCCTAAAAACAGTATCTTTTTAATCTTTTCATGAATCTGTGCAAAGCTTCCAGCCTCCACGCGAACAACCGAACCGTCTTCAAGGCGAACCACAGGAGACTCAAGAGCATCCACAGGCGCCACTATACCGCCTTTTCCAGGAAGCTCTAGACGCAGCTGTGTTCCGGCTGCAAGAAAACCTTGCAGAACAAGCATTGTTGCTGGGTGAAGACCCACGGCTGACAGCCCCGTGTTACGCGCTCTACCATAGCGCAAACGGAAGCCGCCACGCCTTGAAGGAAAGGAGAAAATCGGCCGCCCCGCGATTACGTCGTCCATGAATCCGGCTGACTTCTTTTCTGACTTTTTGCTGAAGTCTTTAAGCCAATCCCACCCTTTTATTCGAAGCTTCTCGATAACGGCTAAAACCTTGGATGCTCTTCCCACTACACCGTCGTTGACGACTCTGAGGGCTCCGCCTCTTACCCTGTTAGTTTCTATGCGTGGCAGATTGCGGAAGGAAGACACCTCATAAGGATCCGACTCCGTGCCCGTTACCTCAACTGGGAGCCAACTAAGCGCCTTCCTTAACTCGTCATCAGTGACATGATACTGAAACCGCCCAACAGCACGCTCATACAGCCTGATTTCTTCAATAAAACGCGAAATCTCATCTTCAGTGGGCTTATACCGATCGAGTCCCAGAAGCCGCCTAACAAAGTCTCCAACAACAAGTGTCAACGCTTGGTCGGTGCCACCTGCGGCGCGCATAGGCCCAGCAAAGTACACGGCAAGATACCGTGTCCGATCATTGTTTGCCTTAATCTTAACTTGTGCCACTCCCTGTAGAGGTGCAGCCGTTAAGCCTTCGGTAAGAATCGCAAGCGCGGTTCGGATAGCTTGGTCTGCCGCTTTCTCAGGTTCCATATGGCCAAACTTGCCATACACGATCTCTTCAGCAACCTTAAACGCCAGCTCTTCCCTAGAGATTCTTGTGCTTAGCTCTCTAATGCTTGCAGCAACTCCCGGAGGGCCAACAAGCCCTTCAACAAGATCTGCCAAGTCTTTTGCAAGCTTGCATTCGGTCGCAAGCGAGGGATCCAGCCCTTTAGTTCGAGCGTGCATGCTTATTTCGTACAGCTGGTTTAGACTGCGCTCGAGGCTTTCCAAGTATTGTCTGTACTTTTCACTCATGGGACCGTTCAAGCAGAGCCTTTCCTTCGTCTTTTTGTGCACGAGAGTGCTTATTTCTGTTCTTTGAAACAAAAAAATAAAAGTTGATTCGGCAACAAAAAATGTTCCATACAGATTTCACATAGAAAAGGATACACATTTCTACGTAGAAACGCAAAAGGAAAATTGTGCAGAGCCGCTTACTAGCTTCTGAAACGTCGAATTCCCTGAATTATTTCAGAAACCTTCTGCCTAACGCCGGAGCTCTCAACAAGGTTGCCTGTAACAATTATGTCTGCTCCCGCAGAAGCCGCAGCCAGCGCTTGCTCTCTGGTTTTTATGCCGCCTCCAACAATAAGCGGAACATCAATATAATGTTTGACTGCCTGAATCATCTCGGGAGAGACAGGTTTCCTAGCGCCAGACCCTGCTTCAAGATATATAAAGCGCATCCCCAAATACTGCCCCGCCAAAGCATGTGCAGCCGCCAATTCAGGTTTGTCATGAGGTATGGGCACAGCTTTGCCAATAACTCCGACAGTTCCTCCTTCGCCAACAATTACATATCCCAGCGGAAGCGGTTCTAGCCGGCATTTTTTGACAAGAGGAGCCCCTAACACCTGCGCGCCCATCAAGAAGTAGGGGTCAGCGGAATTCAGAAGAGACATAAACCATATCGCGTCAGCGTATCGGCTTATTCCAGTAACGTTGTTCGGAAACAGTATTACTGGGATCTTGACTGTGTGTTTAACCGCCTTTATGACGCTGTCTAGGTGTTTCGGCGAGACAAATGTTGATCCACCAATCATTATGGCTGATGTCTCGCTACTCTTTGCTTTGCTGGCAATTCTGGAAGCTTGCGGTGGTGTCACCTCCTCAGGATCTATGAGTGTCATATGGATAGTCTTCTCAGCCGCAATCTTCTCAAGCAGATACTTCTCCACGCGTCCCATCACGACGTCTCTCATTTCTCATTCGCTCCGTGTAGCAGGCGTTGAAGGCCTTGGGCTTCCATAAATCTTGTCAGTAAACATGCAGTAAACATCAATTTCGCCTTGAGCAGGCTTAACAGGAAACTCTGCCTTAACTCCACAACTGCCACATGCCACCGTGGCTTTGCCTTCGGAACGAGTGATTTCAACTCTAACGGTTTCCTTTCCGCATCTAGGGCAAGAGAAGAATTTAGGCAGATGCTTTTTGGGAATGCGAACGACTTTTCTCCTTCTTCTCCCCATTGTTCAATTCCATCCATAATGGAGCTAGTCTTCAATATTTACATTTACCCTTAAAAAGGTTCATATCAAAAACGCCACGCTATGAAGCCTATGAGTGCTTACGTTTTCTCTTGGATTGATGCTTAAATACTTGGAAAGAACCCTAAACCGTGAGGCAACATCCATGAAGCTAACGGAAGCCGTTCTGGACATAAATTGGGCTGAGGTTGCCGAGAAAATAAAAGGTTTCATCAAGGATTACGCAAAAAAGGCAGGCGCAAAAGGATTAATTGTCTCATTATCGGGAGGCGTTGACAGCTGCACTGTGGCAGCACTTTCTTCGCTGGCCGTTGGCGGAAAGAACGTTTTGGGGCTCATGCTTCCCGAGAAAGAAACATGGGATGAAACAGACATCAAACATTCCAAGCTCGTTGCCAAAAAATTCTTCCTAGAAATTCAGCAGTGTGATATCACGCCGACACTAGAAGCACTATACCGTTCAATACCTGTGTTTGACCCCGCAGAAAAAGTCTGCAAAGGAAACCTAAAAGCGCGGACACGGATGATCTACGTTTACTATTACGCGAACAAACTTGGCAGAATAGTCTGCGGTAGCTCAGACAAGTCTGAAACAATGCTAGGCTACTTCACAAAATGGGGAGACATCGCCGCAGACATATCACCAATAATGGATCTCTACAAAACCCAAGTAAGAAAACTTGCCCGCTACATCGGAGTACCAGAACCAATCATTGCAAAACCCTCTTCGCCCGCACTGTGGCCTGGACAGACCGCTGAGAATGAGCTTGGCTTAAAATATGAACAGCTTGATCTAGTGCTCTATGGACTTGAACATTTCATGGATACCGGCGATATAGCGGAACAGGTTGGCGTGGGTAAGACTGTTGTTGAAAAAATAAGGAACCGTTGGCTTTCAGCAGAACATAAAAGGCGGGCATTGCTGACCACAAAACTTGAGTACCGTACAGTTGGAATGGATTTCAGACTTCCACGTAGTCAATAGAAAGAGACAAAGAGGAGATATGTGATGCGAAAATTTAGGGTCGCTCTTGCACAAATCGAGTGCAAACAGGCAGATAAAGAAAGCAACCTAGAAAAAATCAGTAAAGTCACAATAAACGCGAAAAAGCAAGGAGCAAACCTTGTAATCTTTCCCGAACTTGCACTGACCGGTTACGTTGTTAAAGACGAAATCTACGAGCTAGCAGAGCATGTACCAGGACCAGCAACGAACTTCATAGCAAAACTGGCAAGGAAAACAGGCACACACATTGTGTTCGGAATGCCTGAGCTTGGAGAGAAGGCGCAAGCGACGCTGTACAACGCAGCGGTCTTGGTCAGCCCCTCAGGATTCGTCGGCAAATATCGTAAAATGTACCTTCCAACCCACAGCATTTTTGAAGAAAAGAGATACTTTCGCCCAGGCTACCACCCAGCCACGTTAAAAACAGAAATTGGGCACCTTGGTTTAATAATTTGCTATGACCTTTTCTTTCCCGAAGTAAGTCGACTAACACGCCTAGGCGGTGCTCAGTTAATAATCTGCATCTCTGCCTCACCCGCAGTGCGTAGAACATTCTTTGAAACTCTAATTGCGGCAAGAGCAATAGAAAACTCGGCATTTATGGCATATGTAAACCTAGCAGGCATAGAAGATGGCTTACAATTTTGGGGAGGCAGCAGGCTTGTAGGCCCCCAAGGTAAGATTCTTGCACAGGCAGAGTACGACAAAGAAGACACTGTTATCGGCGAAGTCGATTATGCAGACTTGAAGCCTATTGAGGCTTTTGTGCCCACGCTAAGAGACTTACGCCCAGAGCTGTTTGAAAAACTAAAGGAAGCTGCAGAAACTTTCTAGCATCTACCTCAACTTTGTGACCGCCCCTTCGATGCGATCTAAAGCGTCTACAAGTTGCTCGTACGCTGCTGCATAAGAGATTCGAATATATCCCTCCCCGCGACTGCCAAATGCAGATCCTGGAACGGTGGCAACGTCGGCTTCTTTCATGAGAAACTCTGCAAAGGCCTCTGATGTTTTGCCTAATGCCCTTATGTTTGGGAAAGCATAGAACGCGCCTTTCGGAATCCCGCATTCGATCCCCTTAATCTCATTGAGCCTTTTGCAAACCAGTCGGCGTCTCCTATCAAATTCCCGAACCATCTGGCTAACCGATTCCTGTGGTCCCCGCAACGCAGCCAATGCAGCGTACTGTGCCACAGTATCAACACAAGCGGTAACATACTGGTGCACAAGCCAAAGTGCAGCAATAAGCTCCTTGGGGCCATACACGTAGCCCAGCCGCATACCCGTCATTGCATAGGTTTTCGAAAAAGAATTAACAACTAAAGTGCGCTCACGCATGCCGGGGAAGGCAGCAAGGCAATAGTGCTTCGCGCCATCGTAAATAATCTTCTCATACACTTCATCAGAGATCACAATCAGGTCATGCTCAACAGCAACCTTGGCTAATGCTGCAATCTCATCATACGAGAGAACCGCGCCTGTAGGGTTGTTAGGAAAGTTCAGAATTATCACACGTGATCTTTTTGTGATAAGTGATGTCACATCATCAATTGAAGGCTTGAAATCATTTTTTTCCAGTAAAGGAATGGACACAGGCACGCCGCCGACAAGGCGAATGCCTGGTGCATATAAAAAAAACCCTGGATCAGTGGTGATTACTTCGTCGCCAGGATTTACAAGACTCATAAGGGCTAGAAAGATTGCTTCTGTTGCTCCAATGGTCACAAGTATCTCTGAGGCAGGATCATAGGTCAAGCCATAGTCTGAGGCTGCTTTTTTTGTGAGTTCTTCTCGAAGTTCAGCAATTCCGTTCGTGGGGGCGTAGTGTGTTTTGCCTTCCAATGCTGCTTTAGTGCAAGCGTCTAAAATATGGCGGGGTGGAGTAAAATCGGGCTCTCCAACGCTTAAATAGATTGTTTGGCTTTTTTTGTCTGTCAAAGCGAAAAATCGGCGAATTCCTGACGGTTTAATGCCTTTTAGGCGCTCAGCAGGCTTTAAATTTGAAACCAACGTTTATCCTCGATATGCATTGCTGTCTGAACATAAATTCTTTGCGATAGATTTTCACAAAAACTATTAGTGTTTGCATGCAAAAGCTAATAGAGCTCGTATACAAACTTGTATCCATTTCGCATTGCAATGGAGGCAAATGTTTTGAAGCTTAAAGACAACGTCCAAGTGTGGTTGACAAGCTCGTTAAACGACCCTGTTTCAAAAATACTTGCAAAAAATAGTCATTTAACGACAACACAGCTAGAAACTTTCCTAATTGACATTTTATCAGATAGTTTATCAGGCAAATCACTCACATACGATGAAAAAGCCAGTTTACGACTGATTAAGGCAAAAATAAGCCGAGGCGCCTTTAATAGGACATTAAAACAAGCAAAAGACAATGTCATCAAGTCAATCTACACAGTGCTTCTCTTAGGGTATCTGGGAGTGTTTGAAAGCATAGCACTCGATCCCTATCTCGAAATAGCAAACAAATTGCAGGATTACGTTGCCGCACACAAAAACCTCTCACACAACGACGGCAACATAGAAGACCATAAAAAACTCATAGAAATGATCCGAGAAGAGCTCGAAACAGGCCTAAAAAACCTCTCAAGTCCATGAACGGCGCTAGTGTGACGTCACAAATCACAAAAAACAAAGGGTGGCACGGAACAGTTTTAGCTTTATTGAGATGGCTCTAAAATAAAGCTAAAAAAAGAAAAGAAAGGCAAATTCTCGAGATTTCCAGCGATCATAAAAACGGTCTGAAAGAATTAAGCTGATATTTGGTTGTGATGTGTGACGTCATAAAGCACTAAAAACATGCAATAACCATAAAATTTAAATGTTGTACGCCATGACTGTGATGTGTGATGCAACATGGTGCGCCACATATTATCACAGCGGTATCACGGGAGAGAGGTTTTTGATGATTGACTTCGTGTTGATTGTCAGTGGAGTTTTACTTGGAATGACTATCACCATCACGGTGGGGATTTTGAGGAAGCTCAAGCGAGCTGGAGAGGAATATCAGAAGGCAAAGGACGCTTTCAGTGATATCATTCTAAGTTTTGACAAGCAGCTTGAACGTGAATCCAAGCGACTGGAACTTGTTGCATATAAGCTGGAGGCTTCATCTTCGAGGAACGGTATGGTTTCTACAAAGGTTTCGCAAATTGAAAAAGATCTTGTGAGTCTCAAATCCAAAATTGATGATGCCCTTGTCTATAAAGAGCAAGCTGTGACATCACTAAGCGATCTCGACAAGAAATTGCGTGATATCGTTGCATCACAAGAGTCTGTTAGCGCGAAGGTTGCTGAAATCGAGTCGAAGATCTCAAAGCCTATGCACGTTCCAGAGCCCAAAATTGACGCTGTAATACCCATAAGGCGTGATAGAGCATTATCGCCTTTAACTGAGACGGAGCTTGCTGCGTTAGAATATCTTGCTTCTGAAGGCCCGAAAACGGCGCCGGAAATCAGATGGAAGATCAGGCTTAGCAGAGAGCACACGGCGAGACTTATGAAGAAACTTTACGAAGCAGGCTATTTGGAAAGGGACCAGAGCAAGATTCCCTTTAAGTACAGCGCTAAAAAGGAGTTAGAAAAGGTGTTAAAGAAAACTAGCGATAACACAGCTGTTACCTCAAAGGACAATGCTTGAAAAGCCCCTCTTTACAAAGAATCCTTGCAATTGCAATGCAGTATGATATCAAAAAAGGTTACGGTGTCTGTCGTTTTGAGCTAATCTGCGGGATACTAGATACAAGTTTGTATCTCAGGTTGTTTCCTGCGCCGTTTTTTAGCAACATACCTTGGGCAGTCATTCGTGAAAGGTAGGTGGAAACCGTGCTAAGAGAGATAGGTTCCTTAAACCCCTGCTCATAAAGGCTCTGCACTTCATGCGAAGAGAACCAGACTAGCGGAAAATTTTTCTTCAGTAGGAGTTTCATTTTCTCGTATTTACTCTGAAGTCCTTCAATCAAATTTCGGCTTGATTCGAAGTGCTCATCCGGAGCCTCTGAAATTCCTCCTAGTAGCTCAACCATGTCTAGAAGTCTCTGTGCCTTTTCGCGGTTTATTCTTCCTTCGAGGGCTATAGAATATTTGTTACCCTCATCGTCTGATACCTCGACGCGTATCCTTCTTGCAGGCATAGATATTTTTTCACTCCGTCCTAGGAGGTGTTCACAACTCTGTGTGTGTAGGTTATAGGTGTTATGGTGAAAGGGTAAAGAGTAAAATAGGCTAAATAAAGGCTAAAAGGAAAAAAGAAAAAGAAATTGCACTTTTGTGGCGGTAACAATCTTCACATAAGCCACTTTTTCTGTTTTGCGGATAAGAACGTTCTTAAGCGGTTTTTCCAGTGGAAAGCAAGGGGTGGTAGTTTCACAAGAAAAAAGTCAAAAATATGGCAAAAAAACCTTAAGGGGAAAGAAACACAGACATCTTTAAGTGTATTTCACATGGGTTTCACATTTTGTGAAGAAAAACTTTGTTTCCTTCAAAAGAGGTGAGACTATTTACAAAGAACACATGTATAGTAGCAGCATTATGTGTAACATTTTTGCGAAAGGAAACGTTGCAATCTGCAATTTTGTTGTTTCCTTACGCCCCCCAATTTCTAGTGGAGTTGCCAATTTTTTGGTAGTGCGTACGATTGTGGTTATTCATGAGTTAATTTATTTTTTTGTGGTTGTTAGCTTATATTTAGTTTTGCTGTCTTACCGTCTGGAGTATATTTCTTTTCAAAAAGAAAACTAAAAGTTCTAAAGAACTTAAGGATTTCCAGTGGAAAACATGGGGTGCGTAGGCTACACGAGAAAAGTAGCTGCGAACAACTTTTGTTTTTTCTTCTTTATTTTTCTATACTAGAGAGCTTATCTTTCCACTAGAAATAGTGGATCAGCCTTTGAAAGTGGAGAGTGCAAAAAAGTGAGCGGAAATGATGTACTTGATGAGGTATTTGACCATTTTACGGGGCAGGCTATAGTCTTTAGAGATAGAGAAGTTTTGAGGCATGACTATGTGCCGGGACGGCTGCCTCACCGCGAGGAGCAGATACAACGACTTGGAGAAACGGTAGCGCCTATATTGCGAGGTGAGCGGTGTTCGAATATATTTATTTATGGGAAGACTGGTACCGGTAAGACTGCGGTTACGAGGCATGTGCTTTCTCGGCTTGAAGTGAAGGCTAAGGAGCTTAACGCGCCGATTAGGCTTTGTTATGTGAACTGCCGTATGGTGGTTTCTGAGTATCGGGTGCTGGCAACGATGTGCCAAAGTGTAGGGTTGTCTGTTCCTTTTACTGGCTTGTCAGCCGGAGAGGTTTTTGACCGCTTTCGCGCGGAACTTGATACATCAAAAGTAGTTTTTGTTGTTGTTTTAGATGAAACGGATGCATTAATCAAAGCTCGCGGGGATAATTTGCTTTATGAGTTAACGCGAGTAAATGAGACAATGAACAGAAGTAAAGTGACTGTGATTGGAATCTCTAATGATCTGAGGTTGAAAGAGTTTCTTGATCCCCGCGTTCTTAGCTCACTTAGTGAGGAGGAGATGGTTTTTAGACCTTACAACGCAGATGAGCTGAAGAATATTTTACTTGAGCGGGCGCGTCTTTCTTTTAATGAGAACGTGCTATCTGATGCGGCTCTTAGCTTATGTGCTGCTTTGGCTGCTGCGGAGCATGGTGATGCCAGACGTGCTTTGGATTTGCTGCGTGTTGCTGGCGAGGTTGCTGAGCGAAGAGGCGCCTGTACAGTAACCGAAGAACATGTGCGGGAAGCGGAAAAGCATATTGAGCATAATCGTGTTGTTGAGGCTTTGCGTAATCTTACGCTTCATTCAAAGCTTGTAACTCTTAGTGTTTATCACTTAAACGGGAAGGCTCCACAGGGAGCTATAACAGGGGAAATATACGAGGTCTACAACGAGCTGAGCGGGGAACTAGGCGTTACTCCTTTGACACAGAGGCGCTTGGGTATGCTTGTTAATGAACTTGACGCTATGGGTATTTTGAACGCCAAGGTTGTAAGCATGGGACGTTATGGACGAACAAAGAAGATTCGCTTAGAAGTTGCCCGTACCCAAATACGCGACGTTTTCTCAGATGATAGCCGCCTAGGGCTCCTTGTTGATTACGCGCCTAAATGCTTGTCCAAGCAAACACGAGAAACCAATGCATAAACACTTGCGCACTTTTAGCTGAATGCTAGATGCATGGGTTCCAGCGTTTGCAAATTGACAATAGGAACCTTGTTAGGGGTTGGCATAAACCCATTGCGCTTCATGTAACTAGTTTGCTCCTGCCAGCAGCCGGAATTTACAATCAAGACTCCGCGGTACATTCCATGCTCGAGTGAATGTATATGCCCGCCATGAAAGATGTCGGGCACGCGCTCTATAACTAGAAAGTCACTTGTCTCAGGGGACAGTGGCGTTTTTCCTCCGTATATTGGCGCAAGATGGCGGCTTTGGAGCAGTAAGCGCATCGCTTTTTCTGGATTGTTGTGAGACATGCCGGGAACGGCGGAAATAACGTCGTCCAAGCTTCTTCCGTGGAACATAAGCACCTCTACACCATGGATGCTAAGGTAGCATGGGCTTCCAAGCGAGCGCACGTTTCGGGTTTCTTGTAAGGTTTCCAGAAACTCGTTTGCTATAGCTGGCTGTGGCAGTGCTCTTCTCGGAGAATCATGATTGCCTGGGATAATAATCACTTCTATGTAGTCTGGGATCTGTTCTATGTATTTTGCTGCTAGCCGGTATTGTTTGTAGAGGTCTCTGACCACGAGTTCTTTTACTTGGTTCGGGTAGACTCCCACGCCATCAACGATGTCGCCTGCGATTAGAACGTATTTTACGTGGCTGGCGATTTCACGCCAGTTTTCATTGCCGTATTTGCCGTTAAGCCAGAGGAGAAATCTGCTAAGTGCTTCTTTCTGGAATTTTGTGCTGCCAACATGTAAGTCTGACGTTAGTACGGCGTATACCGGCTCGTCTGCCTTGTGTGGCTGCTTTTGTGCGATGTCTGGAAGGATGATGTCCTCTGCGATTAAGAGAGAGCCTCTTGTTTTTGTGACGCTTACGCAGATAACTTGATCAAGAAGTAAGGCGCGGGCTTTCTTTTTGACTTCTTCTGATGTGCTTTGGGGGATTAAAACGGTGACACTCGCACTTTGGTCTTCGAGAGTTATTATTGTACGTTGCTGTGACTCGCGTTTTTCCGTGATCATTCCAATTATTTTTGACCTTGTGCCAGAAGACGCTTTAATTGCGTCTATTATTGACGCTGCACCTTTTACGTCTATCCTTTGTCTAAGAAGTTTTTCGAGACGCCTGAATCTGTCCCTAAAATATTCTACATAATCTTCAACGGCGCCATCTGAGCCAAGCTTGCTACACGGGTCATCTATGATCTTTGTCTCCGCAGCCACTTCCTTTGCGTAGGGGCGATAAGTGCTTTTGCTTTCTGTTAATTGAGACTCTGCAAATACAGTGGTCTCTTGCAAGGGAGGTGGACTTATTTCTTTGGATAACGCGGGTTCTTTTAGTAAGTCTACCAGTAGCTCTTTACAGATGAAGAATGGTTTTTTTTCAAGACTGTTGAGGGCTGCTAGTGCCTTGTTTATCGTTTCTGTTGGGTCTTCTGTGGAGGCTAGCTCGCTTAGAAACTCGAATGCTTCTCGATCAAGTTGATAGCCTGCCGCAATAGCTTGCGCCACGGCATGTTGAAGCTTTTCCGCCTTGTTTACAGTTGAAGTTTTCTCCAGTTGCATCTTTTTGGAATCACCACGTAGCCTTCTTGCTCATTCCCTATTGATTCTGTTTTGTTTTTTGTATGCAGGTGTGCTGTTAGAGCCGCAGTGACTGCGTCAATTTCGTGGTAACTCAAAGGGCGCTTGGAAAGGGTACCTTGTAGTTCAAGATTTTTGAAGGTTTTTTGGATTTCAGGCCAGTCTTTCAAGGGCATGTCTAGCGCTTTGCGTGTTGAGGTTGGGTGTACTTCTATTGTCTTATAGCCTTCCTCAGCTATTAACTTGTTGAGTTTTGAGGCACGGCTAGTAAGCATTTTCATCATGGGCAGAACAGGTGGAAAGATTCTGTAGCCTCGTCTCAGCATCTCCTTTTCTGCTGTGCGTAGCATGCCTTCTTTTGGAAAGCTTAGAGGGGCGTCAATTGCTATGAGCGCTGGCTTGTTTTGAAGAACGTAGTCAAGTATCTCTTCATCTGAGTACAGCAAAAGAGACTTTACCTGCTTGGCTTTCCATAGTGCAATTCCCGTGGGGTTTTTTGCTTTGCCAGCCAAGTCTATACCCATTATAACTTTTCCAGTGTGTTTCAGACATGACTGCTTAGATTTATATATCTGGCGCATGTTTGAATTTATTGTATTCCAATTTCGAACCTCAAAGACTTGTGTGGTGATGGCCATGAGTGCGCTTCGCAAGGTGCAACGTACCCCAAGCGGTACCTTCTTTGTTTGTCTTCCTAAAGCATGGGCTGAAAAATATAACCTAGAACGTGGTGCAGTGCTGGCTTTAAATGAAACAAGTGATGGAAAACTTCTTTTGGATGCTAGGCATGAGGCTGAGCCTTCTCCCAAAGTGGCTGTTCTGAAGCCAGGAGTGCATCTTAGCCGTGAAATCATCGGCAAATACCTGCTTGGTTTTGACATTATTCAGGTGGAAGCTAAAGACCGTATTAGCTTTGAGGTACGTGATATCGTTAAGAAAACAGTCAGTCGGTTAATAGGCTTGGAGATTGTTGAGGAAAACTATTCGCGAATAGTTATTCAATGTTTGCTTGAGGTGTCGGGTTTTCCTCCGGAGAAGAATCTTCGCAGAGGCTATGCCATTGTAACAGGCATGCATAGAGATGGAATCGACGCGGTAATAGATAATGATGTGCACTTGGCGAAGAGCGTGGTTGCCCGCGACGACGAGGTTAATAGACTATATTTCCTGCTGGTTCGAATTTTGCGCACGATAATTCAGAATCCCAGCTTAAGCGAGAAACTGAACGTTAGACCCATTGATTGCCTAGACTATCGCTTGGCCGCAAGCTTAGTTGAGGCAATAGGTGATGAGTGCGTGAACATTGCTAACACGGTTATCGAGGTAGGTAACTTGAAGCTAACGAAGGATCTAAAGAAACTGCTTATGGGGCTCCACGCAGTTTGTTTTGAGGCACATGAAAACGCCTTGAAAGCTTTTCTTTCTAATGATATTGAGCTAGCTGAAAAAGTCAGGGATATCCGAGGAAAAATTGATGCGGAGTTTGCAGAAATAGGCAAAGTAGCTAAGGAGCAGTCTTTTGATTTTGTTCCACAAATATTGGCGCTTGCTTCTTCGTTGAAACAAATTTACGAGCATAGTGTGGATGTTGCGGATCTTGTGATGCCTAGGGAAGCTTAGGGCGCGTTGATTAGAGAGGAAGGGTGTTTACTTTTTGCGGCTGTTTTGCGAAGGTTACTTGGCTGCTTGCTCGTAGCTCATTAACGTACAGTGTTTCGCCTTCTACTCTACAGTCGGCTTCCACAGTTATCTCTTCGCCATAAACGTTTCTTGCATGAACACCGTTTCGCAGTAGAATTCTTTTACCATATACGTCCTCTACATGTGCATCTTTACCGATGATGATTTCGTCTGCCCGTAGTGTTCCTTTTGCTTCGCCTCTTTTGCCTATTTCAATGAACCGTGCCGTGGCACCCTCGTCAGTAGCAATAAGTCCGCCTACTTCTATGTGGTTTTGCGTTTGCACTTTCTTTGAGTGGAGTGTTCCTCCGACTTCGATGTTTTCAGCTTCTATTTCACCTGAAACTTCTATTTTTCCTCCGACTTCTAGATCTCCAGAAAGCTTTAAGGCGCCATACACACTGACTTTTCCTCCGACCTCAAGTTCTTCGCCGGCTGCTGATCCCGAAATGTCTATTTTTCCTCCTACGTCGATTTCTCTGAATTCAAGGTCTCCTTGAACTTTCAGTATGCCTCCTACCTCTATTCTTTCTCCTTTGCTTTTGCCGGCTAGGCTAACTGTGCCTCCCACCTCTATATCCTCAAATTCCAGAGGCGCGTTTGACTCAAAACATCCTCCAACGTCGATCTCGCGGATTTTGCCTCCTCCTACGCGGGCTGTTCCTCCCACTGATAGCGAGTCAAGCTGGACAAGTGCTTCTGCTTCGAGGCTTCCGCCGACGTCTACATCTTCCGCATTTATTTCACCTTTAGCTCTGAAACTTCCGCCGACGTCTATGGCTTCAGCTTTTATGTTACCGTCAACTCTGAGGCTTCCGCCTACATCTATGTTCGCTGCTTCCAGTTTTCCATGGACAACTAGTGCTTCATCGACTTCCGCGCTTGCCGCAGAAACATTTCCGTCGACTTCTAGATAGCCATCGCTGATTTCGATATTGTTTTTAACCTCCAATTTACCGTGGATTTTTATGTTGCCTTCTGCCTCAAAACCTGTTGCGGAAAGGTTGCACTCAAAGGTATTGTTGCCTTCGCAGTAAACAGTTCCAGAAACCCTAACAGATGGGGGGGAGCCCTCGCCTTTTAGGGTCGCGTGTCTGCTTACTACAAGGTCTCCTTCAACGGAATTTAAGGTTACGGTTGCTCCTTTTGGGATAGCTGTTTCATTGACCATTTTCAAACCTCCATTTAACATTTTTTTAGGTCTTTAAAAGAGGGACTCACTAATTGTGACTATACCGTTAGCAGATTGACTGCGCCTTCCTGGCAGCAAAACATTATTGCATTTGCCCTTTTCTGCTCAGTTCTTGCTACGTGATCTCTGATGGGGTTCACGCTCTCTGCACGTGTAGTAGGTAGCTCTATTGCTCTTTGTTCTATCCAGCGAACCAGAGTCTCCGCTAAATTGTGCTTCTGAAGCCTAGACTTATCTATTCGCTGCTCCAGCTCAATCCGCGCTTTTCTTGCCATTCAAGTCACCTCTTCACGTAACCATATGTCAATAAGCTTACCTTAAAAGCCGACGCACAATCAGAAAACACATAACGTAGTTACAAATTGTAACTTAACGCTTCTTAAAGAAGAGAAAAAACTTGCCCGTTGCTGCAAACAACCTGTGCAAAAAGGAAAGATAAGTCGAGAGACAGAGCGCACGATTAGATTAGGCGAAAATCTTCCTTAATAGTCGTCAAAACTACATGTGTATTTGTTCGCTCCACATAGGGCAACGCAAGCAACTTTTTTGTGAATCTGCCTAGTTCCTCTCGGCTCTTAAACTTCGCAATAATAACTGCGTCGATAAGTCCTGTTAGGTCGTAAACACAACAAACATTCGGCAACCGCGCAATTTCGTTTTCCATTTCTAGCAGGCGACCTTTGGAAACCGTTATCTCGCTTACAATAGTTAACTCGTAACCAAGCTTCTCATGGTCCAGCAAAGCCGAATACGCTTTTATCACACCATCGTCCTCCAACCGTCTAATCCGAGATAAAACGGTGCCTATTGAGATTCCACATTTTTTTGCAATCTGCCTAGAAGACAGTCGAGAATCCTGAATTAACGCGTCAAGTATCTTCAAATCTGTTTCGTCCAACTGCAACGTGCCTCGCCTTCACTAAACATCTATTCAAGCAACACACCTTATATTTAACATTTGTCCATTAAAAAGGGAATAAAGCTTTTATATGCACGGAACAATCTCAAAACACTGTAAACACGTTCGAAGGAGTCACTATGGTAGAAACTAGGCTACAAGCAATCCAAACACTCGAAACCACACTGAAACTGACAAAAAACGCCGACCACCTACTCTTGCATTTTACAGATATTCTAGGGCTTCTCAAAGGAAGAACCATACCTGCTGATCAAGCGAAAACCGCCCTAACCCAAGGAATACCCTTTGACGGCTCGTCAATAAACGGCGGCGTAAACATAGAAGAAAGCGATATGACTATGAAGCCTGACCCCACAACATTCACTGTCTGCCCATACTACTTCTACGACAAAAGCGTTGCCACCTTTATCTGCGACATCACAACCCCAGACGGTGAGCCGTTTGCAAATGACCCAAGATACATCCTAAAAAAAGTCACTCAAAAAATCAGGCAAGAAGGCTATGAACCGACCGCCGCAGCTGAACTCGAATTTTACCTCGTAAAGAGAACAAGGCAAAGCACAATTGAGCCGGTCGAAAACCATATCGCAGATAAGCAAAGATACTTTGACAACGCTCCAGGTAGAGACCTAACAGAACCCTACAGAATGGACCTATCACAAACACTATCTGCCATGGGAATAACCGTGGAGCGCCAGCACCACGAGGTTGGTTCAGCACAAAACGAAGTTACAATAAAATACTCCGATCCTCAAACAACCTCCGACAACATAACTAAACACAAGTTCGCAGCCAAGGCAATAGCAGACAAAAAGTACGGCTGGACAGCTACATTCATGCCTAAACCATGGATGGGAAGAGCAGGAAGTGGAATGCATATTCATATAGGACTCGTAGACCTCAAAACAGGCAGAAATCCACTCTACGATCCCGACAGTTATGCAAACATCTCCCAAAAAGGCAGATACTTCATCGGAGGAATCCTGGATCACGCAAGAGCACTCAGCGCCCTAGCAGCTTCAACAGTAAACAGCTACAAAAGGCTCGTCCCAGGCTATGAAGCCCCAGTATATGTGGCGTGGAGCAGAAGAAACCGTTCAGCCCTCGTCAGAATACCGGCATTCACCAGCGAAAAAGAGGCGAGAGTTGAATTCAGATGCCCAGATCCGCTTTGTAACTCTTACCTCGTTTACGCGGCAGTATTCGAGGCTGGAGTAGAGGGCATAAAAAAGAAAATAGACCCAGGAGACGCCGTTGACATAAACCTTTACCATCTAAGTGAGATTGAACGAAAAAAACTCAGGATTAAAATGTTGCCAACATCACTAAAAGAAGCCTTAGAAGAATGGAAAAGCGATGGTATCTGCGTAACGGCATTGGGCAAGGAGACAGCTGAAGCATACGTGGCGCTTAAGACTCGGGAATGGGCTGAATACGCGCAGCATGCGCCGAAGAGCGGTAACGAAGTGACGGAATGGGAAATCGAGAAATATCTTTATGCTTGAAAAACGAAAAGCGTAGCAATAACAGCGCATAACGTTTTGCCAGATCCATAAAGACATGGGCATGCTGGTTTCTCATTTTTGCAAACATGTGCTTTTGCTTAGACAAGTGATTTCGATTTCAAATCAGTGGCTCTCGCTTTTTTCAGCGCCTCAACATGCCTTACCAGTTCTTCGATAACCGTTTTCAAAACCTTTTTCCCCTTATTAGTAGACGCGGTGGTAGACTTTCCCCAAACTCCGTAACTTGTAAAGTCAGCGGTGTCTAAGGGAAGCGTCACGCCTTCTGCCCGCGTGGGATGTTTACGTGATTCTTCATTCACTGTTTTGCTTGTGGCGACAAGCTGGGGAAAGAGGGCAAGATTTACTGATGTTTCCTCAGCAGAGGCATGAAGTCTTTCCTCGGAAGTGAAGATGTTGGGAAGCAGTTTTGCAGATGCCGTCCACCACTGAAAAATTGAGAGAAACAGCCCTCTTTCTCGAAGTTCTCGTGCAACCTCTGAAAGCGCAGCAAGGTTGCCACCGTGCCCGTTGACAACTACGACTTTTCTTACACCGTAATAATAAAGCGCTAAGCATACATCTTTGATATAGGCTTTGAAAACTCGAGGCGACACGAAAATTGTGCCCCAATACTGTCTGTGGTGAGAGCTTACACCAAACGGAACGGTCGGCAAACACAAGACTTTGGTACGTTTTGCTGCCTCTTCTGCGATGACTTTGGCAACAAGATGGTCTGTTCCTAAGGGGTTAGCAGGTCCATGTTGCTCTGTAGAGCCTACGGGCAGAATGGCAATATCGTTTCTGGCAAAATACTTCTTGGCTTCAACCCAACTCATTTCATAAAGCAGAAACTTGCCAAACATCAATAATCATCCACGAAACCATTTTATTATTAACAACCGAATATAAGCCTACAAGAATCGCAGTGAAAAACATTGAAAGCGTTAGTCTTAGCAGGAGGCTTCGCAACAAGACTGCGCCCACTTAGTTGCACGAGACCTAAGGCGCTTTTTCCAGTGGTCAACAAACCTCTTTTAGAGTGGACTTTCGAAAGACTTGGAAAACATAACATAAAAGAGGTTATAATGGCAGTTAATCATCAAACCGAAATTGCGGTAAGGGCGCAAAGAATTCCAAAGCACGCATTGCGAATAATGTATTCGCGAGACCCGCCGAAAAAACCCTTGGGAACAGGTGGACCTATAAAAAAGGCGGAAAAACTGATAGGTCACGGCTCTTCTTTCTTGGTCTTAAACGGAGATATCTTTGCTGACGTTGATTATACGCGGCTTCTTGAAATCCACAGAAAAACAAAGGCAACCGCTACGATTGCTCTTTGCAAGGTTGATGACCCCAGCAGATTCGGCGTCGCCAAACTAGCCAAAGATAACCGCATACTTAGATTTGTGGAGAAACCTCCTCCAGAGAAAGAGCCTTCCAAACTCATCAACGCAGGAGTCTATGCATTCAGTCCAGAAATTTTCGAATACATCCCAGAAAACCAAACAGTCTCTACCGAGCGGGAAATCTTTCCAGAACTGGTAAAAGAGAAAAAACTCTATGGATATGTTCACCGTGATTTATGGATGGACATAGGAAAACCAGAGGAATATCTGGAAATAAATCGAATATTACTTAGCAGAACTAAAGAACCCCAACGCCATCGGACAAGCCTAGGTAGCCAAATCAGAGAACCCGCGGCAATAGGCAAAGCTACTGTTATCGGGAAACGTTCAATAATTGGACCAAACACCGTTCTAGGACACAATATTACAGTGGGAGACAACGTGAGAATCCAAGACTCCGTGATTTTTGATGGAACAGAAATAGATGACTCCGCACAAATACAAAACGCAATAATCGGTGGACATGTTAAGGTTGGAAAAAGAGCAAACATCCCAAAAGGCTGCATCCTCGGAGACTATGTAAAAATAAGAGATGATGTATCGCTGGCAGAAGGCGTGACTATTTGCCCAGCAAAAGAGATTTCTGAAAGTGTGGCAACAGCTAGAAACATCTGTTGCTAAATGGAGAAGCTTTTATGTTTACTTCAAGGCGCTTGTTCGGAACTAATGGCATAAGGGGAATTGTCAACAGGGAACTTACATGTGAAAAAACAGCCAAAATTGGATGCGCAATAGGAACCTACTTCAAAAAAGGAAGCCTAATCGTAGGATACGATGCAAGAACAAGCGGACCAATGCTTACCGACGCAGTAACCTCAGGACTTATCGCCGCAGGCTGCAACGTGCTGCATGCTGGAATGGCGCCCACGCCCACACTGCAATATGCAGTAAAAAAACATCAAGCGGACGGCGCCGTCATAGTAACGGCTTCTCATAACCCACCTGAGTATAATGGAATCAAAGTAGTTTGGAACGATGGCATCGAACTTTCAAGAGAGCAGGAAATCGAGATAGAGAACATATTTTTCGATGAAAAAACCCGCTATGCTGATTGGGACAAGATTGGATCTGTCCGCAGCTTACCCTCGATAATTGACGAGTACGTTGACGCAATCAAACAGCACGTAGACACAGCCAAAATCGCTGTGAAACATTACCATGTCGTTGTTGATGCAGCAAACAGCGTAGGCAGTTTAGCAACGCCTCGTTTGCTTCGAGAGCTTGGCTGCAAAGTCACAACGATAAACGCAAATATTGATGGAACATTTCCTGGAAGGCTTCCTGAGCCGCGTCCGGAGAATCTTGTCGAGCTTTCATCGGTCGTGCGAGCTGTTAAGGCTGATTTGGGTGTGGCTTTTGACGGAGACGCGGACCGGTCAGTTTTTGCTGATGAAACCGGAGAAATTCATTGGGGAGACAAAACCTTCGCCCTTGTTGCGAAAGATTTCTTACAAACTCATAAAGGAGAAAAAATAGTTACTCCTATTAGTTCCTCAACTTTGATCAAGGATGTTGCTGACGCCTTTCACGGTGAACTTGTGTGGACTAGGGTTGGAAGTGTAACCGTCTCGCAAACCATGAAAAAACTGAAAGCGAAGCTTGGAGGAGAGGAAAACGGTGGAATTTTCTACGGTGCCCATCAACCTGTTAGAGACGGAGCTATGGCGACAGCTTTAATCTTGAATCTTATGGCAAAAACTGGAAAGAAACTTTCAACACTGCTTAGTGAGCTTCCCAAGTACTATATTGAAAAAGGTAAAGTTCCATGCCCAGAAAGCCTTAAAGAAAAAGCTTTGAAAAGACTTGCGGAAGACGTAAAACACCTTAATCCAAACACTATTGACGGAATAAAACTATGGTTTACCGACAAAAGCGCTATATTGATACGTCCAAGCGGCACCGAGCCGGTATTCCGACTTTATGCTGAAGCTAAAACCAGCAAAAAAGCAGCGAAACTTGTAAACGAGTACACTTCAAAGCTTAAAAAATGCTTAACCATCTAGAAGGCTAGAGCTCCAGAGCAATATATAGGGGGGTATCAGCAAATGCTTTCACCAATGCTGCAGATAAAACCTGAAGACATCAACACACATGAAAAAAGAGGCAAGTACACCATAAGCGTCATAGATGATGGACTAACAGGGATCTTCCATGCCTACTTTTTCGCTGAAGCAGGATTCAAGGTATTTTTCATAGAGCTTGAACAGACGCTAGTTGATCGGATAATGAAGGGAGCCATTTTTTTTCCAGAGCCAAATATTGAAAAAAAAGTGAAAAACCATATTCGATCTTCATACATCACCGTCACTCATGACGTTAAAAATGCAGTTTCACAAAGCGACGTTATCATCATCACAACACCAGTAAAAATTGATGAGAAAAAAAGACCTGACTACACACAAATCAAAAACCTGTGCAAACAAATAGGCACATACTTACAGAAGGGTGCGCTCGTCATTATCGCAACAACTGTAGGAATAAGCTTAACAGATGAAGTAATCAAAAAAATCATCGAAGATACATCAGGGTTCAAGGTTGGAAGCGACATAGGCTTGGCGTACAGCCCCTACACCATTCCACTTAGTGCAACCCCGATGGAAACACAACCGCGCATAGTTGCTGCAGACGATGAACTCAGTCTCAGCGCATCAGCTACCATCCTTGAAGCGATTATGCCTAAGAATCTTAGAAAAGTGAAGTACATCAAAACTGCAGAGGTTGCATTGCTTTTTAAAGCCGCTCAAGGAAACGTGGAATCCGCGCTTAACAATGAGCTTGCAGCGTTCTGCGAAAAGGCCAAAGTAGACTTTCTGGAAGCAAGCGAAATCGTAAATCTGCTTCACTACAGTAAACTTGCGGTTCCAACATTTTCCGGCATAGAAAACTGGAAAGAAACAAGCATGCTTCTTGAAGACTCCGAAAACCTCGGCATCCCGCTTAGAATTACTAGAGCTAGTCAAAGCATAAATGAAGAACTCGTACGCCGCATAGTCAACTTGGTAAAGGACGCGTTACACAGCAGCAACAAAACAATGCGAAGAGCAAGAGTCACGTTGCTCGGGCTCTCTCCAACTCCGGACAAAAAAATTAGCCCAAGTAAGAAAGTAAACGAGCTCATCAAGACCATGGAAAAAAGAGGAATAAGACTAAGCATCTACGATCCCTACTTCACAAAAGACGAACTTGCCGACTTCCAGAAACATGTCAAAAAAACACTAAACGAAGCTTTAGAAGGCGCTGACTGCATAATAATAATAACCGCACACACGCAATTCCGGCGCCTTGATCTAAAAAAACTGAAAATCTTAATGCGCACACCAGCCACAATAGTTGACCTGCAGGCAGTGTTTGACCCCCGCAAAGTTGAAAAAGAAGGCTTTATATATCGCGGCTTAGGTCGCGGAGTCTGGACACGATGAAAAAACTCGGCGTAGCCGTCATCGGCACAGGTTTCTGGGGCAAAAATCACGCAAGAGTCTACAAAGAGCTAGAAGAAACAGAGCTCCTCGCTGTTTGCGACATCGATGCTGGAAGAGCAAAAGCAGTGGCTCAGCAATTTGGAGTCAAACATTATTCAAAGCCGTCACAAATGCTGAAAAACAAAGAAATCGATGCTGTCAGCATATGCACTTGGTCAACAGTTCTTGCAAAAGAAGCTCTGAGAGCACTAGACGCTGGAAAACACGTTTTAGTCGAAAAACCAATGGCAGCAAACACGAAACAAGCAGAAAAACTCGTACAAATAGCGGAAAAAGAGAGACTTCACCTCTCTGTAGGTTTTTTGATGAGGTTCATTCCTGGATTACAGCACATAAAGGGCGCAGCAGCCAAAAAAACTATAGGCGAACTCGTGTGCGCCACTGCAAAAAGAGTTTCCCAATGGCCTGAAAGAATAGGAGATGTCGGCGTAGTAAAAGACACCGCTATTCACGACATAGATGTCGTCGCATATCTTTTCAGCGAAGAACCAGTTGCAATTTACGCAAAAACTGGCAACATGATGAATCGCAAGTTTGAGGATTACGCACAGATAATGCTCACTTTTGAAGAAGGAAAAACCGCGTTTATTGAATCAAACTGGCTTACTCCATACAAAACCAGAACCCTCGAGGTTACTGGAAGCGCAGCGATAATGAAGCTGGATTACATTACACAAGAGTTGACCGTTGAAACTGAAAAAGAAACGGTTCAGCCAAGATACCCTATAAAGGAGCCATTGAAACTTGAACTACAGCACTTCGCTAACTGCATCCTCAAAAAAGAAAAACCGCTGATAACCGGAACAGACGGCGTAAAAGCTCTAAGAATAGCAGAGGCAGCTCTAAGATCTTCAGTAACAGGCAAAGCTATAAAGCTTAAATGAAAAATCATTTGCTCTGTTTACCCTTACCCAGACAGAATGGCTTGCCCTCGAAAAGTATTTTTTCAGGAACTTTTTCTTTCCATTTTTCCAGAAAAGGCAAATCCTCTTTTTCTTTCCGCAGCTCATCCGGCAGCATCTCAGGTATCGCTTCCCTTATAGGATACCATCTTAGACATTTTGGGCAGACAATTAGCCCTTCCTCAATTTCATCCCTTTCGCCAAAAACATGCAGTTCGAGCGGATGAGACTTGTCAATCGGGCAAGCCAATATGCCCATAAGCTTCTTTTTCACCTTCCAGCCACCACATAACCGATAGCCAAACACCATCTTATTAAACTTTAAGATTCGGTTTAATTGCTACATCTAAAACCACTTGATACCAGTTTGGACCAGTTGACCTAACAACACGCCCAGAAGAAAAATGGAAACGAGCTCCAATGTCACGAAGCCGCTCAGCAACTTTCCGCTCTACCTTTGCTACTGGGCTCTCATCTTTACCACAGTGCACAAAATCGTAGTAGTGTATCCATCCACCCCTTTCTTTAAGAGACAGCAATGCATACGGCAAGTAATCCAAAGCCTTTTCAGGCAGAGGCATCAAAACTCGATCTGCCACATGTTTCAATCTTGTTTCAATTACTTCTTTTGAGTCACCACGAATGGAAATCACTTTTCCAAAAAGTCCATTCATACTTACGTTACTTTGCATGTACTGGACCGCAACGGGGTTAACATCAATTGAGTAAATCTTTTCCACGCCTGAGTGCTTACCAATCACTATTGAAAAGCAGCCCACACCGGCAAACATGTTCACCACAATCTCACCGTCTTTAACCTGTCTTGCAATACGCATCCTTTCGTAGTGAAGCCTAGGTGAAAAGTAGCATTTTTCAATATCAACCTGAAAAACGCAACCATATTCCCTGTGAAAGGTCACTGTCTTTTCGATACCGGCAACATATTTTAGCCTTCGAAGGCGAAACTCCCCATGAACAGCGCCTGACTGGGCAAGCACGGTTTTGACATTTTTATGGATCTTCATAATTGCTTCGGCAATTTCCAGAGAGTAGTTTACCGTTTTTTCTGTGAGGCGCACTATGGCAATATCGCCTATTACGTCATAAGAATCATAGATACCTTTCAAATTTTCCGCTGAAATCTTGGCTGAAAGCGCTTGCCGCAAGCCCCTTGCCATGTACCTCCGCTCGCTCAGGATACCTTGTTATGTCAGAAAACCTTTTAAAGTCAGGCATTCTCCTCCTACGGGGAAGACCTATGGAGAAACTATCTGGAATCGTCTATGAATGTGTTAGATGCGGAGCGAAAGTTCCTTCTGACGAGTTGGAGCTTCGAGGTGGAGAGATTAAGTGTATTGTCTGCGGCTACAGAATTCTGAAAAAAGTAAAGCCTCCAGTTGTTAAGCGGCTTCAGGCTAAATAGAAAAAATTAGGCATCTGGTGAACGCGGTTCGTAATGGCGTGGCTAGAAGATTTCCTTTTCGCCGATTTTCCGTAAAGCTCTTCCTCGGAGTTTTATTGTTGAACCGATTACTTGTTCTGGTTCTTTTTCAACGGTTTTTCTTTTTATTGTTTCTCCGCAGATTCCTCTGGGCAGTAGCCTTCGTTTTAAGCATAAAGCATAGGTACAGTTTGCTACGTTGCAAGATTCCTCAGTCCATCGGCACCAGACATCTTCTCGACGGTAGACTGCTGCGTTTTTTGCGCACTTAAAGGATTGACATGTGGGAGAGCATGTTTTTGTTTGAGCCAACATACGCACGTCCTACGAGCTCATTTGTTTAAAACTTCGTTTTGCTTCCCTAGGAATATTTTCCACGCGATTCGATTTAAGCTTTTATGCGTCAGACTCTTTATTTTGGCTCTCTTTTTCAAGCTTAACGTGCTTTCTTCGCCTATAGATTTCTATTGCAAGAATCACCAACAATGATACAACAATAAGGAGTACTACGGCTAGGTGACTTGTCTCGACCAGAAAGCCCATCAGCACTATGTATTTGTCTATTTTAAACTGAAACTCCACTGAATTGCCCTTTATGGATTGCTCGTTAATGGTAAAGGTGTTTTGAGTGTTTACCTCTGTGTGCCCAGCAAGACGCACGCTAATCTGAACAGTGTCTCCAGAGACATTATCAAACACAGCTGACCCATTAGCCAGAGTCAAGTGCGAAAACTGTGCTAGGCTCTTCAAGCGTATTGTTACGTTAACGTTTGAGATAGGTTGACCAAAGTAGTCAACGATCTTCACATGTATAGCGAAGCCGTATAGAGGACAGTTTATGGTCAGGTTGCGATTCTGGAAAATCTCCACTGTGGTTTCATGGAGCTCTATTCCATCGGAGCCATAAACCCTGAGGCTATAGCTTCCAAAGGTACAGTTAAGAACAACCTTGCCCTGCGCATCAGTGGTTCCCTCATTTGATAATCCGCCGACAAGGTCTCTAACCCTAACTCGCGCATTAACTACGGGTTGCCCGCTTACGCCTGTAACGTTAGCTTGCAATTTCAGCACAGGACAAGTAATTGTGACGTTAAACCATGGAATCGCTGAACCATTTACAAGCAGCGTCGGGATCGTCGTGACATTAAATGATCGGCCATAGCGGGAAGCATTCAGAACATATGGTTTAGTAACATTTGGCAGCAGAGACCGCTCGATAACTGTGCCATTGATATCAGTAGGCACCAGCGTTTTGTTATCAGGCTTGAAGTATATTGAAACATCGGGAATGCGCACCAACGCTTCATTAACAACTAGCACCTTAAGATTAGTCAGTTTGCAGGTAAACTCTGTTGACGTGTCTTCAGCAACATTCACCCATCCCGAGTCAACCTTAGCATTTTTGAAATAGGCTTCATAAGTGTAGTTGCCAATCTCAAGAAGGGTAGAACAGAAACCGCTGGAATCACTAGTCACGTTAAGCAAAGAGACACCGCGCTCAAAAAGACGGACAGCCACGCCTGAGACAAGATCCTGGGCAAGGTTTCTAGTAGTCATGTTTACATTAAACCCTGGAACTGTGAATGCTTGAGCGTCAACAGGGGTTTTTTTAGTCTTGTTAACTGTTGAGACGGAAGTGATATTAAGGTTGTAGGTGCCGATTGACGCATTAAAGGGGACAGCCCAGGTGGTGTGAACTATTCCGCCTTCGCCGGCAGTTACGTTCACTGAGTAAACAAGCTTTGAACCTAAAGTAATTCGTACCGCCACATTTTCTGTCTGGTTATAACCAGCTGCTTTGATGTCCACATTCTGAAAACGGTGATATTGAGTAAAGTTAGTCAGCCCTACAGAAAAGGTATCCGTAGCCAGCGTCTTGTTAAAAGCAACGGTGTAAGTGCCTATGAAGTTCGTATTTGCTGTCCCAGTGAAACTTGCTGGATACAGTGTTGTCAGGTTCAATGCTGTTCCAGTATTTGTTGTGTTGGAAAGTTTCACAAGTGCAAAATAGGTTTGATTTGCCGGAGTCTTCACCGTAATGTTCGCAACATAAACCGTGTTCGCCACACCACCAGTCAAGTTTACGTTCACTTCTACTGAATCACTTTGCTGCAGCTGTCTAGGGGCTTCTGGAGCTTTTACCTTAAGATAATAAGTGCTCTGTATGTACAACCACGTGGTAGCGTTAATATTTGCTAAGATATCACGCAAAATCAAAGTGTAGTTTCCACGTGGAACAGGCGGAACAATGAACGTTACGCTAACGTTATTCTGCGTCGCGGTTGTTTCATTAACCAGCCGTTCTCCAAACCAGACTTGACAAGCACCGTTAGTAGTGTTTATAGTGCCGCCAATCTGTGCCTTAACGCCAACGCGGGCATAGTGGTCTATAGGAGAGACAAAAGTGATCGCTACATCTGCGGCTTTAACATGGAGAAAAAGCATGCTAGAACACGTTAACGCCATTATTAACGCGCATATAAGAATGAATGAACACCCTTTTTGTCTCAAATCAGCTCGACTCCCTACAGATTTTCATGATAGTGTAACATCTACTGCTAAGGGAGCATTTTAAACTTTACCATTCCACATTTGTTTTCCATCTCCAGTTTTGACCTTGGAGCATCAAAAACAGAAAGGAACCTCTGAACACCCATTTCTTTGAAAACATGAAAAAGAAAAACAAACCAGCGTCAGTTGCCCCATGCTAACCAAAAAGATTTATCACTGTATTAGAAAGGTTCAGACAAACCGATCTGTTTACCTATGGATTGCAGATCAGCAGCTACTTTAGCATTTAACGGAACCCCATGCTTTGCCAAGTATTCAGATTTTTCAAACTCTTTTTCGCCATGAATATATATGCGGTCAGCACCAGCGGCTTTTGGAGAATTTTTTAGACGCTGAATCAAGTCGTCCATGTCATGTTTGAACTCCTCTTTTGAACGAAAAGCGTCGATGCGTATTGCACCAAAAAAATGCCCCAAGCCAGAGGGCAAAGGCTTTCCTTCAGAATTTTTCGGGTAAACTTTGTTAGCATACAAAGCGCCTGGCAACACTGCGCTGAAGATTTCTACTGCTAGGGCTAGACCATAGCCTTTATGTCCACCTGACTCTTCTAGCGAGCCGCCTAGTGGAAGTAAGCCACCACCTGCTCTCTTTATTATGTTTTGGAGGACTCTTGTGGGATTGGTTGTTGCTATGCCGTTTTCGTCTGTAGCCCATGATGGAGGAATTTCTTTTTCTAGCCTAGCGTAGACTTCGAGTTTTCCACGTGTTACTGTAGCAGTGGACATGTCTAGGACGAATGGGCGTTCTTTTCCGGCTGGTATTGCGATTGCGATGGGGTTTGTGCCTAATATGGCGTCTTTGGCGAAGGTTGGTACCACGAGGACTTCGGAGTTGGTGGTGCATATGCCTATCATGTCTTCTGCTAGAGCCATCATTGCGTAGAACCCTGCGATGCCGAAGTGGTTGGAGTTTTTAACTCCGACAAAGCCGAGGAAGTGTTCACACGCTTTTGACATGGCGAGTTTCATTGCGTTGAAGGATACAGGTTGCCCTAGCCCAGCGTCAGCGTCGATCGTTGCGGTAGATGGGGTTTCGTGGATTATTCTTGGTTTCGCTTTGGGGCGCATCATGCCATTCTGTATACCGTTCACATAGCGGCTCAGCCTTGCCACGCCATGAGAGTCTATTCCTCGAAGATCTGCCTCAACTAGTACTCGCGCTGTTATTTCTGCGTCCTCATGCGGCACTTCCAGTCTTTCTAAAACTTCCGTACAGAACGCTCTTAACTTTTCCGCAGAAACGTATAAATCGCCTTGTTCCATATCCTTATCACCTTTTAACCTCATTTTCGTAAAGTTCAGACACATACTCAGCTATTGCCGGTGCTGCTGTTAAACCTGGAGACTCTATCCCAATAAGATTGATGAAGCCAAAAAAGCCTCGATCATGCTCATGTCTTATGGCAAAGTCCTTAAAGTTATCATTTGGTCCCTGAAGTTTGGGTCTTATTCCAGAGGAGTCAGCTTGGATTCTTGAATCACGTACGCTGGGCAAGAATCTTGCTACATCTTCTAGGAACTCTTTTTCACTTGACTCAACCTCGTAGGTGATCTTGTTTACGTAGTAGGCATTGGGGCCGAGTCTAATAGAGCCGTCGAGATCTGGGGTTAGGTGAATTCCAAGTCCTGCGCCTTTGGGAACGGGATAGACAAGCATTTTTACTGGGGGTTTTCCGAGTAGTCGGAAATAGTCTCCTTTGCAAAGGTGTAGTCTATAACCGAGCTTGTCCACGTCTAGTCCAACCATTTCAGCCACTTTGTCTGCGTAGAGGCCAGCACAGTTGATAATTGTCTTGGCTGTGACTGAGAATTTTTCGCCGACGCTGGTTCCGCCGATTTCGTAGCCGTCAGTCGTTTTTCTGATGCTTGTAACTTCTGTTTCCATTGCAAAAACAGCGCCGTTTCTGCGAGCTTTCTGATAAAAATGGTTCATCAGTTCGTCGGGTTCTACGATTCCTGTTGATGGCGTGTATAACGCTTTTTCAACGTTTACGTTGGGTTCTAGTTTCTTAACTTCTTCTCTGTCAAGGTATTTTGCGCCTTCGACGCCGTTGTCTTGTCCCATCCGCATTAGTTTTTCCAGCTCTTCTATTTCGTCTTCTTCAATGGCTACGGTTAGTTTCCCCAGTTTTTTATATGGGATTCCATGTTTTTCGCATATTTCATATGTTTTCTGGTTTCCTTTGACGCATAGAATCGCTTTTAGGCTGTTTTTGGGATAGTGGATGCCTGAGTGGAGAACTCCGCTGTTATGGCTGCTGGTTTCCTGTCCGAACTTCTTGTTTTTCTCGAAAACATAGACGTCTTTGTTCCCTTCGGAAATCTTGGCAGCGATCGCTAAGCCTACTACGCCAGCGCCTATTACTGCTATATTTAGGGTTTCCACGAAGAGCCATGAGAGGGGAAATTGCTAATAAATTTTCGGAGAAAACGCGTGAAACGGTTGATAGAAACGAATGTTTCAAATACTTTGGGAGTATTGAAAAGCATCTGGAGAGATGAACTTGCTTAACGAAATACTGAACTTGGTTAAAGCGCAGGAAAAGTGGCGCGGCAAGCAATGTTTAAACTTGATACCTTCAGAAAACATCATGAGTCCAGCGGCTAGAAGTTTGCTATGCTCGGATTTTGCACATCGCTATACAGCGCGAGACCGCTTTTACATGGGTACACGTTTTGCTGATGAGCTTGAGCAATTCGGGGAAAAAATCGCGAAGAAAGTATTCAAAGCCGAAGTCGCAGATCTTCGTCCGCTTTCGGGGCACATTGCCGATTGGATCATGCTAACATACTTGGCTGAGAGAGGAGATCGGTTTATGTGTGTTTCGCCAGAAGACGGAGGGTATCCAGGCATGTGGCAAAATGGTCTTGCTGGTGTGCTAAAGCTTAAGATTGCGGCGTTTCCGTTTTCCAAGAAGGATATGAATGTGTTGGTTGAGCAAGCAAAGGAAGTCATACATAAGTTTAGACCTAGTTTTCTGATTTTTGGTGCCAGTCTTATCACGTTTCCTCAAGCTGTTAAGGAGCTAGCAGGAGCCGCATGTGGGGTTGATGCGCTTGTGGGATATGATGGTTCTCACGTGCTCGGTCTTATTGCGGGCGGACAGTTTCAGGATCCTCTTAGGGAGGGCGCGTTTGCTCTTTTCGGGTCCACGCACAAATCCTTTTTTGGGCCTCAAGGTGGGATAATTCTGGCGGATAGAGAGCATGGGGAAGTGATTAAAGCGAGAATTTGTCCTGCATTTGTGGATAATGCGCACTGGAATCGTATTGCGGCACTGACTTTAGCATTAGCTGAGATGGAGAAGTTTGGTAAGGCTTACGCCTCGCAAGTGATAAAAAATGCCAAAGCCTTAGCAGAGGCTCTTTACGAATGCGGCTTTCCTGTAAGATGTGCGCATCGTGGGTTTACTCAGTCACATCAAGCTATTCTTGACTATGGGAGCTATGATCAGGGCAGAGTTGTGGCGGAAAGGTTGCAGCAGGCCGATATTATTGTGGATTGTGCGGTGCGAGTTGGCACGTGTGAAGTGACGAGGCGTGGCATGAAGGAAGCTGAGATGTCCCAGATTGCTGAGCTTATGAAGCGAGCAGTTATCGACAAAGAGCCTTCTAACCGAGTGAAGAAAGATGTAGCCAAGCTGACCTGCGAATTTCAAAATGCTGAGTACTGCTTTGCTTAGTGAGCTTTTTATTTGTCCATAATCTTCCCTATTATCAAACGCAAGAAACAAGTGGCCTTTCTTGGAAAGCACGATTCCTCAATCCCTCATGCAAATACTAAAACGGCAAAAATATCATCTTGTAGGCAGACACTCGGCTGTGAAAAGATGCAGATGGCTGCATGAGTCGCTTGTCAAGGGGAGACCTTGCTACAAGCAGAAATTCTATGGGATAAAGACTCATCAATGTATCCAGATGACTCCTGTTCTTTTTAATTGTACTCAGAGGTGCCTATTTTGTTGGAGAGCTCAGAGTGGGGATCAAGAAATTGTCTGGAATGAGGTTGAACCGCTTTCGTTGGATTCTCCGGATGAAATCGTAGAGAACTGTGTTAGGACGCAGATTAGGATTTTAAGTGGATATAAGGGGAACCCTCAAACTGATCTGAAGAAGTTTACCGAAGCTTTGACACCAAAGCATGTGGCCATAAGCCTAAGTGGGGAACCTTTGCTGTATGAACGCTTGGGAGAATTGATTGGAGCTTTTCGCAAAAAAGGCTTTACAACGTTTCTGGTTACTAACGGCACGATGCCTTCAGAGCTGGCGAATCTCGGCGAAGAACCTACTCAGCTCTATGTTTCGGTGTGTGCTTCTGATGAGAAGGCGTATAAGCGCGTGTGTCGACCGCAGATCGGTCGTGCATGGGAGAAGCTGAACCAAACGTTGGCTCTTTTGCCGAGTTTCAAATGCCCAACTGTGGTTCGAGTTACTTTGTCTCGTGGTTTAAACATGAGCAATATCGAGGGGTATGCGAAAACTATAGAGAAGGCTAATCCGACGTATGTGGAGCCTAAGGCTTACATGCATGTAGGGTTTTCAAGGCTTAGACTTGGTTTCGAAAATATGCCGAGTCATGGTGAGATCAGAGATTTTGCGGTGCGGCTGGCGCATGTGGTAGGTTATAATGTTGTTGATGAGTCGGAGAGCAATAGGGTTGTGTTGTTGAGTCGGCTTGCGAAACCTGTTAGGTTTGATTTGCCCTAGTTTTTTAGGTTATTTAGGTTTTTCTTGCCTCTATTTATGTAACTTTGAGAGCAAGTCTTATATTGATACTTCAATAAATTAAATATATTCTAAAACTAATAATTAAACTTGGGTTTGAGAGAACATGGTGAGCGAAGGAAGAGGAAGATTATTCAGAAGAAAAGATGGCAAATACCTGATATATGTCCCGAAAGATCTGGCGGAAGACAGCATGTTTCCATTTAAAGTCTTGGACTCAATGTTTGAAAATCTATTTTAAAATTGGCGACTCCAAGCTAGTTATCCAAGAATGGAAGGAACCTTTGCCCGAAAAAACGCAGTAAATGCGATAGAATACAGCGTGTTAGCGGGCTTCGTTTGATTGTGCTTTGAGGATACAATAAAATACTACTTCACGTCAATCAGCATCAGCAATCTGAAGTGATTAAAATGTCAGCGTTGGAAGACTTTCTCAAACAGATTAAAGAGGAACTAAAGGAAAAAGAAGCGGTGCGACAGAAGCTGCAGAGCGATGTTAGGAAGGCTACAAGCCTCTCAAAGCAGTCTATTCTCCTGATCCACCAGAAAAAGCTGAGAGACGCCAAAACGCTTCTAAAAAACGCTAGCAGAATTATCCGAAAAAGCTGCAAAACAGCCGACATGTATCCTGATGTGGCGCACAGCGGAATGTTAAGTGCAGCGCGACAGGAATATGCTGAAGCGGTGATTTTTCTTAAGCTGGTGGAGCATGAAAGCTTTGCAACACCAGAAGAAGTTAATGTTCCTTCCATTGACTATGTTCTCGGGTTGGCAGACGTGATAGGGGAGTGTCGACGTCTCGCGTTGGATGCCCTTCGTGAAGGTGATGGCGAAAAAGGGGAGCGTTGCTTGGAAGTAATGGATGAGATCTATGTTGAACTTATGAGCATGGATGAAGCTTACATGATGGTTCCAGGTCTCAGAAGGAAGTGTGATGTTGCGCGGAAAGTTATTGAGATAACGCGTGGTAACATAACTCA
>JAGTQT010000038.1:0-2866 GCA_018396615.1 Candidatus Bathyarchaeota archaeon
TGGAATATCATAAGATCTGCAGGGGTCCCGGTTACGATCGGGTCGCCCGTGTGTGTAGAGCCTACTGGGATTACTTGGATTGTTGAGCGGCATCCAGAGCAGTCAACTTGGCATTCTGCGACCACAGGTGAAACGAAGATTAGAATCAGAGTGAGCAGAACGAATATTGGAAATAGGAGTTTCCTTCTCACTTTCTCATCCCAGAGTAGTGTATCTCTGGGCAGATATAAGGATTCGCAGAGTAGATCTCTAGAACATTTGGCAGATGTTCTATGATGTCAACGTTCTTCTAGCCTGCAAGGATTATGCTGACTATTCTGATAGCTACGGCTACTAGAAAAACTATCGAAAAAGCGATTGCAGCATATTTTAACCTCTTTTTGTTGATTTGAATGCTAACTCTGCCATAATAGGGGGATAGAAGCTCAGAAGTAACAAGAAATACCATTGCCGCGACAGCAGTCAGCAGACTTGTGTCCCAAAAGTCAAGCGGGAAATTCACTGTTCAGCCGGCTCCTCTTCCAAAACGTGGAAATGCATGTTTATGTCATTTCCTTTATCACTTGTCTCCGTGCTATCTATTATCACTGGTTTGCCTATTGCCTTAGCTAAGGAACATGCAAGTGCGCTGCTCAGCGGGCAGCCGAGGCTTTGAAATAGCTGGGGCAAGTTCATGGCTTTTTTTGTCAGATACACGTAGTTAGTGTTTTCTACTTTGACATGGACATTGCTGTTTTTCTTTTCAATCTCGAGACTTTGAGCTATTTCAAGTTCCTCTATGAAGAGCTTAGGTAAGTTCTGTTGTAGGTATTGCAAGTCTATTCTGGTGAAGCTTGTTTCAAGTATTTTCTCAAAAAGCTTTGTTAGTTCGCCGCCTATTGGCGTGAGCAGTATTCCTTGAGGATTATCGATGAATAGGTTATTCTCCTGTTCCTGTATCTGTTCAGGCGTAGGAAGATTTCCAGTTTCTTGTGTAGGTATAAAAGCCTTACAGGTGTCTAGATCCTTGAAATACTTCGGAGGCAAGTAAACAGCTTTTGCTGTGTATCCAGCTTGTTGCAGCAGCTGGTCTATAGTTGACAGTGAAGAAAGTGCCGTAGCGTCTAGAAGATCTTTTTTAACTGAGGCGCTGGTTTGAATAAAGGTAAGAATAAGGCCCCAGAAAACTAGGCCTAGACCTATAAACGCCAGAATCTGAGATGCGTAGCCAATAGAGACTAACAAAGCAACTGCGCCAAGGCACAGTAGCCCGTAGCCGGCTATTTTTGCAACATTGATTTTGTGTGCCATTTTGGCTATGGCCGTGTTCTTCTTTTGCATTGCGGTTCCCTTTTTTGTTTACGTTTCTTATAACGAGAGAATATTAGTCTTCCACGCCTGTGTGGGCTCGTCTTGGTTGTTAGCAACGTATCTTTTTATTATATTTGTTGTCTCGAGGGCGGAGAGTTTTTCCAGAAGCTGGTTTCTGTCAATCGTCTTTCCTGTAGTTCTCTGATAAGAGACGGCTACGGCTTCAAGCGTTGGGATTGTGTTTTTTTCTGTTTTTCGCACAGCGTCCACTATTTCTTTGTTCAGTTTAGAAAGTTTTTGGTAAATGTTGCCGTTAGCTCTCCTGTATCTTCTCGCTTCCACAGCATAAAGAATCGTTAGAGCTACCAATGCTGATGTAGTTGCAAGCGTAAGATTGGCTCCGTTTTGAGAGATTATCATAGTTATCTGCGACCATGCTTTTATTGGCTGCCAATAACTTACAATTTTGTCTGCGATGAAGGCCAGTTGATCTTTAACGTTTGTAAGGCCGGCAGCGTCTTCGGGGTACGCGATCAAGCTGATTTTCACGTGCTTCTGCTGCGATGTTGAGTTTATTGTGAAAGTTGATGTCTCATACCAGTAGAGCACGACCTGCGTTTGATTAGTAGCGGTGTAGTTGAAAGCAAAATACCTGCCAATTAAAGGCGGATTAGCATACAACTCTATGTCTTCCAAGTCTATCTGCGCCACCCTCGGCTGATAACCCTGCACCAAAGGCCACGTTACTAAGCAGGTCTCCCACCTGTGGAGGGACGAGCGGGTTGACGCTATCTCAATCACAACCCACACAGGCTCCTTTGACTGATTATCTGACGTGTACAAATAGACCAGAGACATATCCTGTTTGGCTTTAGCTTCAAACGCTGTGTCACGATATAGAAAGTAAAGGCTGTAGTTGGAGATCTGAGGAAGGATCTCTGTGGAAACTTGGTCGCCTGAAGGCGTGCTTACTACGACTATTGGTTGAGCCTGTGTCAGGGCGAAGACTGGTGCCTGAATTGAGATTAAAAAGCCTAGGCTTACGGCTATGATGGCGATTTTGGCAACGTCGGCTTTGCTGATACTGGCGCTTTGAGTGTTAAGAATTCTGCCACATGACAGGCAGAAGTCTTTTTCGGTTTTTGGTTCCTGGCTACACTGGCCGCATTTTTCTTTTGTCTCCCTGAATATTCGTGTTTTAAAAACCAGCACTGAGATAGCAAGAAGGATGAGCGTGCCTAAGAATATTAGTACCCATCCTCCTAGCATGTGAAATATCTGCAGTGCAAATTCTTCTCCAACATGGTATCCCAATGAAAGGATGATTGTTATTCTGATGATATTTAGAAGATAAATCAAAGGAAGCCCGACCACAACAAGAGCTAGCTTTTTCCACAGTTTATCCCTTATAAGATACGCGATGAAAACTGAAAAGATAGTAAAGCTGATGAGGCTGTATATTCCTGAGCACGCGATGTCTACTGTGAAGCTCATTGTTGAAGCGTCTGGCCTTATCAACTCGATTGTGGGGTTGCCGAATTCGCTTGTTATCGTCGAGTTTATGCCGTTTGCGAGA
>JAGTQT010000038.1:2875-12022 GCA_018396615.1 Candidatus Bathyarchaeota archaeon
TTTGATGCTTCGGAGCTTATTGTAGACAGCGTCGAGCCGAGCCCGTAGAGGATTTCTGATGGGGGAGGCATCAGGAAAAAGAGGAAGACTATTGGAAACGCAAGCTGCCTCATTGTTTGCTGGTTAAACAGTATAAGCGTCAAGCCCGCCGTGAATATTGGCAGGGCAGACATGTGATACTCTACAGGTGTGAAGGTGTAAGAGCCATACCAGTAAAGCAGTATAGCAGTTATTGTAAGAAGTATTCCAGCGACAAGTGGGATGAGTCTCAGGTTTTTCGACTGATCTCTGTGCTCAAGTGGAATCACGGCTTTCAGCATTTTCCTCTTTCGATAGATAAGATACGCAAAAAGAACAGGCAAAAGAAGAATATAGCTTGTTGTCTCGCTTTGCAAGGCATCACTGAACAGGATAAGCAGGTCTGCATGGAAAAGCGCCACCGTAGCTACAGCTACGACTAGGAATTTAATACTTAACAAGAGAGTTCTCTCTGCACACGGAGAGTTGGTTTGCAGCATTTCTCTCAATTTCTTCGGTATACAAACAAATGTAGATAAACATTGCCGAATGTCAAACGTCGCCCTTATACATTTCTGTTGCATGTTACAAATAGCTCACTTTCAGCATGTTTACTTTTCTCGAAATGACCGCAACAGCAGAGATCTAGTCCATTAGCCACATCATATTCTAAGAAAACGTCTATCAATGTCATGTTGAAGTAGCTTTTAGTGCCGTTAACGACTTCAGTTCTCAGAGCTGTAAAAGGCAACTCTAGTTCTCGCAAACGGCATAAACGTTATGAACTGCGAGTAACGAAACACTCCTAGAATAGCAACGCCTCCGGTGTAGTGGACGAAGCTTTTTGCCAACATTATAGCCAAATCTCTTACATCGAATTTAATTGACAAAAAAAAGAGTTTTTGTTTGGACATCTCATGCGAAACAAGGCAATTAACTGTAGCCACAACTTTCTCGTAGCACACGTTTTCTAGGCGTAGCTTTCTCCGAAGTGAACTGCAACAATAAACGCATCCATCAAGTCAACCACGGCATCGGAGTTTACGTCGATCGATGGGTTCCAATTAGGATTTTGCGGCCTCGACCCGTATCCAATGGCGACAGCGGTTGTGTCTTTGAGATCAATTCTGCCGTCCTGGTTTATGTCCCACCGCGGGAACAGCTTTGGGCCGATGTAGCTTGCGCTTATGCATGCACAGTCGCAGTAAACAACAACTTTGTGCTGCACGTTGACGCTGTTTGCCAGCCCGAAACGAACCGCCCCTATGTTGCCTAGACTGCTGATGTTGACGTTTACGAGTGAAATGCATTCTGCTCCATTTATGTAGGCTTTAATTGCGCCTTCCGTGGAACTTATTTTTGTAAACAATTCCAAACAAAACCATTGCTTCTGAACTGGGTAAACCGACGTGATAGTTGCCATATTGCTGAAAGCAAGGATCGCGAACCTATCCTCACCGCTGACGTGCCTAACCTGCAGACTAACTAGTATGCTCTCGCCTGCGCTGAGGAACTGAATAAGTGTGAAGCGATCGTCCGCATCGTCTAGTGACAGCCCTTCATCGATGTAGAAATAGGCGCGAGCATAAATAGCAGATTGCTCCCCTATGTTTTTGTAGACGGTAGCTCTTCTTGTTCCAGACGTTATAGCCCTTGTTTCAAATTTTGCACTGAACACTCCATTAAATGAGATCTCGTTTGAGACGGAAGAGTTGTCGCCTTCAGTTATGATCAGCCCATCCCAAAAGTCAAAATTCCCAGCTTCAAAATCACCTTCAAAAAAAGTTTGACTATCGCATTCTTGGCTTAACACAGCAGCAATCGGAATAAATTTTGGCAAAAGATCTGTTTCTATCTCCGCATATGGTATGGCTATCTCTGAAAGTTCTATCAAGAAGCTAGTAATCCCAGCACGTGCTGCATCGCTAATCGCAAATCCAGCGCCTCCAAATTGCCCTGAGTAGCGTATTGGAGTGACTCCTCGTTCATTGCTTAGAGTCTTTATCTTATTTGTCAGAATTGAGTAATATGTTTGGTTTCCATAAAAGCTTCCTGCATAGTATGGACCTGCCCACATGTGTAAATTTACATAAAAATAGGGTCTGTAGGCTTGGAAAACACGAATCACTGTTTGTGATTCTGGTTCACTTAGAGGTGCAGGCCCTTTGTATGATTCACTGTTGGGATCAGGGCTTCCAGCATTCTCCCAATTGGTAGCAAAGTTTCTGTTTAAGTCGACGCCATTTGCGTTTTTTCTGGGTCCTGAGTATCTGTCAACGTTTAATGCTGGAATCAGCATTGTGCAAGTTCTTGAAAGTATATTTCTGGCAAGAGGTTCATTGGTTGTCAGAAGCCATTTTGCATAGAAATACAAAAGTTCCGGACCCAATGTCTCACCTCCATGCATGGCACCATCGAATAAGACCTTTCCTCCATCAGGGTTGCCGATTTTGAACATGAGAATATCGTTGTTTTGAACTGTCTTACCAATAACTTCATAAGTTATCATATCAGGGAAAATGCTAACCAGTTCCATGAAGTCTTCTATAAGAGGCTCATAGTCGCGATATGGAGCAAACACAGGTAAAACATGGATTAATGAGACAACCATTAAGGCGGCAAGAATTACAAGGTGGATGTTTCTAGACTTCATTTTTGCTCTGCAGAATATTTATGGTGGGCATAGAAAAAAGTTGTGGAACATTGTTTCTAGCGTAATAATGAGGATTTTTAAGATTAGTGCCGTCCAAAAATATTTGCTGTCGCATTTTTGGAACAAGACAAAATGTAGTTACGCCGATGCAAAATCGCATAGTTTTCCTTAATCTCATTTTTCTGCCTCGTTCTGATGGTCGTATTCTCTGTAGATGGCGCCAAATAGAGATGATTTAAATAGCAAGCGGTTTTTTAAGGCAAATCCAAGTTCTTCGTTGATCAGGTTGAGCAGAGCTCTTTTCCTGCTAAACACCCAAGTGCAGATAGATTTCTTAAATTGATGCGTAATTGTTAAATATTGTAAGCTTAGAACAAGTCTGCTCGGTTAGTGATAGAAATGAAGAAAAATGTTGTGATTTGGCTTTCGATTTCATGTTTTATAATATCATTACTACTAGTCGGTTTCTCCATTGAAATTCAACGAATTTATGCACAAGATACTATTTACATAAGAGCCGATGGACGTATTGAGCCTGAAACTGCTCCCATATCGACACTAGATAACGTCACCTACACTTTAACTGACAACATAATGGAATCAATTGTCATAGAGAGAAGCAACATAATCCTTGATGGCACAGGGTACACAGTTCAGGGTGCGGGCGGACTTAGAGGAATTGATCTAAATAGCATCCAAAACATCACAATTAAGAACATCTGCATTCAAGGGTTCTATTACGGCATATCTATCAATCTTTGCTCGCAGATAACTATAACCGAAAGCAACATCACCATGAATGCCTACGACGGTGTCAATATCGTTCAATCCGCCCTAAACAATATCTCGCAGAACAGCATTTCAAATAATGGAAATGACGGTTTGAAGCTTCTAAATTTCTCAAACAATAACGCCATAGCTAAAAACATCATTACCTTGAACAACGACGATGGCATCCAACTTACTGATAGCCCTCAAAACACGATTTCGGAAAACACTATATCTCAAAACAAGGATGTCGGCATATACACCTTCAATTCTTCTAACACAAGTGTAATCGGGAACACCGTGACAAATAACAGAGATGGCCTAGTCATGACCTCATCTTTGTCAAGTAAGGTAAACAACAATACTGTTAACAGCAATACTTTGCGTGGAGTCTCTCTTTCTTCATCTTCAGATAGCATTTTCGAAGACAACGTGATAGACGGCAACTATGACGGTGTTTATGCCTATCAAAGCTCTAAAAACGTGTTCTCTGAAAACGAGATTAAAGGAAACAGTGAATACGGCATTTGGTTGGACTTCTCACCTAACTCCACTCTAAGTTTGAACCACATTACTGAAAACAATGATGTTGGAATATATGTTCGCTTTTCTTCAAACAGCATTGTTTCTGACAACACTATAAACAATTGCAATTACGGGATCTCGCTCTCTGGATCTTCAAACAACTCTATCATAGGCAATTTACTAGCTAACAATAGTAATGGCATAGACCTTGCTTTCAGCTCCACAAACAACCAGATATACCACAATAACTTTGTAAACAATACGCAACAAGCTTCTTCCACGTCAGCGGTAGCGTGGGAAAATGGATTAGAAGGAAACTATTGGAGTGACTACTCTGGATCTGATGCAGATCTAGATGGTATAGGCGACTCGCCATATGTGATCGATGTTGGAAACGACGATGATTTTCCGTTAATGGGCATGTTCAATAGCTTTGAAACACCTCTTGGGTACCGTGTGAATGTTATTTCTAACTCAACAATTGACTACTTCAATTACAGCAGGCTTCCAAGCAACGTTCTAATAACAATGCATTTTTCCACTATGACCCCCTCTCAAACAGCAGGCTTATGTAGAATAGCGATCCCTCACTTTGTGATGACTGAGCCATACAATATTACAATTAACGGCACCCAGCCAAACTATGTAAACTACACAATATACGATAACGAAACTTACAGATGGATATACTTCAACTATAATCATTCAACTCTCGTAGTTTTGATTCAAGGAATAGAAACAACACCACCAGAGATCTCGATTGTATCACCAATAAATATGACTTATACAGCAAGCGACATCCCTCTAGTTTTCACAGTGAAAGAGACGGCTTCTTGGATGGGTTACAGTCTTGACGGACAAGCCAACGTTACTGTTCTTGGAAACACAACTCTTCTAGGATTAGTAGACGGTATTCACAATATTGTTGTCTATGCTAACGACACTTTTGGGAACATGGCGTCATCTAACGTCGTCTACTTTTCAGTTGACACAAAACCACCGACTGTTATTGTAATCTCTCCACTTAATCAAACATATTCAACCGATTCTATTATGCTAACTTTTACGCTTGACGAACTGACTTCTTGGGTTGGCTACAGTCTAGATGGCCAAACTAACATAACAATTCTTGGCAACACTACACTCTTTGACCTAACAGATGGAAATCATAATGTTATTGTCTTCGCCACCGATGAAGCAGGTAACACAGGCTCATCCACTTTGATCTATTTCTCCGTTGACACAACTCCTCCGAATATAACAAATGTTTCTCAATATCCACCTGCAGACAACGTTCAACCCTATGATCGGGTTAGCATCAATGCCACTGTAGTTGACAACTTGAGCGAGGTAAGTACAGTAATTCTAAACTACACAACAAACAACGGCACGTGGTTCAGTGAGGAAATGCACCATCTGGAAGGCAACGTTTGGAAAGCAACCATTCCAGGCTTTTCCTATTGCACTACAGTAAATTATACAATAACTGCAATTGACGAAGTAGGCAATAGCATCGCGCATGAAGAAGCTTACATAACTCAGTACCATGTTGTTCCGGAGTTCTCATCGCATGTTTATTTGTTGCTGTTTGTGAATGCGGTGCTAATTTTAGTGGCATTGCATCGAATGAAGAGAACAATGCGTAAGAACAGCTAAAAATACTGATCCCTATTTTCTTTTTCTCTGCATAGTATCTTGGAAAAACACTTCAGTAAATCTTAATTTTGAATATTTATTGTGCTTTCTTAAACCTTTTCAGTCAAACTACGCATTCACTTCACTTCGTTTGGGGACTTGCGTGAAGTGAGAAGCATGCTAAAGAAGATGCTTAAACTCGTTCTTTCTCCTGTAGTAATTTTTGTTTGGCTTATCGGCTGGACATTGTACTTTTTTGGAAGTAATAGATCTAGCGGTAACTTGCGCAAATCTCAGAATGCTACAGCGAACAATTCATTGGAGATTGCAGCCGTTATTAACGAAGAGCTGCTGATAGCCACTGAAGAATCTTAGCTTTATTAGAGTACTTGCATTTGCAAAACAATTCCATAAACTTCGCCGCATACTCTTAAAGAAACTTGACAATAATGCTCTAACTCTGATTGTGCGCTTCTCAATGAGCAAGCTGAAAAGAGCTAAAGCAACGCTTCCAGCTTCTAATTAGGTGAGCCCAAGGCATAGCAAATTCCTGGACTCAAGAGCGGTGGAGTTAGATAGCGAAGTGTCAGATATTTTGATTAAGTCTACTGATGTCTAAGGCAACAAGCATATAATCTATAACGTCAATTACTTCGTCATCGTTTATGTCCAGATTTAGCTGATACCGCGGGTCACCGATTGATGATCCACAGGCTTGGGCAACCGATAGTGCATCCTTCAGATCAACCGCTCCGTCGCAATTGACATCGGTCTTTTTGTACGTTGAAAACGAAAAGCAATCCCCATAAATGCTCAAGCTTTTCCCATATTCCGTCATAGACATCAATCCAAAGTTGATTTGACTTAAATTGCCATACCTCGCTGTATCCAAGTTATTCATCGAAAAGATTTTCAGGCCGTTTAAATACGCTTCCATAACGCCGAGAGTGGAATGTTTCTTCCACCTAAGCTCCATATGATACCAGCGTTTCATTTCCACAGCTGGCGACGATGAGTAAAACGGTCCAGCGCGTTCTGAGCCATTTCTTCCGTAGAGCACCCACCTGTCGCTACCGTCATATCGTCCGATGCCAATGCTAGCAACGTAATATTGTCCAGCCATCAAACGTATCAAATATGCTCTATCCCCGTTGCTGTCTAAAGGTAGACCAGAGGAAACGTAGAAGTCTCCGCTTACCCATATTTCTTCCATGTCTACCGTTTTGTAACAATAAGCGTATTCAACTTCGTTTCTGCCATTTGACGAAAACTGCACGCAATAACCATTTGCGTCAGCAAAAGTATCAACAACCTCAGCAACCTCTCCATAGCTGGTGCTAATTCCTGTCCATTTACTAAAATCAGCGGAATCAAAGTTGTCTTCAAAAACATAAGCTGATGACGGCGGGGGAGAAGGCCCAAAAACGAACGTATAAGATTCAACTTCATTCGAATCTAACGTAAAGCTATAAGGCGAGTTGTCTGCTTCTTGACCAGAATTCACGCAGTTCACTGTGTAAAAACCTAGTGGTGCCTGCGAGTTTTCGTATGGTGTGAATTTATCTATAATTGTTCCATTCGGAAACATTATAGTTAAAGCTGCTCCAACCACCCAGTTTTCACCATTCCACGCTGAAAACTTCAGGGTTCCATATTGCGTCTGCGATGGAGAAGGCTCTGGAGTAGACCCGGTAGAAAACACTATGTCGGATACGTCAAATGGGTTGCTTCTGCTTTTTGCGTATTCGTACAGGAATACTCCGTCGTAGCCTTCTGCCATGGCTAGCTCCACAGATTTCCTCATGTTCGCTATGCTTGTCATGGTTGAAGTCCCATAGATGAAGTAGTGTATCGCCGAAGGGTTAAGATTCTTGATGCGCCGCAACCCATCCGTTACACCCTCCCAGTTTTCATTTTGGATTGCGTAGAACCATTCATACACTATTTCGTCCACAGTTGCATAGTAATCATAGGGCTGGGTGTCGTCGCTGGTTTTAGGATAAACCCAATAAGTGTCAACTAACGCGCCAAACCAGACGTTTGGGTTCTCCGCTTTTGCCGTGCTTTCTATCATCTGGTAGAACGTTCTTATGGTGCCTTTCGCAAATTCTATGAACTGCTTTTGCTCGTTGTTGTATGTTCCTGAAGTTGAACTGAATAATGGTATATCTTTGCCTGTTGCTTGTCTGTAAACCGCTTTCATTGATTGACTATAGAAAGCCGGTTTTCCCCCTCCTGTTACGAAGACTATTTCGTCCACGCTTATTCTTGGGGTTGCATATTTCTCCATAATATTCACAAGAATTCTGACGAGGTTTTTAGTGAATGTTTGAAATTTTGGTCCTGTTGGACAAACCCAGTTGCCTTGACTATTTTCTTCACCGTTTGGACCAACTTGGATTTCTTCGTGATAAGAAGTTTTGAAAGGAGTTACTTGGGCGCTTACTGCGCAGACGACTGTGAAGTTGTTTTGTGCGCATAGTCGGCAGAGTTCGTCTATGAAATTCTGGGTTTTTGTGTTCATGGGGTTGTTGATGTCTCCTGTCCAGAAGCTGCTGCACCATCCCATGTAGATTCTTAGAGAGTTGTAATGCCACTGCTTCATGAAGTTGATTAGAACTTGAGGCGTATCACTAGACCTCAAAGTGTCCAAAGCAATCGTTAGCCCATTAACTTTTGACTGCTCAGCCTTTACGGTAGGAGAGTAGCCAACAACTATCACCGCAAAAAGCAACAAGAAAATTGTAACGGTAGCGGCTTTTCGCGTTTGGGCGAGCTTTAGCTTTAGGAAACGTGTCAAGGATACCATTTTTCGTCCTCTCCTTTCAAGCTTGCTATTCTTTGAAATCATGCTTGGGAATTATTAACATTCTCTTTTTATCTCTTTTTGAAAAGCAATCTGTTGCAGCTAGCAAAGATCTCTTAGAGAGACGCAATCATGCTTGTCAGTTAGACTTAGCTTGTTGTCAAGAGGAGTTTGCAGCTTTTTGGGAAGAAGAAACTTGGAGGTCTACAACTGTTGTTCCGGCGAATTTGTCAAAGTACCTAATGAACCGCTCATCTTTGATCCCAAGCCCGATGACCAAGTCGAGGGGTAAGAAAAAAACTTTTCCGAAGTTTCTTACAGCTGTGTGATCATAGGAAAGATTCTTGCCATCTATCCTTACCGTTCTTAATCCAACAATCCGTTTTCCAAGACTTTGTCCTGCAAACCCTTCGAGAAGCGTCAAGTATATCCAAAATAAAACAAGAAAAAAGGTTATGTTGAAATTTAAGAACGTGTCTACGGAAATGATTGGGTATAATATGTTTGGCAAAACCAAGAAAAGTGCGATAGCAATTCCTAGATCAATCAGAAAAGCTGCAACACGTTTTCTAAAGCTAGCTAGTGGCAAAGTTGACGTCTTCGTTGCGATTTTGACTTCTACAGCCCATGCTTCTACATCTCTAACAAGGACAATTGCGTTTTGGCCGACCTTGCTTAACTTATATTTTCCAGAGGGGGTCTGCTGCAGAAACGCCTCAAGGTTGCGTAGGTGAAAGCTCAG
>JAGTQT010000036.1 GCA_018396615.1 Candidatus Bathyarchaeota archaeon
CTAAGCCTCTCAAAATGCATTCAACTAGGCAAGATTCTTCGAAAGGCTGTAGAGCCTCTGAAAGCAGTCTTAAAAGAAACAAACGGGACTAGACTCTTCGAAGGAATAGTCAAAGACGTTAAGCTAGAAACACAAGGCGGATTCACATTTGTCAACATTCAACTTGTAGGAACAGAAGAATACTCGACAAGCCTGTTTGAGATGAAGGCAAAGAATGAAGTGCTCGCCGCTTACCGAGACGGAAAGCTTGTAGCCATCGCCCCCGACATAATTACTCCGGTGTCCCCTGAAACTGGAAAATGTGTCACAGCAGAGAGAATTGAAAAAGGTGACAAGCTAGCCGTAATAGGTTTACCTGCGCCTGAAAAATGGCGAACAAGGAAAGGACTTGAGCTTTGGAAAGAAGTTCTCTTACGAACGGGAATAAATGAAAACTACGTCCCGCTATAGGCAAACTTGACATTGATCAGCAACGCAGATGGACACAGATGTAGCGTAGCATTTTATAAGGTAATTGCCAAGATAAAGCAGTCAAAGGTGCAGAAAACTTGCCGAAGATAAAAATCGCGTTAATCGGGGTCGGCAACTGTGCATCAGCGCTGGTTCAGGGCTTACATTACTATTCAAACGGTGAAGAAGAGAAAGACTGCGTGGGACTGCGCCACCTCCGTCTCGGAGGGATCCATCCAAGAGATATCAAAGTTGTAGCTGCATTTGACATTGACAACCGAAAAGTGGGAAAGGATCTTTCCGAAGCGATTTTTGCCTCACCAAACAACGCTCAAAAAATCGTGGATACACCTCTATCCGGCGTAACTGTCCATAAAGGGCCAGTTATGGACGGCATTGGCGAATATACACGAAGCATCGTTCAGCTGAGCCGCGAACCAGAAGCAGATATTGCAAGCGTTTTGAAAGAAACCGACACAAGCATGGCTGTCAACCTTCTTCCAAGCGGAGCAGTGAAAGCTTCAGAGTTCTATGCTGAGCAGGCGCTCGCAGCCGGATGCGCCTTCGTTAATGCAACGCCATGCTTCATTGCAAGCAATACTGCTTGGGCTAAGCGCTTTGAGAAGGCAGATCAAATCCTCGTGGGAGACGACCTAATCGACCAAGTAGGCGCGACAACCATACACAAAACGCTGCTCAAACTGCTCTCCACCAACGGCGTTCGAATAACAGAGACATACCAGCTTGACGTTGGAGGAGGCACAGAATCGCTTGACACGCTCGAAAGGACAAAAGATCTTAAGCGAACAGTAAAAACCAAATCCGTGGAAGCCACATTGCCATACGAAGCCAAAGTTGTAGCCGGCTCAACTGATTACGTTGATTTTCTAGAGAACAAACGAGACAGCTACTTCTGGATTAGAGGAACATACTTCTGCAACACGCCAATGCAAATAGACTTAAAGCTTTCCACGGTGGACGCACCGAACGCTGGCTCCGTATTGCTAGACGTGATAAGAGCCGTCAAGATAGCTGCAGACAGGAAGCTAAAAGGCACAGTTTTGCCCATCTGCGCCTACGCGTTTAAGCATCCTCCCAAACTAGTACCATTGGAAACAGCAGAAAAAACATTTGCAGAATTCATCAGCTAAGCCCTTATCTAACAAGCCTTTCCAGTTCTCGCCGAATCTTGGCTTTCAGCCCTGTCTGTCCCAGCCTCTCTTTAAGTGCTGTGATCGTTTTTACCGGCGTTGGGTCTATTCCCCGAAGCAAGGCAAGATAGACGCTTACGAAATCTCCGACACAGATAGCTGAAGACATTTTTGCCAATGAGCCTTTGCCGGACACCTGAACCTTGAATGTTCTCACAGATTTTGCAGCAATCAGCTCGCTTGTCACCTCTATCCTTTGCCGTAGTGCCTTAGGTTCAAATTTGTCTCGGATAAGAATAACCGAGAAGAAGCGGGCAAGTTTCTCTGCGTTCTCCCAGCCCACTATCTCATTATGGTCAAGCTCCGGAAAGAACTCCCATTTCGCAGGAATCTTGCTGTTTTCATTCAACTGGGTCTTAAAGCGCTGAGCCGCAGCTCGATAAAGTCCGAAACCGTAGATAACTGGAATTGTCTCGCAGATGTCTGTGGCTAGGGTCTTGGAGAAGTTCTCTTCTAGAGGGATTTCAGGTCTGTTTAAATCACTAACTTGTCTCAAAATTTTTATGGCTTCAGAAACCTCGGAAGACACGCCTTTTACTAAACCAGTTTTCTCCATCAAGACGGGCAAAGGAATAAAAAGATACGGAAGCGCTGCCCGCGGAGCCATTCCAGAGGGAACACGCACGTATGGCAAACCAAGTTTTTCAGCGAATTCTAATAGCAATCCTCCAGAGCCTATTGCCACAACACTGCATTTACGCTTAACCGCGTCGAGAAACACGCTAAGAGACTCCTCTGTTTCTCCCGAATAGCTGACCACAAAAACCAGAGTGCCTTTGCCGGCGTAGGCTGGCAAAGAATACTCCCTGCAGATCTCAACGGGAACCGCAAGCTTGTCTCGGGACCAGTCTTTGAAAAGCTCGCCTCCGATAGCTGAGCCTCCCATCCCAGCCACGATCACCGCTTCTGGTCTAGGGTAATCCAGTAAAGTCTCCTTCGCCAATGTCGCTGCTTGCTCATAATGCTTTGAGCAGTTGGCACAGTGAGCCAGCATGTTGCTTCTGTCTATCTTTAGAATCTCGTTCATGTCGTCTAGAACAGTTTTTTTCAAGTTCGATCACGACAGTGAATTCATTGTAAGTCTTATATCATGCCTTAAGCTTTTAAGCAGAACGAAGTCAACCGAAACTGAAAGCTTCGGAGACAAATCATTGAGCAAAAAAAGAATCGCCATCGCGATACCTGCTTCCGTAGTCTCGGATACACCGCATTTGCGCGAGAAAACCTCAAAAATCGGTTTCATCGGCAGAGCAGCTGCGATTTTCCGCATTGAAGAAATCATAGTGTATTCAGACAACCCACATGTAAATCAGTCCGCTGACACGGATTTAGTGACGATGTTGTTGGCTTACATGGAGACCCCTCAGTATCTGCGCAAGAAACTCTTTAGAATCAGACCCGAGCTGCAGTACGCGGGCATATTACCGCCCTTACGGACAACTCATCACCCGTTAAACCGTAGAGCCAAAGACCTAAAACTGGGAGAACATCGAGAAGGTATCACCCTATCCACCTCCATGGAGGGCACGCTCATCGACATAGGTGTTGAGCAGCCTGCATTGCTGCCCAAAGAAAAATCGGCATCACGCAAGCGGGTAACAGTTAAAGTTGTATCTACCGAGCCGCAGATATTTGTAGAGCTAATAGACCGCAACCAGATTGCTGATTACTGGGGCTACGTGGTTACTGCTGAAAAACAGCCTCTTGGAAAGATAATAACGCGGAGAGGCTTCGACTTAGTTATCGCCACTTCTAGGCTTGGGATTCCCTTCCAAAAGGTGGCTGAGGAAATCGGTGAAAGATGGCAAAAAGCAAAGAGCATCCTTGTGGTGTTTGGAAGCCCATCTCAAGGGCTGCATGAAATAGCGCGGCGTGAAGGGTGGAAACTTGAAGAGAGGGCTGATTTTACGGTTAATATGATTCCATTGCAGGGTACGGAAACCGTGCGCACCGAAGAAGCTCTCATGGCGACTCTATCGGTTCTTAACATGTATTTTCACCTGTAAAGAGCTGCATCGCTTTCTCAAAATGAAGTGGCTTTTCTTCAAGGATAAAGAATTAAATGTATGTTTCAGCTATGTGTGCGGTATGTATTTCGACATTGCCATGCCTCTCACGCTTTTCGCGGTTGTTTTAGCCTCAATCTTTCTGGATAAAAAGACTGAGAATAAGCTGAAGGCAACATTGGAAGAGAAGAAATTTCGAACTCGCGACGCAGTGATGCTTGTTGTCTCGATAAGCATAGCGGTTTCGCTTGTAGTGTATGTTCCACAGATGGCTATCGTGATAATGTTTCTTTTTGCCTACTCCATGCTGCTTGTCGTTTTCACTTATCTTTTTTCAGATGTAAAGAAGCTTAAAGCTCAGCTGTTTCTGCTGTTTTCGATCGTAGTCTGCCTTTTAGCTGTGCTAGCAAGCTGGCTAGGCTTCATAACGGATGAAGCAATGGCTTATTGGGCGACGCTCTATTTTGGGTCTCTAGCAGTCTTGGTCGCGGTCGCTGTCGTTTACGAATTTAGACGAGGCAACGAAAAAGAGAGATGGTATCTTGCGGCTTTACCGCCTGCCCTTTTTGTCGGCTTATACCTATTCTTTAGTCGCTCGTCTATATGGTTTCCTTATCTGCTGAACGTGTATGGAATAGTCTTCGCGTTACTGATTATTCTCTACTTAGGAAGCCTGTTCACTTGGAAGACTTCACTTATCTTTGCTGTGCTCCTCACAGCTGTAGATATTATTCTCGTGTTGTTTACTGGGACAATGGTGTCTGCTGCCAAGCAGGTTTCAGGTCTCATGCTACCCATTCTGGTTTCAATGCCTACCTTACCAGAAATATTGTTGGAAGGGCGCAGGCTTTACATGTCCCTAGGATTAGGAGACTTTTTTTTCGCCGGTCTTCTCACAGTGCAGACGCTAAGAAGATATGGAAAAACTCCCGCCCTTCTGTCCCTTGCCGCCATCGCGGTTTCGTTCTTCATTTTTGAAGTTCTCATGCTCAATTTCGAATGGCAAGCACTCCCAGGCACTTTAATGATCATCTGCGGCTGGGCACCAATAGCGCTAGGCGCCGAAATTGCTAGAAGAAGGAAAAACTAGTTTTTCCCTTTTTTTAGATGGGCTATTGTTTTGTGGCACTTCTTAGCTGTTGCGATAACGATACATATTATGATGCAAGGAAACATGGTTTCCCTATGGTACTGACTAAAGTTGGACTGCGGAAAATGTTAAACAAGAAGGGATCTAAAATACGGCGCTGCTCTTTATCCGAATAGTGCTCCTAGCCCTTCGAGTGCAGCTTCTTCTTTAGCTTTCTCGTCCTCTTTCTTCTTCTTTTCATCCTCTTTCGGTTTAGCCTCTCCCGCTGGCGCAGCCGATGCCGCTGGAGCCGTTGCCGCCGGAGCCGCCATCATCGTTGGAGCAGACTTTATCGCCTCATCAATCTTGACATCTGCTAGCGAGGCTACAAGAGCCTTAACCCGTACAGCATCAGCATTTATGCCTGCAGCTGTCAAAACTTGGGTTACGTTGGCTTCGTTTATCTCCTTTCCTGCTTTGTGGAGAAGCATTGCAGCGTAGATATATTCCATACTGGTTCACCTATGTTTGCCGAAAAGGAAAGCGCTACAGAGTTATTAAGTTTTTTGTTTAAACATAGATTTCCAGCTTCCTTTACGCCTTTTTCTTCGTGGGCAACAAGGCATGAATTAACATTTCCATGCCGCTAGCCGGTCGAGATTTGTTCAATTCACCTTTCTTCTTGTCCTTTTTTCTTTGCAGATATGGGGGTGGAAGATTATTCCATAATGTTTAAGTTTCGCCCTAGTCTTCGTAAACGCAATCAGAGAAAGGAGAGATAATAGTGAAAAATAAGCTTGCCAAGAGTTTAGCGATCTCAACGATAGTCGCACTTATTCTTGCAACATTTGCTTTTCACACCATATCAGCCACGCCAGCTCCACGAATGTACCTAACTCCTTCAAACATAATCTACACGACTGACAACGCCACTGTTGGCACGAAATTCAATGTTACCGTTTGGTGCGCAGATGTCCCAGACATAGGAGGAGCACAGATCAGCATCGTATACAATGACACAATCGTGAACGCAACCCGCTGGTTCGTCCCAGATACAGACCCCAACTTCTTTATGCCCCTTCCATATGGAGCCTTACCGACGCCTCCTGATACAGGCTACATACATCTCGGTCCTAATTCAGGAAGCATCAAAATCTCAGTTATGAAAGGCGGTCTACCTCCTGACGCTCCATGGGGGCATGCGGGGAAAATAGCCGTAATCGAATTCAGGATAAGAGCACTTCCAACTTCAGGAAAATTCTCGACTTTGCTTAACATCAACAACATAGATACTTTCTTGCTTGACCCGTTAGCCAACGAAATCCCTGGCACAGTAAAGGAGGATGGCTACTACGAGATAACAAAGGTGGTTGCTCCACCAAAAACCTTTACATTGACCATATCTGCCACGTTTGGCGGCACAACCGATCCTGCTCCTGGGGAACACAAATACACTGAAGGAGACATTGTCACCGTTACTGCCATAAACATGTCTGGGTACATCTTCAGTCAATGGGAACTTGATTCAGTTAACGCTGGTTCTGCTAATCCTATAAATATCACAATGGACGGAAACCACACTTTGCGTGCAGTGTTCAGAGCATTTGGAAATGAAGGAGATGTCGATAAAAACGGAATAGTTGAGCTTACAGACTACTTGCTGACGGCGCTTGCCTTTGGAAGCAAAGAAGACTATGGACGCTGGGACCCTAGATGCGACTTAGATAACAATGGCAAAGTGGATATCGCCGACATCTACATAGTGCGAAAGAACTACGGAAAGGACTACAGGCCGCCATCGTAATGAGATTGCACTCTTCCAATTTTCTTCTATGTCCTTTCTAGAAAAACATCTGAAAAGTCTGCTAGGGGTTTTCTGGCTTCTTTGCTTCCTCTGAAAAGCGGCTTAGGCAAGATGCTTCTGCATGTGCTTTCCTTAAAAGATCTTCTATGGTGTCCTTTGTAGGGATAGATGCGTTAAGAGATAATGCGAACGCCTCTTGAAAGGCAATTTGGATTAATGTTGACGTGTTCTCAGGTGTTGGATATGCTACAGCTAGCGATAGTGCAAACGCTTCTGCATGTGCTTCTTCGATATTTTTCCTTGTTCCAGCGATATCGACTTGAAGCTGATTCTGAGATATTAACAGGCCGTCGTCATACACTAGCCTCATTGACAAGCCGCTTTCCACGGGTTTGATCCCGAGTTTCGATAATACGCTGGCAAGCCTCTCATTGATCACATCGCCCTTCTTAGCTACCAATGTATCCTTGCTTACCCATACGCTGCCGGATTCTATTCTGGTGGGCAGACCGACTGCGTTAAGCTGGCTGATTATCGGCCCTGGTGGCTGCCCTGTGTTGCCGGCTGGTACTATTACGTCGAAGGCTGCAATGTCGCCGGCTTTGGCTGTTGTTTTGACTTTTCCTTTCTCCAAAATGAGAGCTAATTCAAACGGGTTCAGGTTCGTGAGAAGAAAAATGTTCGAGCCTTCTAGGTGTTCCTTAAGTTTTTCTAAGCCTGGTTTTTCTTTGCAGTTTTCTAGGGCTTTTTTCATCAGTGTGTTCTTCACGACGCGCATGTAGACTTTGCCTGTGAGGTTCTTTTTGAAGGCTTGCAGCTGCGTAGCTCTGACCTTTTGTAGGCTTGCGATCCCGATGACTTTGTGCTGGGTCACCAGCTTCGCTATTTCTTCGACTTCGCTGTTTTTTTCTTGTAGGATTTGCTGGGATGGCATTTTTTCTTCACTTTTTATGGGATTATCTTTACTGGCGCGCCCATGGCTGTCTTGAGGTAAATGTTTTTGATGTTTTTTATTCCTTTCTTTAGTTTTCCTTCCAAAACTCTTAGGACTGTCTGGATGTTTTCGACAATCTCTTCTTCTTTCATGCTTTCTTTTCCAATAGGGCATTGAACTATAGGCTGCGAGCGCATGCGTACTATAATTGTTTTCCGATGTTTTGTTATTAGGGACGCGATGTCTGCTGCTGGTGGAACAGGTATAGGCATTTTCCCTCTTGGGCCGAGAACGGGACCGAGGATTCGGCCTACCAGCGGCATCAAGGGGGCTTCAGCGATAAAAAAGTCGTAGCTGTTTGCGATTTTGCGGAGATCTCTCTTTTTTCCAGCTAGGCCGTCAAGTTCTGTTCTTTCAATGACAAGGTCGGCGTTTGCTCTTCGCGCCTTTAATGCTAGTTCACCTGATCCTATGACGCATATTTTGTTAGCTTTCTCTTGGACAAAGTGAGGCAGCTCTACAAGCTCTTGAAGCTTGCTTTCGGGTGATTTCATATCAATTTCTTTGAGGTTTAGAACCAGCTCTATTGATTGGTCGAATTTTCTTTTTTTCGATTTCTCCTTAACTTCTTTGACCGCGTTGAGGAGCGCCTTTTGATCTAACGGCATGTTGAGGGCCTCGTGCCATTGAGGAAATGTTGAGGGGTTATAAAAGTATTGTCTCATCACTCATTCTTAGCAAACATTTCGTCATACTTGCCTTGGTCAAGGTCTTTCTGCACTTCGCGTGGGTCTCTGTTATCCACAGTCACGCCCATGCTGACGCAACTTCCAAGCACTTCTTTCGATGCACCTTTCAGAGTTTTTGCCAGAAGCTCAGCGCGCTTGATTTTAGCTATGCGAATGATCTGCTCAATTGAAAGATTGCCAACCTTTGCCGTATTAGGCGTGGCCGAGCCTTTTTCTATCTTCAGTTCGCTTACGATCAAGGCCGACGACGTAGGAGTGCCCACAGTAACTTCGAACTGTTTTGTGTCAGGGTCAACAGTGACTTTAACCGGAACCTTCATGCCCGCGTAGTCTTTGGTAACTTCGTTTATCTTGTTTACAATCATCATTACGTTTACGCCCAAAGGTCCTAGCGCAGGCCCAAGCGGCGGACCAGCATTGGCTTGTCCTCCGCTGACAAGCAGTTCAACAACTTTTTTTTCAGGCATCTCACTTTTCACCTACTGTCTGTGTTCTGGCTTTTTCAACGAGTTTAACATAGTCTGAGTGAACCGTTATTGGGAGAGGAAAAGTTGCTTCCAGAAGCTCAAGGGTAACTTCTGCTTTCGACTTGTCGATGCGCGTTATTTTCGCGCGCATTCCCTTGAAAGGTCCGCCTGTAACTTCCACAATGTCTCCTTCGTTCAGTTCCTCGATCACTGGCTTCTTTACAATGTATCTTTCAATTTCTGAAAAACTTACTATGCCAGGTATTCTGGAGCGGACGTGTTTTATTCCAGCTATGGCTTCTTCCACGAAATGAGGTCCTTCGGCTTCCATGAAAACGTAGCCTCTTAAGGCCTCTGGCACTAGGATCGCTTTTACCCTTATCTTATTCATTTCAACTTTAGCGGCTACTAGCCTTGCTACGTTCTTTTCTTGTCCTGTTGTGGTTTTGACAGCAAAGATTTTCGTCAAGTGTTCTTCAGGTTTTTCCAAGGTTTTTTCCTTCTTAGAACTTAGCTTGAGGCTGTTGTGATGACGGTGGAAAGCATTTTTATTATGTATCCAATAAGCCCGACTGCGCCTATGCCTAGAAAGCATATTTTTATCGAGAGCCATAGCTCGCTTTTTCCTGGTTTTATGGCTAGTTTTAGAGTTCTTACGCATTGGGAAAGGAATGATCGCAGACCCATGGTTTATCGTACACTCAGCTTTTTGCATCCGATATAAATATTGCTGTATCGGAAGGCTTTCGGATAGATAACGGGGGCAGTTCTATTAACTTTTCTCTCTTTCCACGCTAGGCTTTCTTGAAAGCTAGACCTGCTTCATCAAGCATTTTGATCAGGGGCTGCTTGTTTTCGCCTTTAATTCCCTTCCAGTCCAAGATCGCGTATTCTACTGTTTCAAGTGTTCTTTCCACACAATATTTGAGTGTTTCAGAGTTGATCGCCGCAATGGCATGTTTTGGGATCATGTGGCCGAAAGCCGTTTCCTCTTCAAGCGCCATCCGTGTGAATTTACTGTTATAATGCTGTCCGCCTATACCTAGCACGGCTGATTGTGGATGCTGATTGAATTTTGAAGAAGTCTCTATTACGGCGTGGGCGACCACTTCCGCTGCTTTTGAATCATGCCACTGTGCAGGTGAGCTGCCCAGTTCAGCAAACATTGTTGGAGCATCTATAGATGGCCCATGATGAGTGCATTCATAGGAGACTTCGTAGGATAGCTGCTTTTCTTCTCTTAGCGTTGCCATGGTTTTCAAGGTAGTTTTCATGGCGTTTGCAGGCGAGATTGATACGCGTTTTTGGATCCCTCCTAAAGTAGCGTTGGAGAGGTTGCCTGGCGTGTGGACTGAGAGTGTGGGTTTTCCGCTTAGGCTGCTGTGTCTTGAGATGAAGATGACTAGTTTGGGACTTGGAAAGAAGTTTAGTAAGTTTTGGGCTTGGACTGGTTCTTCGTTTATGGTTGCGAGTTTGATTTCTGTATTGTTGATTACGGCTTTGTAGATTGTGTTGTTTTGGTGTTTTTCATCTGTTTTGTCAAAGGGGTACAATTCAAGGATTTGTTTTTTAATGTTAAGTCCAGCTACGTCTTTGTTTGATGCCACGATGAGGATCATTTTTTGTCCTTGATTTGTTTGTTAAGTGACTGATAAATAGCATTGATTTGTTATTGAGGTTGCTGCTTCAAAAAGGTAAGTTTCAGAGCTCGTAGAAGCCAACTCGTGTTGCTGCAAAAAGTGTTCAGGTTTGTGTTGCACATGTCAAGAGGTTTCGGGAAAGGTTTTATATGGTGAAAAGTGTAGGTTTGCTGAAGTGATAGAGCCATGCATATGCTTAACTTTAAAGAGCTGTCGGGTCAGCAGCTTAACGAGATAATAGATAAGGGTATAGAAATCAAGAATAACCCTGAGAAGTATGAGAAGGAGTTAAGCGGGAAATCTTCGGCTTTGATTTTTCAAAAGACTTCTACGCGGACGCGGGTGGCATTTGAGGTGGCGATGACGCAGCTTGGCGGTCACGCCCTGTACATTGACTGGAGAACAACGAATTTTGGCATTGCAACGGTTGAAGATGAAACACGGTATCTTTCCCGCAATGTTGACTGCATCATGGCTCGGCTGTTGCGCAACGCTGATCTGGTGAAGATGGCTGCGTCTTCGCGTGTTCCGGTGATTAATGGGTGTGACGAGAAGTATCATCCCAGCCAAGCTGTTGCTGACTTGATGATTATGAAGGAGAAGAAGGGTAGGTTGAAGGGGACTAGGCTGGTTTACATTGGGATCCATAACAATGTCTGTAACTCGCTTGTCGAGGGCTGCACAAAAACTGGTGTGAAGTTGACGACGGTTACGCCTCTGCATAATGAGCCTTCGCGTGACGAGGAACTGCTGGAGGCGGCTAGGAAAACTGGGCTTTGGGAGACAACTTCAGACGTTAAAGCTGCCGTAAGAGACGCGGATTTTGTTTACACCGACACTTGGGTGGACATGGAGTTCTTCACGGATCCGAAGTTTGCTGTAGAAAAGGAGAAACGTGTAAAGCTGATGATGCCCTTCCAGGTTAACGACGAGCTCCTCAAAGGAAGCAGCGCCTACGTGATGCATGACATGCCGATTCACCGCGGCTACGAAATCACCGGAGACGTCGTAGAAGGATCAAAATCCATCATATACGAGCAAGCAGAAAACAGACTCCACGCAGCAAAAACAATACTGCTAAAGCTTCTAGAAAAATACTAAGAAATGATAGGCTTTCAAGAAAACTCTACCTATATATAAGGGGCATCAACAACGCGGCAAGAAACAAATTTACGCGGCTTTCTCCATCCCCCTTAAAATCTGGTCTATATCTCTCCCAACATTCTCACCAGAGTAACCACCCTCTAAAACAAAAAACGTCAACTTCCCCAAAGACCCAATCCTCCTCCCTATCTCAAAGTAACCCTCTTCCGTCAACCCAAGAGACGCCAAGTCGCCCACATGCGTGTCAAAACCCGCAGAAACCGCAACAACCTCAAACCTGTCTAAGTCAATCCCGCTCAACGCCTTATCAAGCGTCTTCAGATAAACCTCATTCCCACAATCCGGAGGCAACGGAAAATTCAAACAACCCAACTCAGAAACAAGCCCTGTACCAGGATAATTCGGATGCCTATGCAAAGAAACATACATAACCTCCTCGTCTCCAAGAAAAATCTCCTGCGTACCATTCCCATGATGACCATCAATATCCAAAATCAAAGCAGACTTCCCCAAATACTTCACCGCCACCGCAACATTATTAAAATAACAGAACCCCCTCGTGTAAGCCCCTAAAGCCGCACCACTTCTCCCAGCATGATGACCAGGTGGTCTCATGATCGAGAAGCCGCCAACTTTTGCTGCCAGTATCGCTCCGCCTGCCGAAAGCCTTGCAAACTCGTATATATTATCATATGCAGGTGTATCTGGATCCTCCACCATA
>JAGTQT010000037.1 GCA_018396615.1 Candidatus Bathyarchaeota archaeon
AGAGGCTTGTTGGTGGGTTTAGGAGGCACTTCAAAAGTGTCCAAAGCCTCGATTAGTGTTGGTCCAGTGTACCATGGCATCTTGTCGCTCTTCTTCACAAGGTTATCTCCAGTCCATCCCGAGGTTGGTACAAAGGGGAACTTTTCTGCCTTGTAGCCGACCATTTTAAGCATTCTTGTAACTTCGTTCTTAATCTCGTTGTACCTATCTTGACTATAGTTGACTGAAACGTCATCCATCTTGTTAATGGCAACGACCAGCTGCTTAACACCAAGCGTGAAGGCTAGGAACGCGTGCTCTCTTGTTTGTCCACCTGGACCGATGCCTGCCTCGAACTCTCCTCTTCTCGCTGAGCAGAAGAGTATGGCTCCGTCGGCTTGGCTTGCACCGGTGATCATGTTTTTGACGAAGTCTCGGTGTCCCGGCGCGTCTATGACTGTGAAGTAGTATTTTTTGGTCTCAAAGCGCAGGAATCGGAGGTCGATTGTTAGACCTCTTTCTCTTTCTTCTTTGAGGTTGTCGAGGACCCATGCGTATTTGAAGGATTCTTTGCCCATCTTTTTGGCTTCTTCTTCGAATTGCTTTATGGTTCTCTCGTCAACGGCTCCGGCAGCGTACAGTAAGTGTCCTGTGGTTGTGGATTTCCCGTGGTCCACGTGTCCCATGATGACTAGGTTCATGTGTGGTTTTCCAACTTTGCTCACTTGTTTTCCTCCATTTTTTCTTTATTTTTTCCTTTGATTTTGGTGAATTCGTTTACACAACTGTTCATTCAATTATTAAAAGTTTATCGTTATGGATTTTGGGTTCAAAAGCCGATGATTAAGCATGTTTATTTGCTGAATTTTAGTGTGCCCCAGAATACTTGTTCGTGGCGCTTGAAATTTGTGCTTTGGCAGATGTGCTGCGAAATCAGGTTGTCAGTTTTCACGTGGACGAGAGGTTTACGGTTTTGGGCTAGCACCTTGCGGCACATGTCTAAATGGATTTTTCTGCCTATTCCGCGTTGCCGGTATTCTGGAAGCACTTTAAAGCCGCCCATGTTGATGTAGTAGGGCGACTGCCCATAGCAGAACGCCATGGCAACGGGCTGTCCTTCTTCGTTGCGGACGCATGAGCTGGGCATGGTTTCTATGCAGTGGCGGATAAATTCTAATGATTGATCAGATTTGTAGTCCCACTGGTCGTTTACGAATTCAGCGTCTTCGACGGTAAGCGACTCAAGTACTGGAGCTTCTTCTCGAAGCTGATCCAGTGTCCATGTGTAGCAGTCGGCTGTGACTGTTACTGGTGCTAAGTGTTTTTCGAGAAGCGGTTTAAACCTGTTTTCTATGCAGAAAAGTTCTGTTTCGGGTTGGTCGGTGGGGATGAATTTGAGTAGTGGAATTAGGTCGTCTTCTTTTTCTGCCCAGAGCATGATTGCCCATGCGTTGAAGAGGACGGCTGAGCGGTTCACGTAGCAGTGCACCCAGTCTTCGTCGAGGCTGTCTAGGAGTTCGTACATCCGCATGGTGCTTCTTGGCGAGAGGTCAAGAACAGTTTTGATTTGCAAGCGGTCTTTGGTTTCCATGAAAGCCACGTAAACGTCTTTAGGCGAGTTATGTTGAAGCGAGGTATTTCATGTTTTCTCCAAGTTCAACGGTGCATCTGTCAAAGACAGTTAAGGTGCTTGAGCGAAAAAATATTAGAATAGACCTCGAAAATAATGACTGAGCATGTTTGGCCTATGCCTACAAATTTGCCTCCTGACGCGAAAAAGAAGTGGGCGGAAGTCGAAGCCACAAGAAACCCACGAGAGAAACTTCGGCTCTTACAAGAGTTCCTAAGCCTAGTTCCAAGACACAAGGGCACGGCCAAGCTCTGCGTCAACGTCAAAAAACAGATCGCGAGCTTGCAGGAGGAGATTAAAGAGAAAAAACGCAAAAAGGCAGGCAGAAGCGGACCAAAAATCTTCATAGAAAAAGAAGGCGCTGGCCAAGTAGTCCTTTTGGGAGTAACTAAAGTGGGCAAAAGCAGTTTGCTGTCAGCGGTTACTAACGCGAAGGTAGCAATTTCGGACGCGCCCTACACCACGCGGGAACCTGTTCCAGGAATACTTGCGTACAAAGATATTCAGTTTCAGATTATCGAAGCGCCCGCTGTCATGGAAGGCTCTGCTGATGGGAGAGCATGGGGGCTTCAGACGCTTGGCTTGGCGCGTAATGCTGACGGCTTGGTGCTTATGGTGGACTTGGCGGCTGACGCGGTTGACCAGTTGTCACTTCTGGTAGGTGAGTTGGAGAAGGCGCGTATACTTGTGGCTAAGCCTAAGGCTAGAGTGGAGATAGAGCGAAAGTATCTCGGTGCAGGTTTACGGATAATTCTCACAGGAAAGCTTGTGGACTGCAGCTTCGGCGATGTGGAAGAGCTTCTTAAAACCTACCATTTCTCAGACGGCGTTGTTAAAATTTCTGGAGAAGCCACTTTAGACGAGATAGAAGATGCCATTTTTGAAAGCACGGTTTACAAGCCAGCGATCGTTGTCGCTAACAAGCTTGACGCTGAAAACGCTGAAGAAAAGTTGAAAATGCTGAAGACTTATGTTGGCGACAAGCTGCAGGTGATTGCGGTTTCCTGCAAAGACAGGGTAGGCTTAGAAAGCATTGGTGAGATGCTCTTCAAAATGCTTGAGATTATTCGTGTTTACACGAAGGAGCCTAACAAGAGGGAGCATTCGAAGAAACCGTTCATTTTGAAAAAGAATGCTACGGTTCTCGATCTTGCTAGAAGTATCCACAGCGATTTTCGAGAGAATTTTTCGCATGCCAAGGTCTGGTCTAAGAAGCTTGTTTTCAGCCCTCAGAAAGTGGGTTCAACGTTTACGCTTGACGATGAAGATATTGTTGAAATACATCTAAAGTAGCGCAAGCGTGTCTGTGCTTACCGGTTGGCTTGTGCTACTCTTTCAAGTTCGAACCGCTTCGAGACTGCGAAGCTTTTGATGTCGCGGTGTGCTGCTAGAACAAGTTCTTCTGCAAGGCACTCCTCGATCGAGCGCGGGCTGTTCACAGCGGCTTGTCTTGCTCCATCACAGATGTTTCTCAAGGCGAGGTCAACTCTTCTTTGCGGTGCAATGTCCACTGACATGTGGTAGACTATGCCTCCGTAGCTTATTCGCGTAGTGTCCTCGCACGGCGCCGAGTTTTCGATGGCTCTAACCAAGATCTCTATGGGGTTCTTGCCTGTGCGTAAATGCACGATTTCAAACGCGTGCTTCACGATGTTCATTGTTTTAGCTTTCTTCCCAGCATTCGCGCCGGGGCGCATCAGATTGTTTACAAGTCTCTCGACAATGTTGACGTTGCCTTTGCGAAACCGTTTGTGCTCATGTCTTCCCATGCTATGGGGAATTACGATGGGCTTGAGAGAAAGGTATCTCTGCAGCCCTTGATCAAGTACTTCAACTCCCTTGAAGCTCCATTTTCCAAAAAGCTTTATTTCCGTCTCCTCTTGTTTCTGACTCAAAAATCTCACCGCGCCGGCTTCTGTTTTCTACCATAAACAAGTTCGTTCAATGAAACCCCATTAACAGTTATGACCTCCCAGCGTACGCCGGGAATGTCTCCCATGCTCCTCCCTCTGGAGCCTCCTATTCCTTGAACAACAACCTCGTCGTGCTCATCAACGACGTTAAGGGCGCCGTCTCCGGGAAGAAAAGCGGTTATGACTCGGCCGTTTTTGATTAGTTGGGTTCTTACACATTTTCTTATGGCGCTGTTGGGTTGTTTGCTTTCAACGCCGACTTTTTCAAGTACTATTCCTCGTGCCATGGGTGATCCTTCGAGTGGATCAGCCTTAACGTCTAGTCTAAGCATTTTGCGTTTATAGTACATGCTGCTCCATCGAAGCTTCTTGCGTTTCTGCACCAGTTTTCTTGCGGCAAACTCGCCTCTTGGTGATTTTCCCATGTTACGGTTTTTCCTCTGGCTACGTCTAATCACAACTCTAATATTTAAACTTAGGGCGCTGCAACCCAGCAATATTAAAAATTGGAAAGAACATAAACACATAATAGCATTGTTGAAGCAGTGGCAGTCAAAGAGGGCTAGCTGGGCGATTGCGAGTCAACAGCTTAAGCGTGCTTTCAAAAATACTGAAGGTTTCATGGTCGTAAAGGCAATAAACAACCATTTCCAGACTGGTCGGGCCCTCTAAGTAGGCTATGGTTGTTGACAGCATTATTATGGCGCAGCGATCTTTCGGAAAGCCAAAAACGCCTGTGCTTATCGCCGGAAACGCAATGCTACGCAAGCTATGCTTGTCAGCTAGCTTTAGAGAGTTAAGCGTGGCTTCTTTAAGCTTCTCGTCTTCATGCTCCTCACCGTGCACCGGACCAACTGCATGAATCACGAACCTTGCTTTTAAGCGTCCACCGCTCGTTATTACTGCGCCTCCCACGTATGTGCCACCGATTCTATCGCATTCTTCCTGTATTTGCGGTCCGCCTCGTCGCCTTATGGCGCCGGCTACACCGCCTCCAAGCTTCAGCGACGTGTTTGCGGCATTCACTATGGCGTCAGTGTCAAGCTCGGTAATGTCTCCTTCAACAAGCTCCAGCAACGTCTTATTAACCCTAATTTTCACGTTTCCAACCCCCGCATCCAACTGAGCAGAAACAGTAATTCATGTTTTTAAGCCTATATATAAGGGGGTTTACTTTTGCCACGAGCAACAGATCAGCCAAAAAACGCTACATAAAACAAAAAAGCTAAGGCTCAGACTAAATCAAATGCAGGAAGACACGCGATGAACAGCTGGAGACTTCTCAAAGTCGAAACGCACGATGCCTACACCAACATGGCAATCGACGAAGCCGTGCTAACCGCTAGAATAGGCAACCTAGTTCCCAGCACTCTAAGACTCTATCAATGGAAACCCTCAGCCATAACCATCGGCAAATTCCAAAACATCCAAAACGAAGTCTATGCCGAGAACTGCAAATCCCTAGGCGTAGACATTGTTAGACGCATAACAGGAGGAGGAACAGTTTTTCACGATGCAGAAGGAGAAATAACCTACAGCGTAGTCGCAAGAAAAGAAGAACTGCACGCACGCGACATAGCAGAAGTCTACGCAGAAATATATGCAGCCCTCGCTGAAGCCCTAAAAGCACTCAACATAAACGCAGACTTTAACGAAGGCGATGCCAAAACATGCCCCAACCTAACCGTCAAAGGAAGAAAAATCTCTGGAAGCGCCCAATCCCATAAAGCAGGCGTTTTCCTCCAGCATGGAACACTTTTAATCAACGCAAACCTGGAGAAAATGTTCACTTTGCTACGTGTCCCATGGGCGAAAACATGCATGGAAGTGGTGAATGTCGCCAAACAAAAAATCACATCGATAGAGCAGGAGTTAAACAAGGATGTTGCGACGGAAGAGGTGCAGCAAGCGCTAATTAAGGGCTTCGAGCAAGCACTAGGCATCAAGCTAACCGACGGCACGTTGACGCCTTACGAACGTGAACTTGCAGAGCGTTTACGCAGAGAAAAATATTCCACAAAAGAATGGAACTTTCATGCTGAAACCCGAGTGTAACAACATCCTTTCTAAACATGCCCTATAACACCGTTCTTCTAAAAGGCACGTTAAAAGCGAAAGTAGAAGACCACATAATACCAATTGCTACAGAAAAGACAAAAATAGAAACTAGTTAAACTATTTTGAAACTCGCCATCTAACCCCTTCAGGCGTATCCTCAACTACTATACCCATCAGCTTAAGTTGCTCTCTAATCTGATCAGCAGTCTTCCAATCCTTAGCCTTCCGCGCTTCTTCCCTCTTGCGGATAAGCTCCTCTGCTTCTTTCGGCAGTTGCTCCTTTCTCCCAACATCGCCGATAACGCCAAGAACCTTGTCAAACCCCATCATCAACCCATAGACACCAGCAGCCTCTTCCCTGCTCAGCCGATTCTCGTCTAAAATTCTATTCACGTCTCTTACAAAATCAAACAGCGCAGCCAACGCTGGACCAACATTCAAATCATCATCCATAGCCGCCTCAAAGCCTTCTCGTGCACGCGCAATCAAAGATTTAACCTCATCTCCGCAGCCAGCACCATCAGCCTCTATTAGTCTACGCACGAAATTGCAAAGTCTATCTACCGCGTTTCTCGACGCCTCAAGACCAGCAAAAGTGAAGTTCAGCTGTTGCCGGTAATGCGTGGACAGAAGCAAAAAACGCAGAGCCTTCGCATCATAACCCTTCGCGAGTATATCCTTTAAAGTGTAAAAGTTGCCTAGACTTTTGTGCATAGGCTTTCCTTCAACCTGCAAGTGCTCAACATGAAGCCAATAATTCACAAATTTCTTTCCCGTCGCAGCCTCGCTTTGAGCAATCTCATTCTCGTGATGAGGAAATAGGTTATCAACACCGCCAGTGTGGATGTCAATAGTCTCACCCAGATACTTCATAGACATAGCAGAGCACTCGATATGCCAGCCAGGATACCCTTTCTCACACCACGGCGACTTCCAGTTCATAATATGCCTAGGATCATTAATCCATAGAGCAAAATCAAACTGGTTCCGCTTATCAGGATTGTAATCAACCCTTCCGCCAGCACCAAGCTTCATCTTGTCAACAGTGTTGCCCGAAAGCCGACCATAGTTTTTGAACTTCGACACATCAAAGTACACTGAGCCGTTCACAACATACGCGTAGCCTTTTTCAATCAGCTTCTCGATTAGCTCTATCATCTCAGCAATGTGCTCAGACGCCCTTGGCCTCACCATCGGCTCCTCAAAATTCATCAGCCCCGCATCTTCCATGAATGACTTGATATAGAACTCGGCTATTGCCCAAGGATCCTTTTTCTCTCTCTGCACAGCAGCCTCCATCTTGTCTTCCCCGACATCTATGTCGTGGAACATGTGGCCGACATCAGTGAAGTTCATAACCTGCTTAACCGTGAAGCCTTTATACTCAAGATAGCGTCTCAAGATGTCTGCAAACGTGAAGGCTCGAAGGTTGCCGATGGTTGCGTGATCGTAAACTGTCAAGCCGCAGTTGTACATTGTTACAACCTTATCATTTAGAGGCTTGAACTCCTCTTTCTCCCTACTCAAAGTGTTAAACAACTTAAGCATCCAGATCATCCTGTAACCGAATGTTGAAACATAATCACACATTTAAAAGCAAACGCTAAATTCTCAATTATAGTTTTCTCCAAAAATAATTCAACAAAAAGGCATGTTTATGCCTAATCAAATCTCTTGACGCTTATCATCCTTCTAAAGCTCTTCAGATCCTCTGACATTAGCTTCAGAACCTTCAGCTCCTCCATTGCCTTTTCAAATCTCTGGAACTCTTCCATGATCTTTTTGGCTGGCTGCTGCCTTTCGCTCATCTTTCGGTTCATCCTCGCGTCTATGTTCTTGTGAAACGAGGGCACTCATCGTCTTTTGGCTAGCCACAGAGCAGGTTTCCGTCATCGAGGAGAAAGGAGAAGGCTTCGAAAACGGAAGAAAAGTTTGGTTGTCTGTGGCTTGCCTTCAACCTCAGCCCTCGCTACATGTCTATTAAGACTTAAGACACCGTAGACATATAAAAAGGTTACTGAATAACAAAAAACACCAACAAAACAACGCTCAACCTATAGCCAATATGCCTTCCAAAACCTTCTTCTCAGGCACATCCAGCTGCTTCGCCAGCCAAACCCTCAACAAAGACGTGTACTTCGGAAGCTCCCCACTGTAAGTAATGATCTGATTGTTCTTCAAAGCATCAGCCTGAAAAGTCTTCTCAGCTTCCCTGTACAAAAAGGATAATGTCTGCGCCTGATAAGCCAACGCCTGAAAATCTTCCCACTGCTTACACCTTAATATTACAGGAGGACCTCTCACGTCTCGAGGCTCATGTGCCTCTCCTCTTTGAATAGAAGTTGGCGGTATAGACGCCGTCGGTGTGGATTCGTGGGGAACTGAAAGATACGTAATTAGGTTAGCTATCTCGTTCTGTAACGTTGCCAGTCTGTCTTCGACTTTCTCGATTTTGCCGCTAAATTCACCTGTATCGCCAAGTTTTTCTGTTATTGTGCCAAGCTCGTTGATAAGCCTATCCAAGTCTTTCTCGTGATCCTTGAGAACATTAATTATGAAGTCTAATGCCTCAAGGGCTTCATTCTTGGACGGCGGTTTTTTTGTCATGGCACTCCCTTTTCCTTAGGTTAACCAATACATCCGTTTATAAATAAACCTAGCGAATCCTCAAAACGTATCTACATGAAGACATATCCATAAGTATTAGCAATATGGTATGCACTGCGAAACGCATGTTAGGGTTTCCATAAACCTCTCTTCTTTGGTAAGGTTTCATCTTACTTTTCTCAAATAGTAGTTTATCATCAATATCGGTAACGCAACCATGCCTACAAACGGTGGAGGAGAGTTAAAATACATGGATTTGGAAGGTTATACTTCCATTCGCCTAGTGCATGGAGACTTTACAAATGTATGGGAAACTCGGCCTGCATGAAATTGACGATGTTGTCAGATTTATTGAGCAAAAAAACGTGAAACTTCTCAACTTCTGTCATGTTCCAGAAGATGGACGCCTTAAAATGCTTAGTTTCGCGGTGACGGATAGAAATCAAGTTACGCAAATCTTAGACTTCGGGGAAAGAGTTGACGGCTCAAGCCTATTCTCCTTTATTGACCCGCATAAAAGCGACATTTACATAGCACCTAAGTTGCACACTGCCTTTCTGCACCCCTTCAACCCAGAGCCTACCCTAAACTTCTTATGTAGATATCTAGACCAGGACGGAAAACCCTTGGACATTGCTCCAGAAAACGTTTTAGCAAGGGCAGAGCAGAAACTTTTTTCCTCAACCAGCGTAAGCCTGAAGCTGCTGGCAGAACTCGAATTCTTCCTAATCGCTAAGCAGGAAGCAGAGCTGCTTTTTCCAAGTATTCCAGAGAAGAATTATCATGAAACTGCTCCCTTCAGCAAATTTGAGCATGTAAGAAATGAGATTTTACTAACTTTAGCAAATATAGGCATCAGCACGAAGTACGGGCACTCGGAAGTTGGAAAAGTGATTGAAAAAGACGGCAACATCATGGAGCAGCATGAAATAGAGTTTGCGCCGCATAGCCCAACAGAAATGGCTGAAACGGTTGCTGTGGCGAAATGGGTAATACGCAACACGTGCATGAAACACGGTGTTTCTGTGTCATTTGCCCCAAAAATCGCTCTTGAGCACGCTGGAAGCGGAATGCACGTTCATGTCTGCGGAACTAGAAATGGAAAAAACATTATTGATAGTCCATCCGGCGACTTGAGCAGTGAAGCCAAAGAAATGATTGGAGGGATAATGAAGTTTGCACCCAGCTTAGCGGCTTTCGGAAATCCTACGCCAATATCCTATCTGCGATTTATTGCCCGCAAGGAATCGCCCATGAACATATGCTGGGGAACAACAAACCGCTTAGCGTTAATCCGGATTCCATTGTGGTGGAATTTCAAGCCTAATGAAAAAATAGACAGCAACAGAAGAACATTTGAATACAGAGCACCAGATGCAACAGCAAACCCATACCTACTTTTTGCTGGACTAACGGTAGCCATAGAATACGGCTTAAAAAACCATGAAGAATGCCTGCGCCTCGCTGAAGAAACCCATCTAGAAGAGAACGCCAAGAAAAGCCGAAGATTCAGACATCTGCCGCGCTCATGCAAAGAAGCCGCAACTAATCTAAGAAGAGACAGAAAATACTATGAAGCAGACAACATCTTCCCAAACGCGCTTATCGAAGCAACAGTAAAGAAACTAGCAGCGTACAAGGACAGCGACTTAGCCCAAAAACTTCGAGACGAACCCCAGAAAATTGAAAAACTGATGCAAACATACTTTCACCAAGGGTAGCAAAACGCTTATAGAAGATCAATGTGCTCTTGTTCTGTTTGCGCACCAGTTGGGCGGGTAGATCAGACTGGTATGATCGCCACGTTGGCATCGTGGAGGCCGCGGGTTCAAATCCCGCCCCGTCCACCATCATATACGTTTACACATCAATTTGAAGCTTACCGAGTAGCAGAAATGGAGGTTGAAAGGTTCAGTTTAACCTTCCTCTCTAAGAACGATTCAAACCTTTCCAGCAACGACCTTTTAACTTCCCACTGCAGCAAAGCAGCTTGGAGGCTTGACGACTGCGGCTTACCAGCAAGCCTTTGACACCCTCATCCACCCCCTAACATCTGCAAGATGAGTGGAAACCCCTCCAGAAACCTGTGCGGAAGTCTATCGTCAAGCCACCTTTCCCTCACTTTTTCTCACGAAAAACATTGCGATCGTGGCTTGTGATATGTTTGACTCTGGAATATGCTATACTGCGAAACACGCCTTTTAACACATTACGCCCAAAAATATGGTGCAAGAGGCAAAAGAAATGTTGGCAGAGCACATAGACTTCCGCAAGCGCCGAAGCCATTTCCACCTCATAGGCGAAATCTTAGACGTGGCATCCGAAGGAGCCTCCAAAACCCGAATAATGTACCGCGCAAACCTCAGTGCCTCCATGACTAAAGAATACATCCAGCTTCTTGAACAGTTAAGCCTCGTCGAAGTCTTAAAAGAAGACGGCAGGGTGACCTACCGGACAAATCAAAAAGGCTTTCAATACCTACAAAACTACAAGCAAATTCTTCAAATGCTTAACGGCAATGGCTCTTCTCCAAGCATAAAAGGAGGACCTGTCACCTACTGGATAGAGAAAACCTCGCCAGAAACATTCTAAGAGCGAAAAAACGCTTCCTTTAGTGTCTGTCAGAAAAGCCATAGCCCCTCTCAAAGAAGCCGCTTGTAGCCCAATGTGGCTAGTCACAATCTCTCCAATCTCTCTTGATGAAGCTGCAACCGGGCTACAAGTATGGAGGGGCTAAGAATTATCTAGCCAAAAACGATTAGCCAGCAATTCAGTTGACAGTTATCGAACTTGCTTGCCGGTTTCCCCAAGTGCCCAGCGATATTTGTTGCGCAAAGTCTTAGGGTAGAATTTTTCAAGATTAAATTCAACGCTATTCGCCCAACGCACATAAGCCATTGGATCAATATACGATTTCAAAGAAGTCCCAAGATTGTATTCCTTTGTCTCCTTTGTCAGCTTTATATCCAGCCTTGTCTTCTCCAGCCGCTTTTCAATAGCTTCAGTCTTCTTTCCTGCAGCAGTCTTCTCTCGGAGTGTGGCTTCAAGTTCCTTAAGTTTGGCTTCCTTTTTAGACAATCTTTCCTCAAATTTGTCTGGGATTTTGCGCTTATGGTTCGCTGCTTTAGCTGCTTCGAGGTTAGCCATCTTCGCTTCGAAAAGCTTCTGATACTCAGCATCTTCCTTTTTCACATTACACTTATCCAGATAGTCTTTGACAGTTTGGGTGCATTTCCATGTTCTGAAAACTTTTGCGGTTAGCCCTTTCATTTTTTCTGAAAGAAACCGCGATACCTTCCTAGAGTCTATGTTTTCAAAAAGATATTCTCTGCAGCTTTTCATGTAATGTCTAATGTTCTCTATAACGGTGGCTGGAGCCTCAATCTCCTTAACCCACCTAACGGCGTCTTTGCCTAGAAAATCAAAATGTAGCATGTTACCCTCTATTCTGATATGTTCAGGTCTAAGAGTTATGGCGCCCACGGTGTCTGCTTCTCCCGGGTCTTTTTCGTCGCCTACACGCATGTTCAGTTTGTGAATAAGCCAGCAAACCGTGGCAATCATTTTTCGGTTGTCGTCGCTGGAGCCGAGGTTGGACATGATGTGGGCTTCGATTTCTCCGATTTTTTTGCCAAGTTTTTCTGCTTTTTTGAACTTTTCCTTTTCCCGCTCTTGTTTTAGAAAAGCTGAGTCAGAGAACCAAACATATTTCATCTTTCCAGTAAGTTTGTCCTCCCACTTGGCAATGTACATTCGCTCAGGTTCCCAGACTATTTGCTTCCAGTTTCCCTCCGGTCGAGGGCTGTCTGGCGAGAGGTTAAGGATTATGTCTTCTTCTTTTGGTCCTTCCTTCCATTTTCCACGTCTCGGATGATTTCCTCTTCCCGCAAAAAGACATGACGGTTCA
>JAGTQT010000039.1 GCA_018396615.1 Candidatus Bathyarchaeota archaeon
TCGATGTAAGAGCTGTACGGTTCTTTGGTCTTTGCTGTGGCTGGAGCTATTAGCATCACAGATAATATTAGTAGGGCGACAATAGGTAGCAAGACTTTTTTCATTTTCTACCTCCTCCTTTTTTCTTCAAACACTACTGCAACGGTAAAAATAGGTAGGTATTTTTCACGGAAATCCACGCTCAATTTACGGAGCAAAAGTGGAAAAATCGAATAATTGCGGAACATCTCAATCATTATGGCTGAAATTCTAATTAAATGACTGAAAACCAGAAACAAAGACAGATTTTGACGGATTCTATTCAGAGCAGACTTATCCATTTTTACCGGTTGCCAGCAACTTGGGCATCAACGTATCTCTTCATTATTTCTTTCTCGTATGATATTCTTGCTTTAGTAATTCTTCCACCGCGTCCTCGCTTGCCTGTGAAGATTCGGATTTCTATGAGTCCACGTCTCTCAAGCTCAGATATGGCTGATCCATGTTGCCTTTCATCACCGTACACGCTTCTAAAAGAAACATGAGCATTCTTTGCTATTTGCACCATACTCCTCCAGCCCGCTTCCTCGATGAATAGCCTTCGCTTCATGTAGTCGTCGATAAAAGCATTAACCAAATGATCAAAAACCAAACGTGCGGCTTCAGTCTTGAACTTGAAAGCAAGTGGAGCTTGAATTTTTTCTTTTCCTGTAGGTGCAATCTCTGCCTCTTGCAGTTCGTCTTCTTTTTTAGGCACGGAGCGAAGCGTCATTCCCCAACAGCTGAAGTTGTAGACAAAAGGCTCTTGCAAGAGATGGGTGAATGATAATTCGCCGTAAGCTAGGAATCCGAATACTTGTGTTGAAGATAGTGCTTCTTTGAAAATCTGACACTCTGTATTCGAACTGCATCCAGCAATAATCTCAGCTAGTCTTCGGGAAATGCAGGACTGTATGAAGGTAATGTCTCTCTCCTTGAAACCACGGTTCTCTCTAAGCATGTTAAAGACGTTCCGCGCTCCTTTCTGAACTTTTTCATGGTCAATCACAACGATGTAGCCAGGTATGGAGGGGTCGTGGCTCCTAATGGGCTGCAGGAGCTCGAAAATCGGACCGTGCACACGCAATAGGTTTGCCGGAGCATAGTTTCCAAACGGAAAGGCAAACGCATACTTGGCCAGTGTCAAATTCAAAGGTATTCCTTCGATTTCTGAAATCTGTTGTAACAGTTCTTTTTCGTTGGGTGAGGGCAAGCCTCTTTCGCAAGATATTTGGGTCTCATTTTGGCATATTATTCTAGCGTGCACTTTTCGAGGGTCTTCATCTCCTATTCGCTTGAGGCACTTGAACTTGGGTTCTGCATTAGGGTCAAAATGGAAGATGTAGGATTCTCCAATCCTTTTGACCGGTGACACGTCAAAGCCAAGCGAGGACTCAGCCAAGTTAGGGATTAAAGCACAGACGGCGTCATTGTCGAGGATTCTGAGTTCCGGCAGTGTGCCGATTCTGCCATAGAATTGACGCATTTTTTGACCAATGATGCCATCACCACTAACTCCGCCTATCACATTTACTATTCGCGTTTCATGGTAACTCCTGAGAAAGTCTGCAATACCTGCAGCCACAAAGTATTCCCAGCCTCCTTTTCCAATTCTTGCTCCCTGCGTTAATACGAGAAGAGTCTTACTTTTCTGAAGCTGCTCGTTGGATTTTGTGCTTTGATTAAAATCAATCCAAGCATCATGAACCATTTCTCTGCCGTTTTCCATGGCTCTTCTTTCGCTATCGAAACCCCATGTTCGTCCAATGCCAATGGGGTGATTCGTAACCAAGGCTAAGAGGGATAGGCCGTTGTAGCCGATTCCTGAGACTTTCTTTAACTCGAGGTCTTCGTTTTCTATCTCACCGCCTGTTGTATGTCCAATCAAACGAAGCTGTTCCGCCGCGCTTTTTCCTCTAAATCTTCTCTCTATGGCGTCCAAAATGCCCTTGCAGATGATTTTGTCTTTGTCTTCAGTTTCACCTCGGTAACTAGAGTAAAGAATCAGTAGTTTCACGTCTCTCAGATCGTGTCCAGCCTGAGAAATGTCATTTTCAATCTTGTCCAGAACTTTTTCAGTAAGCCTTTGTGCTTCCTCAACACTGTTCTCCTTTCTCAATTGTGTATCCTTGTTCGGATCGGCTTCCAAATCGTTTCTAGTATGTGCATGTCCTACAAACCCTAGAAAAAAGTCGTTAACCATAATTCCCCCAAGCGTATGCGGTGGTGCACAGGTAAGATTATTGCATCTGTGAACGCTATAAAAACATATCGGATTCCTATAGTAATAGGCGCATGGTGCTTCTGCCCAGAGCGCCCCTCACAGGGGAAATAAAAAAAGGGATTTTGCGGGATTCCACACGGTCGGTAAAGTGCAAATCCCACATCACACCACCACTGAGCCGAGAGTTTGAACGGCGTCCTGACTTGGGTTGATGGTAGCCCGGGAGAGATTCGAACTCTCGTCAGAGGCTCCAGAGGCCTCCATGCTTGACCGCTACACCACCGGGCTTCATAATTGAAAGGTTGTCTTCTTTGTAATAACTTTAGCGTTAATGTTGAAAAAAGAGGAGAGTGTAAAGAGTTATTTTTTGTTTTGCTTTTTTAATGCTTCCTCGACGCAGTAGCATTCTTGGCTGCTTGGGTTCCATTCTTCACAGCACCATAGCGTCTGCACTATGGGGCCTTTATTTTCTCGAAAACGTAGGGAACAGAATATCTCGGTTGGATATTTGTAGGTGTTGTGGTTGCCGCAATTTCCGCAAAATTTTTGCTTAGCTTTGGTGTTTTCTTCCATTTAAGCTTCCTCCACTGGCAATAAGTTTTTACGCTTTAGATATGGCGTTCGTTTGAATTCCTTGCCAAGCCTTTCTAAGACTGAGGCGACAATTAATGGGAAAGTGATAACTGCATCGCCGATAACCATAACTTTGTCCGCTTTACCCTTCACCTTTCCCCAGCTAATAGTTTCTGTTAGCGTAGAACCTGACAACCCACCAGTTTCTGGCCGATCCATTGTTATTACTATAGCGTAGTCCATGCCCCTTTTAGAGGCAAGCGCAGCAGACTGCACAGTGTTTCGTGGCACTCCGCCGCCGATGACTATCATTCCATTTCGTGGTGAGCATTTGCATATGTTGGTTATTTGGGGAACATCTTTGAAGGCGTCTACAAGCAAAGGGTCTTTGCAACCTTCGCGCGAAGCGTGAAGCCAATGTATAAACCCGAATTCTGAATCTCGCAGTGCGGGAAGGAAAATGGGCACTTTCTCTTCGTATGCAGCTCGTAAAATTGAGTTTTTATCGCTTAATCTTTTGCCGAGCTCCCATGCAAACTCGTTTGAGGAGAGGCTTTTTCCACGTTTTTCAGCGGCTATTTCGGTGTACATTTCAGCAAGTTTATAATCAAGCCTTGTGAAGTCTTCTTCTGGCACAAAAACGTCGTATATGCGGTATATGTGATACTTGTATAGTAGGTAGTCGTCTACAATCCAATGTCCCTTGTAATGGTGACCGCCAAGGGCTTCTATTGCATCGTGAACCATGTTTGCGCCCGTGCTTACGATTACATCGATGAGGTTTTCGCGGATTAAATCAGCTATCAATGAACGCATACCAGCGGGAACAACAGCTCCAGCTAGAGCCAAAAAAACGGTGCACTTCTCATCTCGTAGCATATGCTCGTAAATGTCGCATGCTGTTGAAAGTCTTCCAGCCCCGAAAGAACCAGAATTTTTAAATTGCTGAATTAACTCGTCTACCGTCAATTTTCCGTTTATTTTTATGTGCTTTACTGGCTCGCGAAGAAAATCTTCCCTCCGCATCAAATTTCACACTCAGAATTTTAGTATTAACGCTTGTTTGAAAGAAATAATTTTCTATACTCAAAAATGAGTAAAAACTCAGATTTTCTTTTTTGAGGTGTTTAGTTGATTATTTCACTATTAAAACGGGGCAAGGGGCATTCTTTATGACTCCGTCGCTTACACTTCCTAAGAGAATCCCTTTTATCTTGCCGATGCCCCTAGCACCCATAACAATTAAGTTAAATTCTCCTTCTTTAGCTGCTTTAACAATTTCCTGAACCGTATGCCCCTCTCTGATTAACATTTCAACTTTGACTCCTTCTGCCTCAGCCCTTTTTTCGCCTTCAGCAAGAATACTGCCTGCAGTCTTGCGTGCATTCTCAGCCAGTTTGGAAAGCTCCGCTGCAGCCATGATGGGAACTGTTGGAGGAGTTAGAGTTGTCGGTTCGGGCATAACAACTGGCGCGGAAACGGAAAAAACGTTGATTAATGTTATTTTGCTGTTGAAGTTTTTGGCTATTTGAACTGCTAAGTTTAAGGCTTTAAGTGAATGCTCGGAACCGTCTAAAGGAACTAGGATTTTTTCAAACAAGCATTAAACCTCTGATTAGATGTGTAGATATAGCCTTTTTAATCTTTCACTTTAGTTAAGGTTTCCAGAAATTTTAATGCGTCAAACTTCTATTTAGGGGAAAGTGATTCTCATAAAAATTCAGCTGTGTAATCCTCTTCTTCTCTTTTCCTATTTTTAGCTCTGTAGATTAATGCTATGGCAAGCGAAGATATTAGAAGTGATGTGAGCAGTATAGCTGCTTCAAATTCGTGAACTACTTCCAGCCCACGGACTGTGATGACGTGCGCGCTGTGGGTGTAAGTGAAGTATATGAAAGTGTGAGTGCTGGTTTCTGTTACATTATACTCGGTTAAATATTGGAGCGGTGGAGAATCACCGATTATGATTATCCAACTTTCTGGTGGGGCATAAAGTAATACCTTAGGTATGCTGATGTTGCAGAATCCTGTTGTGCCTGGTTCTCCCGATACGGTGAAGTTAAATTGTTTCTGTTCGCGGTCAAAAGTGAAATCTGCAATTGTTGAGTTAGTGTCAAAGACAACTCGATAGGGTTTACCATTCCACTCAAAGACGCCTTGATACTTTATGTCAAATGTCAAATCTTTTAGGCTGCTAACGCTTTGGTTAAGCCAAACCATATAAGTTCCATCTGAAGAGGTCGTGTTTGGTGTTGGTACTGTTGACGGCCTAATAATGGTGATTGTGTGAGTTGAGTTGTAGCCCCCTTCAACTGTTATTTTTAACCTTTGATTTTCTATCGGAAATTCTCTTTCCCACGAATATTGCGGAGCTGTTAGATTGAAGAATCGTGTGAGCTTGAATTGTGTGGGGTTAGCTGCCGGGTCTATTGGTGGTTTAGCTTCTAAGCCGTTTATGGTGCATAGAAGGGATGTTCTAGTTAGATTGAATGTGACACTTAGGTTGCTCAAGTCTATGTTGGTGCTGTTAACAAACTGCCATAAAGAGGGCGGATATGGCTTGCCATAGGTTATCGCTATTCCCTTTATGAAGTTAAGTTCAGCGTTAAAATCGGGTGCAATAATGGCGTTTATTTGCATGTTTGATATGCCGTTTGCATAAGTCCAGTGGACTTGCGCTGACTCTACGGAGCAAAGCGTCGTGTTTAATAGAAGTTCTATTGGTGCTCTCTGCTCAGGTGGAGCTTCTGGGGGGATGGTTAATTCAAGTAATGACCATAACTCATCAAAATCAGCTGTAAATGTTAACTCCATGGAGGCTTGTTTAAAATCCTTTGCGTATGAGAGTTCGAAGTGACCAGTTTGAACCGAGTGAACGAGCGCATATGCAAACCAGTATAAACCAGGATTCTCGCGTCCTCCACTCATAAAGTATTCAAATGCCCGAACGAAATCCCCATGAATATAAACGTCAAAAGCTATTGTCGCTCCACCAGTTTTCTTGGTCATGTGCGTGTTTAACCATACACATTCAAGTATGCCATTTGTCGCTACATACAGCGATCCTTCTCCTCTTCCAGGTATTGTGCTGTTTAGCTGCAGAAGCCAGTTTTCTACGGCAGTTTCATTTACTTGATAGCCAAAGAATGTGCCATAAACGATTTCAAGTTCGTCGCTTAGGTGGAGGTCGGATAGAGTTCCATAGAAATCGATGTCTATGCTGGCTATGGGCATTCCTGAGATTAGTGGAGCGGTTATTCTGCCATTTATCGTACCATATGAATAGTCAGCTACCGCTGTGAAATCCGAAAGGTTCAGTGGATACTGCGAAGCAATGCTGTCGGGAAATATAACGGAACCTTCGATGGCAATATTGGCAATTCCACCAGAATACGTTCCGTAAAGACTGAAAGATGAACCATCAAACGGAAACATATCTGCTATCTGCGGTTGAACAATAAAGGCAAAGTCCGCCGACATCATTGTTGAACCACCCATCCTAATGAAGCTGGCATCTCCGAATGTTTCAATGCCAGCGGTGTATGGATATGACAAAGGTGTATAGCTTAGTGTTCCACCCATGACTACTCGTCCATCGGAGTACACCGTAAACTTCGCTTCAGCATCTGCAAATGGAGGGTCAAACAGGTAATAGTAATATTGTTGAGAAAGAGAAACATCGCTAACGCTGCCTAACCATGTGGAATAGAAATAATCCACCCTGTAAAGATAAATATAAGAGACCTTCGTTGGGTTTAAGTTTGATGAGTAAATCGTTGGACCGTGGATATTTAGAGGCACAAGATGCACTCCAACTCCAAGTTCCACTGCTTTGTATTCATAGCAAGAAATATAATTTCCCACAGAGTCTCTTAAACCTGATATATAAACTTGATATAGTCCATTCTCAGCAACGCTGATTTGAACATCAATCTTTAGATAATCAAATTTTCCGTTTCCGTTGGTATCGACTCCTACATTATAGATTATACCCGTTAAACCCGCAGGATACGGCAGTGCAAGTGCCTCGAATTTTTCTTCAATGAGGATGGATAGAATTGGGAATACCAAAAGAAAAAGCGTTATGACCAGTAAAAGTTTCTTGTTTATTTGCATGATTAATAGCGCCTTAAGTGCACACGTTATTCTATACAATATTACTATATATCAGTTTTGCAATTTAATCCTAGAAGTAAAATCCAGCAGAATGAAACCCTATAGAAAGAGGGATTAAATCCGTGAGAACCTTAACAATGTGCCTTAGAAATCTTTTCCGCAGACGTGTCAGAACTTTTCTTTGCGTTCTTGGCATAGCTCTAGCCACGACATTAATAGTTGCCATAGGAGCAACAACGTCCAGATACATATACGTAATAAAGGAGATGCACACCTATTTCAGCGGCAAAATTGTGGTGGTAAGCAAAGGCGCAATAGTAATCGAGGCATTTCCAATAGCAACTGGAAACCTACCACAAACCATGGTTGAAAAGTTAAAACAAGTTAACGGAACCAAAGATGCAGTTCCCATGCTATTCATCTATAACTTTGAAGGCGCACTTGAAGCACTACCGAGAAATTTTACAATTGGCATACCACAGGGAAACTGGTCAGCCCTTGTTGGGTTCACCCCATTGAAAAGCGGCGGGCGCTGGCCATCCGCAAATGAAAGTGAAGCTGTTATTGGCTCATCACTTTCTGACCAATTTAATCTTACAGTAGGAGATGCAATTAAATTAAAAGATTATGATTTGAAAGTGACGGGAGTGCTGAACACAAGCTCTGCACTCTTATCACGTTCAATAATAATGCCACTTGACTTAGTTCAGGAAATTTATGGATATAATAAGTTGGTTAATTTGATAGTTGTGGAGCCTAGGGGAGAAGTTAACACGGCAAAATTGGCGGAAAGAATTGAAACGGAAATTGCGAATGTTAATGCGTTAACAGAAGACGAAAGAACCGACCTTGCACGACCACTTATAAGCAATCTCGAAACATGGGCTCTAGGAATAAGAACCGTGCTTTTCATTTTAAGTATGATATTTGTAACAACTGTTGCCATGATGAATATATCGGAGAGACGAAGAGATTTCGCCACTTTAGATGCAATAGGCGCTCCGAAAAGTTTTATTTTTAAAGTGGTTACTATTGAGACTGGACTTATGGGCTTTTTTGGCGGTTTAAGTGGTATATTACTTGGCTCCTTCGTAGCGATTGCTGTTGCAAGCGTATACACGGGTATCCCCATATCACTATTTTTCCCGGGCATCTTTGACATCACGCCACCAATTCTAATGCTGGAAATTTTAGCATCCACAGTAGCAGTAAGCTGTATCGCTGGCATCATACCCTCAATAGCTGCTGCAAGAATGAAGATAACAGAAGTTTTAAGGGCTGAATACTAATGAGAATTAAAACAGTGGATTTAACGAAGATCTTCCATGTAGGTTCTTCGGAAATAACAGCAGTAAACAAAGTTAATTTTGAAGTTAATGAAGCGAAATTCATAGCAATAGTTGGGCCTTCTGGATCAGGAAAATCTACATTGCTCAGCCTTATCGGCTTGAACGATTATCCAAATTATGGAAAAATATTCATTGACGACATCGACACAGTTCTTCTTTCAGGCTCGCAGCGAAGGAAGATAAGACTTTCAAGAATGGGTTTCGTCTTTCAAACCTTTAATCTATTTCCTACACTTAACGCTCTGGAGAATGTAGAGCTGCCCATGGCTTTGGCTAACAAATCCAAAGGAGAACAGAGGGAGAAAGCCGTAAGGCTTCTCGAGGCTATGGGTTTGAGTAATAGGCTTTTTCATAGACCTAAAGAGTTAAGCATGGGTGAGATGCAAAGAGTTGCCATAGCAAGAGCGCTTGTCAACAACCCAGAATTAATTATTGCGGATGAGCCAACTGGAGAGCTTGACTCAAAGACAGCTAAAGAAATAATCCGATTGCTTTTTGACATAAACAGAAAAGAGAAAACAACCGTTATTGTTGCTACCCATGACGAGAAAATAGTTGATGTTGCAGACGCCATTTACTCCATGTACGATGGTAAATTGAAATTAGAAGGCTGAGGTTCTGTCGCTTTATAGGAGCGAGAAGTCTGTGGATTTAACTTTTCCTTTAGTGTCGATAATCACTTCGAATTTTTCAGCCCATGGATGCCCTTCCAAATCTATGGGACATGTGCCTTTAATTATCCAAGCTCCATCTTTCTGTTCAACGGATGAGATGTCAATTCTCTCTATATTCTTTCTTTTCTTAACGTATTCCACAGCTATCTGCTGGGCAGTTTCCGTTGAAATATTGTTGCTGTTCTTCATGACTTTTTCCTCTGAACTGCCTTTTTACTGTATTTATTGGAAGCATTAAAAGTTATGAATGTAGAATCGTTAGCGAAGTTAAACATGTGCCAAGGCTCGGACACATGCCTTAAACGATAGGTTCAAATCATCAAAAATGCAAGTTTTATTTTGCAAGGAAAAAGCGTTTGGAAAAGGAAAGTGATGAGCGAAAAGAAACGCATAATATTCCACTTAGACATGGACCATTTTTTTACTGCGGTTGAGGAAAGGGAGCATCCAGAATATAAAGGTAAGCCGGTTGTTGTGGGAGCGGACCCTAAAGAGGGGAGGGGCAGAGGTGTTGTAAGTACGTGTAATTATGAGGCAAGAAAGTTCGGTGTTAGGTCTGGCATGCCAATTTCAAAGGCTTGGAAGCTTTGTCCACAAGCCGTTTACTTGCCAGTCAACTATGAACTTTACGTAAGGGTTTCTAATCAGATAATGAGTATGCTGCGGGGATACGCAGACAAGTTTGAGCAGTGGGGTATAGATGAAGCCTTTTTGGATGTCACTTCTAAGGTTAAGAATTATGCAGAGGCCGAAGCCTTAGCACATAAAATAAAAAGGGAAATCTATGAAAGGGAAAAGCTCACATGCTCCATTGGCATAGGTCCAAACAAGCTTGTCGCAAAAATAGCCAGCGACTTCCGAAAGCCAGATGGACTAACAACAGTTAAAGAAGAAGAGGCTGAAAAGTTTCTTGCACCGTTGCCGGTGCGAAAGCTTCTCTGGGTTGGAAGAAAAACTGAACAGAAACTGAAAGCTCTGGGAATAAAAACTATAGGTGATTTAGCGCGTTATGACCCATCGGTGCTTGCTGAAACTTTTGGGGTTATGGGAACGCAAATTTATCTGATGGCTCATGGAGTTGACAGAAGCGAAGTTACAGAGCGAGGAGAAATAAAGTCGATAAGTCGCGACGTAACATTTGAGGAAGACACTTCAGATTTTGATTTTGTCTTAAAAACTTTGGATAAACTTTCAGAAGAGGTTCATAAAGATGCTGAGAGGCAAAGGTTTTACTTTAAGACAGTAACTGTGCGTATACGCTACGAGAATTTTGAAACTCACACGCACAGCAAAACCTTACCGTTTATCACAGACCGCCTCCAAGACTTGAAGAAGACAGCGAGAGAATTAGCCCAAGCTTACCTGCGCCCAGAAAGAAAGATAAGGCTTGTTGGCGTTAGAGTTTCAAACCTAATCTCTGCGGAAAAACAGAAGAGACTGATTTAACAATTAGCGCTTTTTGACAGAAAACACTGTAAAAGAAGCTTCTATTTTCTGACTCTTCTGATTTCAAACACAACTGGATTTTCTGCGTCTGGACAAGCATTACATATGACGTCTTTGTCTTTGCTCCATGGAAACTCCACGCCATAACGCATAGCGTAAACCTTTGGAAGCACAACCATTAAGGCGCTGTAGCAAATGTTACCTTTAACAGACTTGCCATTAAAGACTATTTTGTCGCCAACCTTATGCCCAAAAGCGCATTTTCCCTTCTGACTTTTCACGGTAACCTCAGCAGTAGACACGCAATTTTCACCTCCCACGCTCTTTTATGTTTGGATATTTCTCCCTTATCTTTTCATCGGCAATCTTTGCAATCATAGCGTTGGAAATAAGAACATACTTAACGCCAGTAAGCTCTGCCAAGTCCGCTGGTTTCTGGTCTTGCGTGACAAGCAGCAAATCATTCTTTTTTGCGTATTCAACGATATCTTTGTCTTTTGCGCCTTGCAAGCCAACTTCTTGAACAGTGAGCGTTTCCCATCCTAGAGTTTCGAAGTATTCTTTTAATCCAGCGTACATCTCATCTAGCAGAATCTTCAATTCTTTTACTCACCCTATACACTCCTAAAAACATGAAAAAGCCACTATTTAGAGCTTCCACCGCAAAATCCCAACGCCCCAGAGACGCTTTTCTCCACCTCTCAACTTCTTAGACAACCGTTTCATGTATATTTGAAGACAAGTTTTATATGTTGCCGCGTCATGCATAAGGTATCGTGCAAGAAGCAATTTTTGCACATAGAATAAAAGGAGTTGAAAAAAGTAAATGTCTGAAAAAGAAATGCACAAGGCAGTTTGTGCTGATTGTGGACAGGAATGCGAAGTTCCCTTCAAGCCTGACCCAAATAGGCCAGTTTACTGCCGAGAGTGCTGGTCGAAGAGAAGAGGCCAAAGGCGAAGGTATTAGGTTAAGCTTAAAAGCTTTAATTCGAAAGTCCGTTTTCCTTGCACTTTTCCTTAGTTAGTGCAAACCCTTTTTTTCTATAATTGATTCGTTTAACTTTTATTTACATGTGCCGCGTAGTATAAATGTGAGGAGCCAATTTTGAAGAGACCGTTTGGCGTATCAATCGTAGCTTCGCTAACTCTGCTGAGTGGAATAGTCTTACTCTACATTTTTGAATTATTCGTGGTGGTTAGTGTTGTGGGCGGGACATCTTCGCATGCAACTTCGCCTATGTTGCCAGCGGTCTCTTATGTTCCACTTCTGCTTTCATTTGTTGCCTTTGCTCTCTCGTTCATGATGTTTTTGGGAAGAAGGTACGCGTGGCATGCTTCAATGATTTTTTGGATAGCCTTGATTTTCTTTTTTACATGGTGTTATACGTATATGGGCATGTGGCGTTACATGCTCTATTTAGAGGGCGGCGACCCCTGGTATCAATACTTAAGCATAGCAAGAATTCTGTT
>JAGTQT010000042.1 GCA_018396615.1 Candidatus Bathyarchaeota archaeon
CTTAAATTGGTGTTCAACATCGAAACCACATGGATCTCGGATGCCCAGTTCTGGGTGGTAGCACTACCGGTATTCATAGCGTTCATGGCCATAATGTTCATAGGCGCATGGATAGGCTGGACCATGGCAACGACACCGCCACCAAAGCCCATAGAGGAAATCACAAGCGAAATATCCGAAGAAAAAGAAGAAACTAAGCCGGCAGAAGAGAGCGCAGAAGAAAAGAAGACCGAAAGAAAGAAGAAAACCGAGTGACCGTCAATCTCGATTCCCTCTAGTTTCTGAACCTGAATATTTTCTTTTTTTACCTACTTGTAGTTTTGTATAAAACATAGGGTAACTGTGTTATCCCCTAAGGCAATCCAGTTTAGAGACCCAACGTCTTTAAAGCAAAATACAGAGCAACATGAACTACTGCCGAAACTCCAAATGTCACCAACAAAAACTTTGGCGAAATCGATACAAGCGAAGCTTCTTCACCCTTTGACTGAATTTCATATTCTTTAATCTCATGAGTCTCAGAATCCACGCGGACAACAGCAGCTAACCGCTTCATTTCCACCTCAACAATGTATACGCCTTCCTCGAGAGACACGCGTTTAGGTTTCAGGCTTCCCTTATTCCCGATGCTTTTGAGAAAAGCAGTAGCAATCATGGTGACGCTTTCAGCAGTAAGTTTCCTCATCTGAGGTGCAGCAGACGTGAAAGCCCCGGGAACCTTTCTCTGAAGCGTAGTCGCCATCCATTTTCACCTTTTACTTAAATCTAGTGCCAACGCCCAAACATGCCATCGACCTTATTATTACCATGGAAGTCAGCCTAGCCGGTTACGTTCTTCAGCATGCATTTGACGATGTTCTCGCATACCATGCATTCTTCAGGTATCTTTTCCTTATTTGATCGATCACTCAAGTATCCGAGGTGATGCGGACAAGAAGGCTGCCTTGGCTGAGAAGACGTTCCTTTTTCTTTAGATACATCTGCAACCGAGCCTATTCTTGGCTGCTCATGCTCGTTTACGTAAACGGGTTCTGCGCCAATAACCACGGGCGCGGTTTCCATCGTAACTTCTGTGAGGCAGTACGGGCAGGCTTTGTAGGGTTTTTCGTTTTTTGCAGTAAGATTCTCAGTTTTCAAAGGATTGGTGAACGTTCTTCCACATAGGGGGTTTGAACAGGTGAAGTTTTGATTTGATGGGTCTGTTTCTTTCTTTTTCGTGAGAGTTAACCCTCCTTTAGGTTAGAATCGGACTTCGAGTTTATAGTGTTATTGAACCGAAAATAAGTATCCAGACTACCTATCAGAAATCAAGTTTTACGTAAACCGTGAATTCATATTCAGCATTCATAACCGTTTTAATTACTTGTGCTCTACAATTTTCATTTGTGAGGTTAAGAGAATTGTACGTGGTATGGCTGTATGTCGATGAAACTTTGCCGTGGATCGAGCTTAAGGGAACTTATGAAACTAGGAAAGAAGCTTTGGACGCGGCACGAAAGTTTCGGAGCAGGATACGAACCAAGATTTTCAAGGTTAAACAGGGAAAGAAGACACTGAAAGCCGCTCCGATACTAAAAGTAAGATAATAGCCTGCCGAAACCCTCTTTGTTTGAGTTCTAAGCAAGAACCCTCATTGCTAGGCGTTTCGCTTGCGCGCAAAATCGTCTGTTCCAGAGCTTTCTAGCGTTTAGAAACTTCGCTTTGATCCGCTGTCAGAGATATGGGACTTCGATCTTTTGTTGCAGTCTCACCTTTTTCCAATAATGCTACAACATCATCCACATATCTGAAGTATTCTTTGTCTCTCAAATAAGACGAACGAGGTCTAGGAAGATCAATATGCACCTCTCCGATGACCCTGCCTGGGCGCCGAGACATTACTATGACTCTGTCCGCCATGAAAACTGCTTCTTCAACGTTGTGGCTAACCATTATGAAAGTGTTTGTAGGAAGAACTGGATTTTGCCAAATGTTAAGCACAAGCTCGCGCAAGGTCTTGGCGGTCAGTTCATCAAGAGAGGAAAAAGGCTCATCCATCAGCAGAACGTCCGGCTTCAAAGCAAGTGCCCTAGCGATGCCAACACGCTGCTTCATCCCGCCAGATAAATCGTGTGGGTATGTTGTTTCAAATCCCTCTAGCCCCACCATCCGCAAGTATTCCTCAGCGATATGCATGCGATTCGGTTTGGGAACACCGAGCACTTCAAGAGGCACCTCGATGTTTTCTAGGGCGGTTTTCCAAGGCAACAAGCCGAAAAGCTGGAAGACCATCGTGATCTTTGGTGTCGGTTTCTCGATAGGTTGCCCGCGAAACAGCACTCTACCTGAATCAGCTCTTTCCAGCCCCGCGATTATCCTAAGCAAGGTTGATTTGCCGCAGCCTGATGGTCCAACTAGACAGATAAACTCGTCATTTCCAACTGAAAAGCTCACGTTCTCAAGAACCAAGATTTTACCATGATCTGTAGCGAATGTTTTAGTTACGTTTTCCACTTCAACGACCGACATCTTCTACACCTCTACATGATATTTCTCGAACTTCCTTAACAAACGTCGCCAGACAAAAGCCTCCATCAGAAGAACCAACACAGAGATTATCCCAAGCATAAGAACAAGAACAACGGTATTTCCATACTCATAGCCAGCCTTGTCCAGAAGAGAACCTATTCCCGGTATCGAAACAGGCTTCGCAGACCCTGTTGAGGGTAGGTATTCAGCGAATATGATGGTGTTCCATCCGGTGCCCCATGAAAGGATGCTTCCGGTGACTATGGCAGGCAGTATCGATGGAACGACGATGTGGGTGATTCTTTTTAGTCCTCTGAATCCTAGGAGCTGTCCTACTTCGTTTATTTCTGAGGGAATGTTTTTTACAGCACTCACTACGTTCAGGAACATGTACCATATCATATCAAGAACCAGCATAATGATACACGTCAATTCTAAAGCCAGACCTTGATTTCCCAGAAACCCCGTAAGTCCAAGAGAGATAACTGGAAACAAAGCCAGAATAGGTACTCCCTGCCCAATGTCGTATAATGGAAAGAATACGGTTGCAAATCTCTTGTGCTCCGCAGCTAAAACTCCCATTCCTATTGCTGCTACAAGAGAGATTCCGTATGCCAGAAATAGCCGCCCCATGGTGAAAACAATCAAAATGGGCAATTTAACCAACTCTTCTGATGGAGGGCTACTCAGTCCTTCACTAATCGTCGCGATAGTGGGAAAATGTCCGAGAACAATGTATAAGACAAAGACTGTGGAAAGAAACACCAGAAAAATAGCCGTCGTCCTTTCTACATGCGTATATTTTCGCAGCCGCTGAGAAACAATGGAAAACGACTTGGGCCAGTGAAGCCTTCCAAAATGCAGCCAGTTTGTAGCTTTCGCGATTCCAAGCTTGCCCACTCCTGAAAGATCCATCCGAAGAACAGGCTTGTATGTTCCAGTGCTCGCTCTTTCCATAAGCCTATGCCACGTCAACGCGTTAAAATAGACAACGATGAAGGTGATGTATGCGAGAAGAATCACCGCCAAACTCATGTCCTTGTAGTCATAGGCCGCCTTGGCAAGCAAGAAGCCTAAGCCTCCAGATGGAGGCGTGTAAACACTTCCTTGATACTGAATCCACTCTGCCGCGATAACAAAGAACCAGCCGTCGCACCATGCTAGATTTGCGCCAGAGACTACGGTAGGTGTGATCGCGGGCAAAATAACGTGACGGATGTATCGCCATCCTGTTAGCCCAAAGCTGCGCGAAGATTCGGCGACATTTGCGGGAATTCCCCGTATTGCTCCTAGAACTCCGAAGAAGATAGCCCATGCCATTGAGGTGAAAAGCAGCACCATGACGGCAAGTTCAATTCCCAACGGGCCGATGGCGAACAAGAAGCCAATCACTATAGGGAAATATCCCAAGATTGGAATTGACTGAAGGAGATCGATAAAGGGCGTGAGAATCACAGAAGCAACTTTGTTTGTAGCGGCCAATATTCCAAAACTGACTCCCCAAGCAACAGAGATCACCAGTACAATTAAGATGCGGAAAATCGTGCTTACCGTGTACAGTGGAAGGCTTTTAATTTCCGGATATGGGGCGATGGATACGATTAACCAAGCCGCAATGCAAAGGGCAACCAGCCCTCCTGTTAGCTTGATCAAGTACCCTCGCAAGCTTCATTCGCCAGCTTAACCTCAAACGTAATACCATGCTAGACAGATGAACGATTTAAAAATATCGCACCAAAATATAAACAGAAAGCACAAGAGTTAATCTATGCTAAAGAATGAGAGGTTAATTCTTGAAATTTTCAGCCTCTGCCATACTGAGATGAAAATCTATAAACGCATTAAGTTACATGATTAGTCAATGAGAGCCTATGGATCCGCTGATTCCGCCACAAATGAACGCCGTGTTGCAGATTATCATTCTAGCTATTCTATTCGCTAGCATAGGCTTTAAGATAAAGAAAAAGTATTGGCAGCATGGCGCTCTGACTCTAATAGCTACTGTGCTGAACCTGTTTTCGTTTCTGTTGGTAATGCTTCCTTCGGCGCTGGGAAAGGAGATTATCCAAACTCAGCCTTTCCACGCAGTATCTATCGCCATTTTATCTCACTCCATTGTTGGAGCTGTGACAGTCTTGTTGAGCTTGTGGCTTGTGGCTACTTGGCATGTACGTTCGGAAACAAAAGACTGCTTCAAAAGAAAAAACTTGATGCGGGTAACCATAGCGTTGTGGATGCTGTCCCTAGTTTTAGGCTTTCTTGTGTACGCTTATCTTTACACAACTCTTATACCTTGAATTTCGCCAAAAATGATTAAGGAGTAAAATACAGTGTTGAGAAGAAAAGTTGAACGCTTAATCATTCTGGCATTACTCCTCGTATATGTTACTGTTTTTGTGCGACCTGTTTCTGCCGGCGTTCCAGCGATTTTAGACGTGACTGTCTGGGATAACGGTGGCAACACTATTCTTAATGTTACGGTTTCGCATTCTCCACAAACACCTTCACATTATCTTGACCGCGTTGAAATAGATCTAAGCGGCGATAACAGAATCTTTCCAGTCACGTATCGCTCTGAAAACACATTTGTCGTTCAATGCGACTTAGGAGCAATTGATGCTCCAATAAACGCCACCATCCGCGCCCACTGCAATATCGATGGTTATTCGCCGCCGAATGGGCCGATACTTGTTCCAGAATTTTCAGCGCTATTGGTATCATTTCTTTTTATTACAGCTACGTTGCTAACGTCTGCAGTTTACAAAAGAAAAAGTGACCATGGGATTATGTGCCTCTGTCTCAGTCTAACACGGACTCCACGTTCAAATTAAGCACAATTTCTGCGATGTCACTAGCATACTCTCCTGTTCTTCTTACACTTTCAATAAGCAATCTTAGACTTGCAGCTTCCTTGATTCCGATTTTTTGAGAAGAAAGAATGGCTTCTTTTTCTAATTCAGCAATTTCTTTTGCTTTTTCAATGACACGCTCAGCTAGATTAAAGTCGTGTTTAAACAGGGAATCTATCGCGTTTTCAAACGCATAAATGGCTAAAGTACTCATGTCCTCGATTTTGCTAAGCGTCTCATCAGCTACGTGTTTCTTTAACAGTAAAACATTCTCTGCAATGCTTACCGCATGGTCTGCTGTTCTCTCCACAGACTTGGTTATAAGCCTATAGCCGAGACAATCTCTTGCATCAGATAGCCCGATTTCTATGATGATTCGTGGATTAGTGATTGCTAGCTTGAGTTGGCGTATTATGTAAAGGTTGAATCTATCTACCTCAGTGTCCGTGTCGATCACGGCTTCAGCTAATTGGTGGTCTATATCTCTAAGAGCAGTTATTGAGTCTCGGTGCATAGAAGAAGTTATGATAGACATTCTTCTTAACGCGCTTTCAACAGTAAGTTCAGGGTAGCTGAGCAGAACCTGCAAGGTAAGCTCATTAGGCGTGTCTGTTACAATTTCAGTGCCAACCAAGTATCGTCTAGCAAAATCCCTTATGGCGTTCCGCTGTTGCGAATTGAGTTGTTCTTGGCTTTGCGCTCTCACATGTATTAAGTTATACCCAACAAGGTAAGCAGAGACTGCCTTTCTTATTATTGCGTCCGGCTTGTCTTTTTGGGATACTTTTATGATCGCCTCTTCTTTCTTTTCTTGTTTCGCCATACCCGAAGGCGTCAACGATAGCGAGCCATCTTTTTCTTCGCGGAGAATCAGGGAGCTTCCTTTTTGTAGTTGATTTCGAGCCACCCATTTTTTAGGCAACGAAACAATGTAAGTTGATCCACCAGTCACCTGCAGTTTTCGAGCTTCTCCATCTCTTGTTTTAGAAGCAGCTTCCATTTCATCGCCTATATGGCAACATCACAAATCTATTGATAAACGTTTCTACTATATAGACTCAATATATTATTGGGAGAACATATAAAATTACTGGCGATTCCTTGCAATCTGAAAAGACAGAAAAGGAGATGTAACAAAAATGAACTACAAAATAATCGCACTCACAGAAGCAGCAATCCTAATCGCAGTCATAGCAGGCTTCGCAGTCTACAGCATGTATTTCACCAACCAGCCAATCATACTAAGCGGCGCAGGAGCGACTTTCCCAGCTCCACTAATTCAAAAATGGAGCGCAGAATTCAAAGAGTTGACAGGAGTACAAATTAACTATGAAGGAATAGGCAGCGGAGGCGGAGTAAAACAGTTCACCGACAAAACTGTCGACTTCGGCGCAAGCGACCCACCAATGAAAGACTCAGAGTTCTCCGCAGCACCCGGAACGCTACATATCCCAATCACAATAGGAGGAGTTGTGCCCATCTACAATATCCAAGGAATACAAAAGGGACTCAACTTTTCAGGGCAAGTGCTCGCAGACATATTCAGCCTAAATATCACCAAGTGGAATGACCCAAGAATAACAACCATTAATCCTAGTGTAGCATTGCCAGATGCCGAAATAGTCGTCTGTCACAGATCAGATTCCAGCGGAACGACCAAGGTTTTCACAAGCTTCCTTTCAGACGAAAGCGCAACATGGAAAGCAACATACGGAGCAGCCAACGTAATCAACTGGCCTTCGCAAACTATCGGCGGAAAAGGAAACCCAGGCGTAGCAGCCGCGGTACAGCAAAACCCGAATTCAATTGGCTATGTAGAGCTTTCCTACGCTTTAGAAAGCAACATTCCCTACGGGAAAGTGCAAAACGCAGCAGGCAAATTCGTTGAACCCACATTGGAAACACTAGCAGCCGCAGCTTCCGCCGCATCGTTGATTCTTCCTTCTGGAGACGCAAGCTGGGCGTCAGTAGGAAGCTATTTCAACCTTCACAATGTAGAAGACGCTGAAAACGCCTACCCGATTGCAAGCTTTTCCTATGTATTAGTCTACAAGGAGCTAGACGTCAAATCCGGAATGACTTCAGATAAAGCTAGGGCCTTGACATGGTTCTTATGGTGGGCAATTCATGACGGACAACACTATGCCTCTAGGCTTTCATACGTTCCTTTGCCGCAAGCAGTTGTGACCCATAATGAAGCGACACTGCGGATGATAACTTTCAACGGACAGCAAGTTAACGACTGGACATAGAAGAGAAGACAATGACCCAACACGAAAAATCCCAAAATTTTCTTTCAAAAATAAAAACTAACCATAAAAAGAGGTTTTCAGGGGATTCAGTTTTCAGAACAATCATTTTGCTTATTGCATGCAATATTTTCATAATTCTAGGATTAATAATCTTCAAAATAACTCAAGGGGCATGGCTGTCAATTCAGACTTATGGCATAAAATTCCTATGGGGAACAACATGGCAGCCATTTCCTCCGGAGCCAACTGCTCCGCCTTCTTTCGGAGCGCTACCGCTTGTTTGGGGTACTCTGACCACGTCGGCAATTGCCTTGTTATTAGGTGTCCCAATAAGCCTCGGCATAGCTCTAGCACTCTCCGAGTTTACGCCAAAGAGTTTTAACTATGTAATTTCCTTTTTTGTAGAATTACTCGCAGCAATACCTAGCGTAATATATGGTCTGTGGGGAATATTCATCCTAATTCCGTTTCTTCAGAATAACGTATATCCGCATTTGCAAGCGACGCTAGGCTTCCTCCCATTCTTTCAAGGCACAATACGCGGTTCTTCAGTATTAACCGGAGGCATTGTTCTTGCGATAATGATTATTCCAACAGTGTCAGCAATATCAAGAGACGTTTTCGCCGCTGTCCCAAACAGTCAAAGAGAAGCAATTATTGCATTAGGCGCCACTAGATGGGAAAAGGCAAGAATCGTCATGAGCTATGGACGCTCCGGCGTTATAGGGGCAATAATGCTAGGACTAGGTAGAGCTATTGGAGAAACGATGGCTATCACAATGGTCATTGGAAATTCATTCAATATGTTTACGTCTCTTTTTGAACCCGGCTCCACGTTGGCTTCGATTATAGCAAACGAATTCACTGAAGCCAGTTCTCCCCCAGTCTACATTTCCGCTTTAATGGAAGTTGGGCTAATACTCTTTGCTCTTGCAATTGCAGTGAATGCTTCAGCGAGGCTGGTTATTTGGCGCTCAATGAGGAAAACGAAGGAAGCTGAGATGCTTTGAATTGAGAAGCTACAGATTCAGAAAACTGGAAGATAGAATAATGATATCGCTAGCTTATGCAGCGCTGATTATTGCTTTGATTCCACTTGCTAGCATTCTCATTGAGACCGTTGGCAGAGGATTGTCGGCAATGAGTTTCAATCTTTTCTTTGAGGAGATTCCTCCACTGGGTCAATCAGGTGGGGGAATCGGACCGGCGATTCAAGGAACCTTAATCGTGGTGGCGTTGGCGTCTGTTATGGGAATTCCGATCGGTGTTTTTTCTGGAATATACTTGGCTGAATCCCGGCAATCTCGACTTGCTTCGGTAGCTAGGTTTCTAAATGACGTTCTGACAAATGTGCCCTCGATAGTGCTGGGCATATTTGGCTGGGCATTAATAGTTGTCGCAATAGGTTGGTCTGTCATCGCAGGCGCCATAGCTTTGGCGATTATGATGATTCCAATAGTCACAAGAACCACAGAAGAGGCAATAAAGCTCGTGCCTTCGACTATTAGAGAGGCAGCAATCGCGCTTGGAGTACCACAATGGAAAACCACTTTGACGGTAGTTCTAAGCAGCGCCAAAAAGGGCATCGCCACAGGAATTCTTCTGGCAGTCGCAAGAATCTCTGGAGAGACCGCGCCGTTACTCTTAACAATACTTGGTAGCAGATTCTGGTTCAGTGGCTTTGCCCAGCCCACTGCTGCACTGCCCTTGGCGATTTTCAATTTTTCTCAATCGCCTTTTAGAACGGTTGATTTGCCTCGAGCATGGGGTGCATCCTTGATTCTTATTTTCATCGTACTCGCTATTAACATCGCTGTAAGATATTACACCAGAGAAAAATACGGATAGGCTGCTGCATGAGCTACAAAATCGAAACTCAAAATCTAAGCGCATGGTTCGGAAGCAAACAAGTCTTACAAGATATTACAATGAAAATTAAGGGAAACGTAGTAACAGCCATAATAGGTCCTTCTGGCTGCGGCAAAACTACGCTCATAAGATGCCTTAACAGAATGCATGAACTAACACCCCGAGCAAAAGTTACTGGAAAAGTTCTGCTAGATGGAGAAGACATCTACGGCGAAAACGTTGACCCGGTGACTGTCAGAAGAAGAATAGGCATGGTTTTTCAGAAGCCAAACCCGTTTCCAATGATGTCGATCTACGATAACGTTGCAGCCGGATTGAAGCTAAACGGCATCGTAGATAAGCATAGGCTAGATAAAATCGTTGAAAAAAGCCTAAAAGCCGCTCACTTGTGGGATGAGGTTAAATTGGAGCTAGGAAAATCAGGCGCAAGCCTTTCTGGAGGGCAGCAGCAAAGGCTGTGCATTGCCAGAGCGTTGGCAATTGAGCCTGAAGTTATTTTAATGGACGAGCCCACGTCGGCTCTTGATCCTACGGCTGCAGCGAAGATAGAACAGCTTATACGAATCTTAGCTGAGGACTATACAGTGGTCATCGTTACCCACAACATGCAGCAAGCCGCAAGGGTCTCGGATTTCACCGCCTTCCTCTATCTGGGGAAGCTTGTTGAATATGGATCAACCAAGGATATTTTTGAAAATCCAAAGAGTGAATTAACTGAGAAATACATAACAGGAGAGTTCGGCTAGGTGAGAAAAAGATGAGCAGAATAATAGACGCTGGTTTAGAAGAGCTTTCGGTAATGCTTTGCAGAATGGGAGAACTAACGTACGAAACTGTTTCCTTGTCTCTAAAAGGATGCTTAAACGGCACAAGCGTATACTCTCAGGTTAATAAAATGTCGGACGCGCTTGTATCGATGTCGGATCAGGCTGAGGACAAGGCCTTCGAACTAATCGCACGGTTTCAGCCAGTAGCATCCGACCTAAGAACAATAAAGTCCTACATGAAGATCGCCTACGATTTTGCTCGATACAGCAGATACGCCCTTGACATATCCTACATCACTAAACAGTTTGGCGGGCTAAAAGAGTGCGAAAAATGGATAACTGAATACATTGAAAAGATGAGCGAAAAAGTCCTGACAATGGTTCGAACAAGCATCGACGCGCTTCGAAGCCACGACACACAGCTTGCCAAAACCATCGCCAAAACAGAAGAAGAAGCAGACAAAATGTATTTCGAATATCTCGACAGATTGATCGAAAAAGCACCGGCAACAAGCAAGTGCACAATCTCCAGCGTACTCGTAGTAAGATATCTAGAAAGAATAGCTGATCACGCAACGTATGTCTGCGAATCAGTGATCTACCTTGCGACAGGTGAAAAGACTATACTAAGATAACTTGCGCCAAATTGGACTTCTTTACTTAAAATAGCCTAGAAAGTATCTTTAAATGGTAAAAAAGCGCTAGGGAATAGGTTTACATTTCAGTTTAAATTTTCGGCGCTTTTTTAATTTGGAATTATTTATTTAAAATTGGCTTTCTTCCATGCAGGAAAACTGGAGGTTTGAACCTATGCCCCCATTTTTTCAATTCTTTGCAGATCACAAAACTAATATGAATAGATATAGAACAAAGTAGAAACAGAATTAGAATGACAGAACTTAATCGCTTAGGAAATAACGTTTATGGAGTTACTGACCTCCGTCATATTGCTGGTATAGGCGTTAATGCTGGTTTCATATTGGTTTCTGACAGCATTATCCATATTGATTCAGGAATGACTATTACTGATGGCGAATATCTCTTTAACAAATCAAAAGAAAAGGCAGATAAACAAAAAAATCTATGGCTCATTCTAACTCACCATCATTCGGATCACATCTTCGGTATGAGAGTCTTCAAAGAGGCTGGAGCAAAGGTTATGGCACATGAGAATGTGCTGAAGT
>JAGTQT010000040.1 GCA_018396615.1 Candidatus Bathyarchaeota archaeon
GGATTGGGAAAGACGGCTTGAAAAGTATCTGGAGAAAACGGAGAACAAAAAAATTGAGAGTGATAGCTGATCTCCATATTCACAGCCGCTACAGCCGTGCCACAAGCGAAAAAATGTCTGCTGAGGAAATAGCACGCTTTGCAAAAATTAAAGGTCTACAGGTAATTGGCACAGGCGACTCCACCCATCCCGCATGGCTTAAGGAGCTGAAAAAAAACCTTGCACAGGACTCGGAAACTGGGCTATACAGGCTAGCGAAAGAGCCTAGCTCTCTAATGTACTTCATGATTACCTCGGAAGTAAGCACAATATTCACCTTCAAAAATGACGTGAAAAAGATCCACCACGTCATCTTGACGCCTACGATAGAGACTGCTGAGCAAATCAATGATAAACTGGCAAGATATGGCGACCTAGCTTCAGACGGCAGGCCAACGTTAAATATGGATGCGCCGCTTCTTGTAGAAGAGGTTATGGAGCTTTCAAGCGAAAACATGGTTTTCCCAGCTCACGCATGGACTCCTTGGTTCAGCGTTTTCGGCGCCTTCAACGGTTTTGACAGCATCGAGGACTGCTACCAAGACATGACTAAGCACATCCATGCCTTGGAAACTGGGCTTTCCTCCGACCCGCCTATGAACTGGCGTCTCAGCGCACTTGATAGGTTTACTCTGGTTTCAAACAGCGACAGCCACAGTTTCTGGCCATGGCGAATCGGAAGAGAAGCCAACGTTTTTGAGCTTGAAAATCCAAGCTACCGCAACATCGTGAAGGCAATACGTCTGAAAGACACACAAAAGTTGAGGTTTACGATAGAGACTGATCCTGCTTATGGAAAATATCATTGGACAGGCCACAGGAACTGTCATGTTTCTCTTTCTCCTAAAGAAGCCAAAAAGCTTGGCAACGTATGTCCCGTTTGTCGGAGAATGCTGACGAAAGGTGTTGAGCAACGTGTTGAGGAGTTGGCTGATCGCCCGCTTGGCTTCAAACCTGAAGGCGTTGCTGACTTTGTTCGATTGCTTCCTCTTTCTGAGGTTATATGTGCGTTTCTCGGTGTGGATTCTCCATCTACTCAGAAAGTTTGGAGCATGTATAATTCTTTGGTTGGCAAGTTTGGAAACGAGTACTCGGTGCTGCTTGATGCTCCAAGGGAAGAGCTTGCCAAGGTTGTTGATGCGAGGCTTGCGGATGCAATAGTGCGTGTCAGAGAAGGCAAGGTCAAGGTTGTTCCGGGTTATGATGGTGTTTATGGGCAGCTTGTGCTTTTTGAGGAGAATCTTTCGGGTAAGACTGCTTCTGAAAGAGTTCAACAAATGAATCTTTCTGACTTCATGTGACCGTGGTTTGGCATGGGGTTTTTGTGTAGTTGTGTTATACGGGTATACGACAAGGCTTATTAAGTCGCAATATATAAGATATTGTTCTGCCGGCGAGACCATGGAAAAAATAGTTCAAACCACAAACGAAGACAAAATCGTAAAAATAGTAGACAAAGTTCTCAAACAAGTCTTCGGAGAAGAAGCAACCTCCCTAATATACAGGTATCTCGAAAACAAGTATTCAATTAAAAAGGAAGAGATTACCGACAAAATCGACGTTTTCGCCACAGGCCTAGAGGAATTCTTACACTCAGGCGCCCAAGTTATTGAACAGAAGATTTTAGAAGACATTTACTCAAGCTGTGGTTTGCTTCGCAGACTTGAACTGGAAAAAGTGCAAAACGAGTCTAATTTCGCTGGTCAGATAAAGCTGCTTGCTCATAAAGCCTAGGGTCTCTCCGGCAACCAGCGAAATTAAGCACCCCTCATCTTTTTCTTGCTGCCGCGTTTCTAGTTTAGCCTATACAAGGCATGAAAGTGGTTTTTCCGTAAGCAAAACTTCCATGATAAAAATGGAACGCTCCTTTAGAGTTCTAGTCATCGTAGAGAAATGTTAAAGCTATAGGAAAATAAATAACTGAGACTTCCGTTAATCGCATGAAAGGGGCGCGAGTTTGCAGAAGGACAAAATAAAACAAGCACTCTTGAAGTATAGCACATACCGACGGATAGTTCAGTTTCTATCATTCATATTCTTCAGTGCAATGGTGTTCAATCTCGGTTCATTACCTTTGCTGCTTCCCGTTCTATGGACGTGGGGATACCAGCAAAACATTGTTGGTGACGCATTCACCGCTATGCAGTTAGGGTTTTACGAAGTTGCCTTCCCATGGCTTGCCCTCGCATCATTTCTGATAACCGGCGTCTTGATAGGCAAATCGTTGTGCGGCTGGGTTTGCCCCTTCGGCTTCATACAGGAGTTAGTCGGCTTCATCAAGCGCAAGAAGAAAGAAGCAGCACCGCGAACTCACGACACGCTGTTATATGGAAAGTACCTAGTGTTGACCATTACGCTGTTTATTAGTGTAACCTTCTCTGCTTCGAAGCTTGCAAAAATAAGTAGCGGATACGAAAGGGCGCTAGGAGTTTTTGCTCGTATTCCATTCACGGCGATCAGTCCTGCTGAAACACTGTTTGCAACGTTGCCCCAAGGGATCCAATATTTCCATACTGCATTATTTGAAAAGCCTGTTTTGGACATCCTAAGCGAGATCCCAGCGCTGCCCGTGATCTTTTGGGCACAGCTAGTCATCATGATTCTAGTTCTTGTTTTCGCTGCGCTTGTCCCTAGAAGCTGGTGCCGCTACATATGTCCTCACGGAGCATTCATGGCTATTATGAACAGGTTCAGCTTCCTAGGCCTGCGCAGAGACCCTGTTAAATGTGCAAAGGCAAGCTGCCGTGATTGTGTTGCCGTCTGCCCGATGCGCGTACCAATATTGGAGCTACCGTGGGAGAAATTCAGCCATCCTGAATGCATCTACTGCATGAAATGCGCCGATGTATGCCAAGATAAAGCAATTAAAATAAAATATCCCTAGCACGAGAAGCTGATGATCTTCCTTAGTAAGCACAGCCCAAAAATATTTCATCTGTTGCAGCTGCTAATTAAGAGACATGTTAAACGCCAACATTTAACTATCTAATGCCTCTAGTAGGCATGGGGAGGCATAGAGATTGAAAGCTGATTCACAGAACTTAGTGGGATACTGCGGTCTTTATTGTGGCGCATGCGGTATCAAACAGGGAAAAATCAGGCAAGCGGTTCAGAACCTACGCAAAATCATAGCGGCATATGGTTTCGACAAAATTGTTCCAGAACTCTCAAAATGGGAGCCTTCACTCAAACATTACGCAGAATACGAGAAAGTTTTGGATGGACTTATCAACCTCTTTGGAGACTGCCCTGCATGCGTTGCAGGTGGAGGCGACCCGGCATGTCTTCTTCGCAAATGCTGTAAAGAGAAAAATTTGAGAGTTTGCAGTGAGTGCGAAGAAATGGAATCATGCGACAAACTTAAACAACGCCAGTGGGCATTAAAAAGACTCCAAGAAATCAAAGCTAAAGGCTTAGACGAATGGATTAAAGAAATGGAAAGAAAGACGGCAGAAGGCTACTGCTACCTAGACGAGGCACTATAGACGCAAGGCTCTTTAAGTCAAGCCCAAAAACTCTTCGAGTACTCGCCTAAGACCATACCGTAGGTGTCCTTGGTCTGCTGTGCTATTTTGTCCCAATCGTATTTTTCTCGCACCCGCTCGTAGGCACTCTTCCTTATCCAATTTGCATACCCCTCATCGGTAAGCACTCTGGTTATTCCCCATGCAAGAGACTCTGGATTACCAGGATATACTTTAACGCCGCTTACGTCATGTTCCACGATCTCTGCCAAGCCGCCGCTGTCTGAAATCACAAGTGGGCTTTTCGCCGCCATGGCTTCGAGGGCGACAATTCCAAAAGGCTCGAAAAGCGAGGGCACAACTGATACATCGGCGCATTTCTGCAGGTTTCTCAATGTCTCGTCGTCCAAAAAACCGGTGAACATAACCTTGTGGCTTAATCCCATGTTTCTCACAAGTGCGGAGAGCTGGTCTTTCATGTAGCCGTTTCCGACAATTATGAATTTGGCGTTGACCTTTTCCAGCACTTTCGGAATCGCGTTAACTAGAACATGCACGCCTTTCTCGTAGACCAATCTACCAACGAAAAGTACGATTTTCTCTTCTTTAAGAGCAAATCTGCTTCTGAACTGCGACACGTCGCCATCCATGTTTTTTGCATATACGTCGACGTTGACGCCGTTGGGAATCATAACAAGCTTGTCGCGGGGAAGACCGAAAGCCCACTGCACATGCGAAACCATGTAATCGCTACAGCATATCACCTTCCACGCTTCGTATGTCAGCCATGCCTCTGTCTCGTGAATCATCCTCTCATAATCAAAATGAATGCCATTTCTTCTTCCAATTTCAGTTGAGTGTATCGTTGCCAAAAGAGGCTTACGAAAAACATGTTTAAGCCCTACGCCGGCAGTAGCCACAAGCCAGTCATGAGCATGAAAAATGTCAACCTCGCCGCCTAAGCTTCTCACAAGTGCCGCCGTTTCCTTCTGCATGTTCACATTCATCAAATAAACCCAAGTCGCAAAATCAGGCGACGGATTCTTGTAAGAATCCACACGATACACCTCGACGCCATCAACGTTCTCGTGCTGTGGCGCGCCTGGAAAGTCACATGTTACCACGTAAACTTTAACACCGGTTTTGGCAAGACTTCTTGATAAGAAATAAACATGAGGAGAGATTCCTCCAATAATTCTCGGCGGAAACTCCCATGAAAGCATGACTACACGTAGTTCTCGGTTCAACCGACAGCTACGCCTCCAGTGGCTTTTTGGTAGACTTCTAAGGAGTTTCTAATCCATTGCGAAGTTTTTAGCGGGATCACCTTTATTTTTTCTGAAGGAACTTTGTAGACGCGTATTACTTCATCGCGCATCCATTCCGATTTCACGACAAGTTGGCTGGCTTCATACATGCCAAGCCATTCAATGCTTTTGATAGCCATGTTAAAAGGATAGTTTGCACCATGAGAACGATGCTCTTCCAAGCTTTCCACGGAGTAGACGAAGGGTACACCCAAAGCTTTCTTTAATGTCACGGCGGCTGGAATAAAGTGCCAGTCGTGCGCATCTATCAAATCTATGTTTTTGCCTTCGGCATAATAGATGTTGGCTGCTGCACGTTCAACTTCCTGATTTAAGGTTAAAACCCAGGTCAATACGCCTATATGTGTGCGCACAGGATTACTCACGCGAACTGTTCTTGTTCCGTCTTTGTCATCATGTCCTCCAGTTAAATAATCATGGTAAGTGACCACATAGGTCTTTACATTATTCTTCACAAGCTCGGCGGCAAGCGCTTTCACGTGTTCGGCGAGCTGCCCGACAACTCTTGGCGGGTATTCCCATGAAAAAATTACCACAAGCATCGTTTATTCACTACGTGAAAAGCCCACAGACCTTTATTATCCCGCTTCCAGTAAGATAATAGCGTTTTTTGCCCTCGTTGTCTATGAAGCTTTCAGCAAAACCCTCGGCCTTATAGTTATCAAGAATTCTTTCAATTTCGCCTAGGTCAATTTGCAGAACCTGCGATAGCTCCTCGCTTCGTCTAGCTAGATCTGGTGCCGTAGCGCAGAGATTATGAAGTGTCTGCAATATTTTTTCCGAAAGCGGAAGCTCCTCTCTCAATAGGCTCACCTGTCGAATGCCTTTAGTATACGTTTTCTTATAAAAGAGTGTGCATGTTCTTTCAAAAGTACGCTTGGACTACTGTGCTTGATTCCTAAGTTCATCAATTCTTTCTTTGAAAGCCTTAGCCACAGCTTGTTTGAGTTGCTCTCCCTTTAGTTTCGAAAGCCTTAGCTTCCTTAAGCGTTTAGCCAAAGCGTCGTCACTTAGAGACTTCTCTGCCCATTTCTCCAAGTCTCCCCGCTTGATGTGAAACTCGATGGAATTGACGCTGACCTTTTTGAGCACTTCTGGGAACCCTTTCAAGCTCCACGACATAGTGCCCGTAAAGTGCTCTTCTCCCACGCCCGTAAAGAAGAGGAAAGGCTCATCCGCAGAAACACATGCCTCTCGAACTCTATTTTCGAAGTCAAGTATCTCGGTTTGCGCCCCCACAAAGGCATCTATTGGCGAGCCGTAGGGACTAAAATAAGAGTGAACCTCTCCAGGTCCTCCTCCAGCAGTGAACATGTAGTAGAGATGGTCGCTTGTTTGAAAGTAGCGCCACATCTTCAGAAACTCTTTATCTCCATTCTCTTTAACAAGCGCCTCAAGCCTCCTTAGATTTGTGTAGTATGCCCACTGCATAGTGTTCCCAAGCCAGCAGCTTGCATCCCTTTCCAAATCAGCCCAAGAAACAGTTCCGCCCAGTTCTGGAACATCAATTTCCCCGGCGGACACGTACTTGTCGACAACCTCGGAAGGAGTTGCCATGTGCAGATGCCACCAGCGCAGAATCTCATCTGGCAGATGCCTCAAGAAATCGTGAATCCCTGTTTCAGGCCAGTGGTGCTCCCCAAAGGTCTCGTAGTCGGGAAACACGTTTATGCAGTTGCCATGCGTTGCGGCAAGCCAGCTTGCGTACTTATCGGCTTTCAGAGGCCACTCGCTCCACCATCTTGCGGAAAAACGGAAGCCGATATCATCGGTTAGCTTGTAGTTTCGTAAAAGTATCTTTAGCTTCCTGCAGTCTTTTGGTGTATAGAGATAATTCGGTGATTTTCCATGCAATATTCTTTCTACGCCCTCTGTAAAGATCCCTTTGTACCCAAGCTTTTCCACGGTTCTCGCGATGGCGTTGTTGTAAAGCAACTCGGTGTTTTCAAAAACGTTGGGCGTGTAGCCGAGCAGGTCTCGCATTATCTGCTGATGTTGCTTCACTTGCTCGATGAATTCGCTTCTGTCTGGGTAGAGGCTAGCTAACGAGTGATAGTAGGTTTGGCTTAGGAACTCGACGCATCCTGTCTTGGCGAGTTGCTTGAATGTTTCCAATAGGTCTTTGCTGAACATTTCGCACTGTTCAAGGAAGACTCCGGAGAGGCTGAATGAGAACTTAGCCTGCTTTTTTTCTCTTTTGTGTTTGTCGATTGATTCAAGTATTATTTGGTTTGAGGGAAAATAGCACTTTCTGCATGCCCTCTCGAAGATTTCTTTGTTGACTGCGTGGTCAAAATAATAATCAAAAAACTTTTTTTTCTTAACACGTTTGAACTGCTGGTTTTCCCAGAAAAAATTGCGTTTTAGTCGAAAAGGCTGATGAACCTCGAATACTAAAACTATATCCGTCAATGTCTTTTTTCCTCTTCTTTTTCTTAATGGATTTACCAGTTATTTCTCATTTGCTGTTTTTGACCATGCTTAAGTTGGATTCGTATTCTGAGTTCATAACTTATTTATTCAAACTTAACTTCCATAGTAACAGCAAGGTGAACCCCAGTGTCAATTGAAAAGTTAAAGATTGAAAGCCAGCAAGAGCTAGCAGAAATGATAGCAAAGGAAACAGAGCAGATCGAGAAAAATTTGACCGTAATCTGCAACAACGTACCAATCAATGACCGAACAAAGATTGACGTGCTATGCCACGATGACAATGGACAGCTCGTAGTTCTCCAGATAAACGTTAACGAAGACGACACCATGCTGATTCAAGGAATTCAAAGCATGGACTACGCTGACAAGTTCAAGTCATTTCTGAAAGCAACCTACAACAAACACAAGATCGACGACAAGGAAAAGCCACGCCTCATCCTTATCGCACCAAGCTTCTCAGAAGCCATGCGGCATGCAGTCGAAAGCATGAAGGGGATGCGCATCGACCTATATGAGTGGGAATACCTCAAGTTGGGAGACCACAAGGGTCTGCGACTCCAACCCATTTTTACATGGAACCCGCCTGAAAAATCCTACGAGCCTAAGGAAGCCAAAGCTCCTGAAAAACGAAGCGAAAAAACCTCAAAGAAGAAAGAACAAGCACCCCCACCCGAAAATAAGGAAGAACCAACCCCGCCACTTGAGACGGAACCTCCACAGGAACCGACCCCAGAATTCTTGCAGCCAGAGCCCGAAGAACCGAAGCTTGAAGAGCCTTTCAAACAGGAACCGAAAGAAAACCAAAAACGAAAAATTAAACTGTTCTAGAGCCTCCGAATCATTCCGTTCCTGACATTTTTCGAGGCGACGGGCCTTTGATTTTTGCTGCACAAAAACATAGTGGTGCGTATCTTTGAGAATAGGCTTTTTCGTGTGGGAATATCCTCCAGCTCTTGTCGGCGGCTTAGGCACCTACGCAGATTACATCACGCGTGAATTTGTTGCAATGGGACATGATGTTACAGTATTCACGTTGAACCCGGGAAACCTAAAAACTCGGGAAGTCATAAAGGGTGTTGAAGTTCACCGCCCTCTGATAGTTGATGCAAGCAACATTTTCCCTATGTTCGTTATCGATGATTTGAAAAAGTGGGGCACAAACATCCGCATGTTCAACGACATATTCATCTACAACATCCTCTGCGCCACCAAATTCATCAACAGCATGTTAAAGAAGGAAAAATGCAACTACGACATTGTATGCGTTCACGACTGGCTAAGCAGCATAGCAGGTATAATAGCTAAAAACGAAACCAAAGTCCCCGTAGCCTTTCACGTGCACAGTACAGAGTGGGGGAGAAGCGGAGGCCAAGGGTCTGAAGTTGTCTCTTACTTGGAATGGGCAACGGCTCAAAAAGTTGACCGAATAGTAACTGTAAGCCACGCCATGCAGGAAGACTTGACTAGACATGGGTGGCCCAAATCAAAGATAAGCGTTGTGTGGAATGGCGTGGACCCAGAGCGCTATAACCCAGAGAAGTGCGATGCAAAGAAGGTTAAGGCGGTAAGAGAAAGATATGGCATAAAGCCAGATGAAAAAATGGTTCTATTCCTCGGCAGACTAACTTGGGTAAAGGGCGTCACGAACCTTGTTCAGGCAATGCCTACTGTTTTGCAGGAGTACCCTAAAACGAAGCTTGTTATTTTGGGGAAAGGTGAACAGCAAAACGACATATTGGAGGCAGCGAACCGTCTCGGAATAAACGGCAACATGGTTTGCCGGTTCGAGTTTGTCCCCGAAGAGGAACGCATTCTACACTATGCTGCCTCTGATGTATGCATTTTCCCATCAACTTATGAGCCCTTTGGCATAGTTAGTCTTGAAGCAATGTCGATGGCTAAACCCATAGTTGTAGGTGCCCAAGGAGTAGTGGGCTTTAGAGAACAGGTCGTATCCGCTGAGCCGAACCAGAATGGGGTGCACGTAAACGGTGGAAACGCGGCAGACATCGCATGGGGCTTGAAAGAAGTGCTTTCAGATGACGAGAGAGCGAAGAGATGGGGCGAAAACGGGAGAAAAAGAGTGCTTCAGTACTTTACTTGGCGAAAGGCTGCAGAACAGACGCTACGGATATACGAGTCGCTTCAGCATGGCCAAGAGCATGTGGAACTCAAAGTAGCTGATTTTGCGGAAAAAATAGCACGAGAATAAAAAATGGGAAGATTGCTAAGCCTTTCTTAATGCTGCTTGTTCCAGAGCCAAAACTCCCGGCAGCTTCTTGCCCATAAGGAATTCTATCAATGCGCCACCTGCAGTGCTCACATACGAGATTTTGCTTGACAGCCCAAACTCCTGCAACGCCGCTATTGTGTGTCCTCCTCCTGCAAGTGAAAACGCTTTTGACGATGCCACTGCTTCAAATACCTTCTTTGTTCCGAAACTGAATTCCTTGTTTTCGTAAACCCCCATAGGACCGCTCAGCACTATAGTCTTGGCGTTAAGTATCATCTTAGCATATTCGTTAACCGTTTTTGCGCCGATATCAAATAGCGAATACTCTGAGGGTAACTTCTCAACAGGGATTTCTAAGCGTTTTCCGCCCGCTTCTGCGCCTAAGTCGGCTGGAACCTTGATTTTATTTGGGTGTTTCTTCATTAGCTCTTTTATGCCTTGCACGAAGCATAGGAGTTCTTTTTCTTCTAGGTATCGCATTGTTGGTTTGCCGAGGTCGTGGCCTTCTGCTACTAGGAAGACTTGGCCTACTACGCCTCCTGTGAGCACGTAGTCAGCTATGTTGTTGTCGAGAACATATTTGGAGATTTCAAGGGAGTCGTCTGCTTTAGCTCCGCCGAGGATGAAGAGGCATGGTTTCTGCGGTTTTTCCAAGACCTTACTGAGAGACTTAAGTTCTCTCTCCATGATTCTTCCTGCCGCGCTTGGCAGAACTGCGGTGAAGCCTATGATTGAAACTTGTGCGCGGTGGGCTGCTGCGAAAGCATCGTTGACGAAAAAGTCAGCTAGAGGCGCCAAATTTTTCACAAGCTCTGTTTTTGCATGGTCTTCTGGTTTTCCATCCTTGGTTTCGCCTGCCCATGTTCGCACGTTTTCCAAAACGAGGATTTCGCCGCCTTTCAGTTTTTTGATCGCTTCCTTGGCTTTATCGCCGAACACGTCGTCCACGTATCGGATTGGCCTGCGTATGATCTTGCCTAAAAGTTCAGCATGCTGTTTTAAAGGTATGAAGTCGGGATCACCTTTTCTTCCTTGATGCGCGAGGACCACAACTTTAGCGTTCTTTTCCGCTAACTCTTTGATCGTTGTCTCTCCATGTGCACGAATTCTCGAGTCGTCTAGAACCTTCTTTGTTTCGGGGTCAACTGGGGAGTTGAAGTCAACTCTCACGAGCACTGTCTTGTCTTTTACTTTTAAGTTGTCTAGTGTTAGGTATTTCACTTTCTTTCACCTTCTTTTGAAGAGAAAAATGTTGAAGAGGGTGGAGAGTTTTGTTGCGGATTCGGTGAATCTAGAAGCCAGCTTTCTTACCTACGAGTTCGATGAGCTCGGTCATTCTGCAGCTGAAGCCCCATTCGTTGTCATACCACGCCAGAACCTTGACGAAGTTGCCGCCGATAACCATTGTTGACTGGGCGTCGAAAGCAGCGGAGCATGTGCTGTGATTGAAATCTGACGATACCACAGGGTCTTCCGTGTATGTCAAAATGCCTTTCAGCGGTCCTTCAGCAGCTTTTTTGAAGGCAGCGTTGATTTCTTCTTTGGTTGTGTTCTTTTCAAGCACGCAGGTCAAGTCCACGATGGAGACGTTCGGCACTGGAACTCTTAGAGCTATGCCGTTCATTCTTCCTGTCAGCTCTGGAAGCACAAGGGTTGCGGCTACGGCTGCACCTGTCGTGGTTGGAATAATATTTATGGCGCCTGCTCTTGCTCGGCGGAGGTCAGAGTGTACAAGGTCTTGAATTCTCTGGTCATTAGTGTAAGCGTGCGCTGTGGTCATCAGCCCTGTTTTAAGCCCAAAGTTTTCATGAAGCACCTTTGCCACTGGAGCAACACAGTTCGTGGTACATGAGGCATTTGAGAGTACGTTATGTTTTTCTGGATCATACTTGTCATGGTTGACGCCCATGACTATGGTTATATCGGGATTCTTAGCTGGCGCGGAGATCAATACTTTTTTGGCTCCCGCTTGGAGATGAGCTACGGCTTTTTCTCGATCTGTAAAAAGAAGGTGAAAGAAAGTGA
>JAGTQT010000041.1 GCA_018396615.1 Candidatus Bathyarchaeota archaeon
CATACTATATGCTTTATTATTGGCAGGGGCTCTTAAATAAACTTGAGCGAAGTCTAAGGAGAAATAGTAAATTCTTTATTCCATCATCAAACGAGTTTATTTTAGCTGCACCCAACCGCTTCCGATATTTTATCGGAACCTCTTTTGCTCGAAACTTCTTAAAAGCCTTAATCTTTATTTCTTCAGACAATCCCATTCCGTCAGATGTCAAATCTAATTCTCTTAAAATTTCCTTCCTAAAAATCCACATTCCTGATTGGGAATCAGCGATTTTAACCAAGAACAATATCCTAGAAGCCAGAGTAAGGATGGCATTACCAACTTTATGTAATGGCGCCATTGCTTCGTTCTCCATAAAAGCTAATCTGTTAGTAGTTATGAAATCTAGTTTTTGCTCAGTAAGATATCTAACAAATTTGGGTATGTTTAAGGCGGGATACGTAGCATCAGCGTCTAAAGTTACGATGATGTCTCCTCTTGCTTTTTCAAAGCCAGTTTTGTAAGCCCTGCCGTATCCCCTTCTTGCTTCGATAATGACGGTAGCCCCCATCTTTTCAGCGATTTCTCTAGTGCGATCTATTGAGTTTCCATCCACCACGAGAATCTCGACATCATATCCCATTCTTTGCAACTCTTTGACAGGTATTTCATCAATCGTACTGCCGATTCCTTCTTCCTCATTTAAAGAAGGAATCACCACACTAACCATCTTAGGGATGTTTGAACCCGACAATTCAAAACCTTCTAGAAGCAACCTTGACAAGATTTTTCAACTTCTCAGGCTTAACGGTCTCTTTCACCATGTTTCTTGCAGCTAAACGCAGCGATTCAACGCTTCCATGTTTAGGCTTCCACCCATGCATCTTGAGCTTAGAAATGTCAAGGAGCATTTCTTTCACGTCGCCTCTCCAACCTCTCCCGCCGTCCACTCCTCCGGTACAGCGAATCTCGACTGAATGTAAGCCTATCTCCTCCGCCACGATCTTAGCTATCGTTAAAACGTTCACGCTATCTTCAGACCCTACATTATAAATTTCCACATGGCTTCGCATATTCTCAGCAGAAGCAAGAATGGCTTCCACGCAATCATCTACATACAAATAGGACTTGCTTTGGGCTCCGTCACCAAGCACCTCGAGCACACCAAGGTTGTTCTCAAGCTTTCTTATAAAATCGTAGATGACTCCGTGGGTACTTCTCGGACCAATGATGTTAGCAAGTCTACATATTGAACTTCTGAATCCAAACATGTGCGAGTATCCCGAGATTAATGATTCGCATGCAAGCTTTGACGCTCCTTAAAGAGAGATCGGCTTTAACGGACCGTAATCCTCTGGTGTAGGGACTACCTTAGCCTCGCCATAAACCGCAGAAGTGGAAGTGAAGACGATACTTCGGCAGCCATCACTTTTCCTCATGGTTTCCAAAAGATTATAGGTCACTAGAAAATTTTGCTCGTAATCAACCCTAGTGTCTGAAACACCAACCCTAACGTCAGCATTAGCTGCCAAATGAAAAACAATATCACATCCGTCCATAGCATTTTTTATATCGGCAGGTTTAAGCATATCACCCTTAACGAACCTAAAGTTTGGATGGTTAAGCCACCTAACAGCATTTTTCAGCATGCCATTTCTCAAATTGTCTAAAACCACAACTTCATTTCCACGATTCATCATTGTATCAACTAAATGGCTTCCTATGAAACCCGCGCCACCTGTAACAAGAACCCTGTTAAACTTCATGCCTTCCCAACCAGCAACTCAGCTAAAAAATCAACTGGAGGCTCAAGCAAGACCCAGAAACCCAATGCCTCTAAACCCTTTATCGACTTCTCTGACGGATGAACTCCTCAATAAGCTTCAAAAGACCATCAACCGCCCTCGTAAGCTCCTCTCTAGTCCTTACGAGCTCCGCTGATATGATGTCATATCTTTCAGCCATCTCATTAAACTACTCATTCATTTCGCCACGCATGCCCCTAATTTCACTTTGAACCCCCATAAACCCGTCCTTAAGATCCTTATGCATGCCTTCTATAGAACCTTTCAAATCAGCATGCATGTTCACTATTGACTCCTTCAGGTCAGCACGCATCTCCTTAATATCCAGCCTCGTCCCCTTAATGTCCTCATGCATTGCCTTTATGTCCAGCCTTGTTCCTTTAACATCTTCATGCATCGCGTTAATGTCTATCCTCGTCCCTTTAATGTCTTTATGCATCTCCCTAATGTTCATCCTTGTCCCTTTAATGTCTTCGTGCATCGCCCTAATATCTAACCGCGCCCCTTTAAGGTCTTCATGCATTTCTCTAATGCTTGACCTCGTTGTTCGAGCGTACTCAACAGCTGCTCCCAGCCTCTCCCCCAACTCATCCTCCAACCTGCCATACCTGATTTCGAAAAACTCAAACTCACCCGTAGGCGCAGACCTTTCCGCCACGTGAATCTTCTCAACCTTTATAAGATCAGCCTCAACATCTATGCCCCTGAGAAACGCGCCTAAAACAGGCTCCTGCGCCTCACACACAACCTGAACGTTCCCATCACGCAAATTCTCCACGTAACCCTTAACCCCAAGCCTTCTAGCAACCTTCTGAACAAAATCCCGGTAACCAACCTTCTGAACCTCGCCCTCGACAATAATCCTAGCCCTAACCAAACCCTTTCACCGCACACGCCTTAACGGAAAACCGTGACATCGTTAAACTTGCATACGGCCAAGTATTGAACAAAGCCTTTGTCAAAAGCCCAATCCTTGGCCTGAGTGTTCCCCCACTTCTGGGCTATAAGGCTTATCTTCTCTGCCAAGGGCGCTGCTACTTGGCTCCTGAAACGCTCCAGCGGGCTGCGCAGGGCTTCAGCGACCTTCACTATTATCTTTGCAACTGCGTCTACAAGCAAGGGACTCTTTATTGCGTCAACACATTTTGGAGCCAGGGTCAGTATGGCCCTTTCAGCTGAGTTTAAAGCCTTAAACCATATTCGGCTACGTAAGGCTCGTTGACGAATGGATAAAATAAAACTTGAACTGAACTCAATCATACCAAATCATGTCCTCAACGAGCCTAGAACTGCTGCATAAAATCTTTGCAGCATTTGTGTATTTAATGTTTGTGTTACATTTTTTCTGTAAAAGACGAGAACATTAATAAAAGACCGTTGTTTTAGCTTTTATGCGAAGCCTGCTCTGCCATCAGCATCATTACTATCTTCAGCCTTACCATGTCCACAACCGATGCATAAGGCTTAAGTTGGTTTGATCAAAACTTTTTTGGTATATCCACTAGTTTCGTTCGGGAAAGTCTTTGAAAACCGTTTATGTCCTGTCGTTTTTGGTTTTCCATGCAACATAGCAGTTACCAACTTTTTCCTCTGGATGCTGAAACTTAAGCACAAACATTGATACACGTTAAGGCTTCTCTAATTCTAAGGCTCACATTAGCCTTTCACAGGGCTTCATCAAAAAACACCTTGGAATTTATCTGGAAGTGGCTTAGGCTATAGATTCTTACTTTAGACTTGCGCCTAACCTTAACGTAAGCTTTAATTTTCTTTGATCCTTTTATTTTGAAACAGAAGGTTAGCATGTTTTGTTGAGGTGTCCGATCTTGGGTTCTCCAGAATGTCCAGTGAATTTGCTCTGCGAGTACTGTGTTGATCCAATTGGGATTGATGCTGCTAGACCTAGATTTTCGTGGGAGTTGAGGCATAGCGAGCGCGGTCGCCTGCAATCATCCTATCAAATACTTGTTGCATCTTCAGAGGAAAACCTGCGTAGAGATTTTGGGGACATCTGGGATAGTGGCAAAGTAAACTCATCCCAATCGGCGAATGTGGATTACGATGGGAAACCCCTTGAAAGCAGCAGAACCTATTATTGGAAGGTGCGGTGGTGGGATGACCAGGACAGGGCAAGCCCCTATAGTAGAATCGCCAAGTTCGAAACAGGCCTCCTTAGCTCTGGAGAATGGAGGGCTAAGTGGATAACTGGGGGAAACCTCCTCAGAAAGGAGTTTTTGTTTAAGGACAAGTTTAAGCAGGCTAGAGCATACGTCACCGGTTTAGGCTACTATGAGTTGAGAATAAATGGGCAAAAAGTCTGCGACCTCCAACTCGATCCAGGATGGACAGATTATGAAAAAATAGTGCTATACTCCGTGTATGATGTTACCGAGGTTCTGAATGAAGGCGAGAACGCTGTCGGCATAATGCTTGGAAACGGCCGATACAACGTTAAAGAGCACAGAAGAAACTTTCACAAACAATATGGCGAGCCAAGGGCAATTCTTCAAATCGAAATAGAGCTGACTGATGGAAGCAGAGAGCTCATCTTAACAGATGATAGCTGGAAAGCGTCTAAGGGGCCAATAGTCGACGACGACCTCTATGACGGCGAAGTTTACGATGCCAGGCTGGAAAAGGAAGGCTGGGACAAACCGGGATACGACGACTCGTCATGGGAAAACGCTAAGGTTGCAGAGCCGCCAAGTGGAAAAATGTGTTCGCAGGCAACATTTCCACCAATAAGAGCTGTAAAAATGCTTCAGCCAACGAGCCTAAGCAATCCGAAGCCTGACGTTTATGTTTTTGATTTCGGTCAAAACTTCACCGGATGGGCTCGATTAACTGTCGCTGGTCCAAGAGGAACTGAAGTTAGACTTAGGTACTCGGAGCTGCTTAACCCTGACGGAACAATAAACGCCGTGCCCAATAGGGATGCTAAGGCTACAGACACCTACGTGCTTAAAGGCGAAGGCGATGAGGTTTATGAGCCAAGGTTCACTTATCACGGTTTCAGGTACGTTGAGGTAACAGGCTTTCCAGGTGTACCAAACATAAGCAGTCTGCAAGGAGTCGTGGTACATTCCGACGTTAAGCCTGTTGGAAGTTTCTCATGTTCGAATCAGCTAATCAACGATATTCACAAGAACACGTTGTGGGGGCAGGTAAGCAACCTAATGAGTATACCAACCGACTGTCCGCAGAGGGATGAACGCATGGGATGGATGGGGGATGCGCAGCTCTCATCTGAAGAAGCAATATTCAATTTTTGGATGGCGGCCTTCTACACCAAGTGGGTTCAGGACATAAAGGCAGCTCAAAAAGAGGACGGCGGCCTGCCGGACGTTGTTCCGCCATACTGGAGTCTTTACCCAGCTGATCCTGCGTGGGGAACCGCATGCGTAATAATTCCGTGGAACATGTATCTTTATTATGGCGACAAGAGGGTTCTCGAGGAAAACTATGACGTTATGAAGGGTTGGGTGGAATTCCTAGGTTCCAAATGTGAAAATTATATACTGAAATTCTGTAAGTATGGGGATTGGTGTCCACCTGGGCAAGTTAAGTCTTTAACTGTTCCAGGCGAGGTTGTCTCCACACTATGCTACTACGAGGACGTTGTATTACTGTCTAAGATCGCGCATATAATTGGTCGGTTGGAAGACTCTAAAAAATACGCTGAACTCGCTGAGAAAGTTAAGGAGGCATTCAATGAAAAATATTTCAAGAATGACTGCTACGCGCCTCTAAAGGAAGTTTTGGAACAGGTTTTGGCAACAGATTTCAGCCAAACAGCCAACTGCATACCGCTGTACTTAGATATGGTTCCATCCGACAAGAAGGAGCAAACCGTAAAAAGGTTATTGCATGACCTAACAGTCACTCATGACCATCATGTTGACACTGGAATAGTTGGAACAAGATATCTTCTTGACGCCTTAACAAAATGTGGACAAGCGGAAGCGGCCTACAAAATTGTATCTCAGACAACGTACCCAAGCTGGGGATACATGCTTAAAGAAGGCGCAACAACCTTTTGGGAAAGATGGGAGCATCTAACTGGTTCAGGAATGAACTCTCACAACCACATAATGTTCGGCAGCGTTGACTCTTGGTTCTACAAGGCTTTAGCCGGCCTAAACGTTGACCCTTCACGTCCAGGTTTCGAGAAAGTGATTATCAAACCACATGTTCTAGGAGACCTTAACTTTGCCAGCGCCTCCCTTAGAACAATAAGAGGTATAGTGGCATCAAAGTGGTGTAAAGGTGAAGGATCTTTGACTATTGAGGCGGTTATTCCCACGAACAGTGTAGGCGAGGTCCACGTTCCAACAATAGGTCTAAAAAAACCTGTGATCATGGAAGGCAATGAAATCGTTTGGAAAGACGAGAATTTTGTCAAGGGAGTTTCAGGAGTAGAGTCTGCTATAAGGGTTGACGATTACGTGGCTTTCCAAGTTGGGTCCGGAACGTACAGGTTCAAGGTCACAGGCTCATCTGCCTAACCAATTTTCGGCAGCTCCCCTTTTTTTATAAATCCTAATGTTTTCGAAAAAATCAAATGCCAGCGTTTCCTCGTTGCTGGGTTACTTAACAAAATCTGGAACATTCCTTTGTTTTATGGCTTTGTATAAGACGAAAAAACACTCTCCTCTGTCTAGATTGGTCGTTTTGCCAAGTCACAGCTCAGGCTGAAGGCATCCGCAATGACCATTTTTTTGCAGAATCCCGGCAGAACACTTACAAAGAGGCTGTGAAATTCTTTTTCAGTATTTCCACTATTCTTTTACCTGCTTTTCCGTCGCCAAACGGGTTAAGCCAATCCCTCTTCGCCTCAAGCATTCTTTCGGTTTTTTCAACTATCCCTTCAGGAACCGCGCCTGCCAAAACATTTGAGCAAACCTCGAGGGTTTCAGGCCTCTCAGTGTTGTCCCGCAACGTCACGCATGGAACCCTTAAGACGCATGTTTCCTCTTGAACTCCACCGGAGTCCGTCAAGACAAGCTTGGCACTGCTTTCAAGCTGGAGAAAGCTCAGGTAATCCAAGGGCTCAACAAGCGTCAACCCTTCAAGGGCTATCTTGAAAGCCTTCAACTGCTTCCTAGCCCTCGGATGAATGGGATAAACAACGGGGAGCCCAAACCTTTCCTCAACCATCTCCAAGCCCCTGAGGATTCCGCGAAACCTCTCTTCGCAGTCAACGTTCTCCTGCCTGTGAACCGTAGCTAAGAAAAACCCTTCTCTTTCAAGCCCGAGACTGCTGAGCGCAGAAGCCTTTTTCTTTGCCAGCTCAAGATTCTGAAAAACAGCGTCAACAACCGTGTTCCCAGTAACAAAAATCTTGTCATCAGCCACGCCCTCACCAAGCAAAATCGCCCGAGCCTTCTCAGTCGGAGCGAAAAGCAGATCAGAACAATGATCAGCCAAGACGCGGTTAATCTCCTCAGGCATCCCTCGGTCGTAGCTCCGCAGACCAGCCTCAACGTGACCAACCTTGACACCGAGCTTAACAGAAGCCAAAGCGCCGGCTAAGACAGTGTTAGTATTATGCAAGACAACCCCATGAGCTGTAACAAACCTTTCTGTGTCCTCTACAGATAAATCATAAACAACCGATCCCTTTCCCACATCTCTGATTTCCTTCACTTTTATATTTTTGGCATCATTGAATGGTTCTTCTGTGCAACTCTTCCCCTGCCTATTATGTCCATGCTTATTGGACTTCAGTATTTTCAGCGCATAAATGTTTCTTCGCCTATCTTTATACCTATAAAATTTAATTGTATACCTAATGCCCATTGTTCTTAATAGGAATATTAAAGAATCGAATAGCGTTAAACTTTTTGTGGTGATTTCGATTTCCTTTTGATACTCATCTCCTGCCATATATCCATCTAAAAACTTTCCCTTCAATTTTAATGGTAAATGATAAATTATTGGTGGAACTTTCTTCTTCTCTGCAATTCCTACATCAAAAACCTCTATTAGAACATATACAAGTATGAGGGGCAAAACCAATCTTCCAACATTTGCGGATTCATAGTATTTTGGTGCAGGCAACTTAATGTTAAATATCTTCTCTAAATCATCCTTTATTTTTTCTAAGATTCCCATATTTTTGTTGTAAATATAGATTTTGACCGTTCCATCCCGGTTCTTGATGAGGGACCCCTTCGCTAAATAGAACCCTAAAATCCAGCATAGTTCCTCAGAAATGTTCAAGTAAGGCTTAATTTTGTATCCGTATCTAAAATAGTTGTTCGAAATAAAACATTGAGAAAGTTCATCATGGTCTAAATTTAGTGAGTATGCGTCAGATATCTTTACCCTATTATAATTATTAAGATAATTCTTACGGTAATCCCTTGAATTCGCTAATCTTACTTTTTCAATGTTTATCTTCTTAGGAACGAAAAGAAACAGATTTTCCCAGTATTCTGAATATTTTAATGATGACTTTAGAAGTAGAATACTTTTTTTCATTTTTAATGCAGGAATTTTTTCTAATAATAGGTGACTCTTCAAATTTCCTGGTCTAACTTCGACAAGTTTATTCTCTTGTAAAGTGAGCAAAGAATGATCTTCTGTCACTGAAACCTGGCTTTCAAGGGTTTTCACATTAAAAATTCTTTTGTCAGTTTTGTGCCTCATAACGGACTTTACCTTTTTGAAACAAGCAAAGCCATCATGATCTAGTGATAAAACCTCCCAATTTTCCACCAGAACCGTTTCCTTAATTGACTGATATGGCAACTCTTCACGAAAATGTAATTTTGCAAATTCCTCAATTGTCATTAACCTTATGTTATCCTCGTTGTCTAAAAGAGCCAAGGTGGTGTCTCCAACGACACTGTCGCCCTCAACTAAAACGATGTCAGGCTTCTCCTTCATAAGGACTTTTTCGACGCCTATAAGCATCTTCCCCGTCTGCTCGCCGTGGCTACCTGAACCAACATCAAGATTATACCGAGCCTCAGAAAGCTCAAGCTGCTCAAAGAAGACGCGGTCCATGTTGTAAGAGTAATGTTGACCAGTGTGCAAAACAAAGTAGTCAAGACCTTGCTTATCAAGCTCCCGAATAATGGGCGAAAACTTAATGATTTCAGGACGAGTTCCAAGAACAATGCATGTTTTCAAAGCACACCCTCAATAAACACTATTATTCGCTTAATATTCACCTATATTGAATAATGCTGGTCCATCAATTTCAGCCTTTTAACTGTAAATGAACAGAAATAAGTGATAAATTTTATTGTTTAAAAAATGATTGAACTTCAGGTCCTTATTTGTTGATTACCTGTTGTCTTAGGAAGATTTGGCAGCCTTTTGATGCCCTTAAGATTGTCGAAATGTCTGTCAAAAGAATAGATTTCCCCTACGCCTCTATCAAGCATGAATGAGTATGCTAAAGCGTCATTTACACTAACATCGTTTTCTTTCGCAAGAGGAAAAGCAGCCTCATAATCCCTCAAAGAAACAGAATGAACTTCTATGTTATCACATGTCATGATCCATGCTAGAAACCCAAAAGGCTTTTGAAGACCTAACCCAGATTCTACGATATTAATTACTTCCGATAAGTGAACAGTAGATGTCACAACCTCCCCACCCTCTTCAACTATCTTCACAATCTTTTTAGCCTCGTCTTTAACAAACTGCTCCTCCTTGGTCAATGCCCTTCGAGGAACAAGAAAAGCATGAAGAAAAACGTTTGAATCTAGAAACCTCAATATCAATGCTGCTCCAATAAAACCTTCTTAACCGAATGAGGATCAGCAAAATCCACATCATCAGAAATCTTAATCGAGTCAAACAACTCTGACGGAGAAATGAAATCAATTGGAACAATCTCAATCCTGTCTTTCCGCTTTATCATCGCTAACTTACGAGACTTCCACTTTGCTCTCCAGTGAACTGGAATTAGTAAGCGGCCTTGAGAATCCGCTTCCTTTATAACTATTTCCACCATTTCAATCAACAATACCAAAAATAACTATAATGGAGAATATAAATATTTCACCAATCAAATAATATGATCCAGAAGCAAATCCCAAGAATAACATGAAATTTCACCATAACAATCAACTGTAACTGCATATTCAAAGGCAAATCTAAAATTAGATCCACTAAAAAACAATGCTACAAGAAACGCTTAATTAGCTTCTTAAGAAATCGTATGAGATACCCAACAGTAACACAAGGTTAGGCGGATGGAAACACCGAAAACGATGGACGCATCAGACGTAGCCTCAGGCTCAATCTATTTGACCGTCCAAAGCGTGTTCACAAACCTGATAGGAGTCTTCGGAATAACATACCTCGCAAGGGCAATAACCCAAGAACAAATGGGAATGCTAACCGCAATAACGCTTGTCAACTCGTTTGTCCAAGTATTATCCGACTTCGGATTGACAACATCACTGCCCAAGTTTATTTCTGAACTAAGGGGAAAAGAAAAAGACGCCTCCGCACACATCATGGCAGCCGCCATCTTTAAGGTTCCAGTAACATTTCTCCCATGTTTACTGCTTTTCGTTTTTTCAGGTGAAGTATCAAACACCCTTTTCGGCGCAACAAACAGATCTGACCTCGTAAGGCTAGCGGTCATCGACTCCTTCATTTTGGGTCTCACACCCATATTTAACAGCACACTTTTAGGTTCTGGCCTGATGAAAAGAATCGCTTTCATAGGCGTATTTTCAACAACTGTCAGGTGGCTTACGATCGTGCTCCTTTTATGGAGCGGATACGGATTCTACGGCACAGTAATAGGATGGATAATAGGCGACCTAACACTTATCACCCTTTATGCAATCGCATCAGCTAAGCTTCTAAGGCGTAAAGAAACACTGTTCCACCAAAGCATTAGATTAATTCCTAGCATCCTCAAATTTTCTTGGCCTCTTTTCGCAGCAGTGATAGTGTCTTTTCTATATGGGTGGTATGACCGAGCCATCATCCTAGCCTTCCTTCCACTAACAGATCTTGGCATCTACGATGTGTGCCTCAAAGCCTTCACAGTCCTCGCCACAATAGCCACAGCTCTAGGTTCAGCCTTGTACCCATTTTATGGCATGGCGTACGGAAAAAACGACCAACAAACGATAACTTCAGGCATAAAGAAAGCCACAAAATATTTGGCAATTATCGTTTTCCCATTAGCTCTTGGTCTATTATCAACAGCGAACCCAGTCATCACCCTTTTCGCAGGCCAACAATACCAGTCAGGATGGAGCATACTTGCGATTCTGGCCGTCTTCGGCCTCGTCTATGGGCTGCTTCCAGCCTTCACTGGGCTGCTGGTCATTTATGAAAAGACACTTACCGTCCTGCTCCTAAGCCTGGCACCCGTGATTTTAAGCTTGGTCTTTTTGCCTTTGCTCGGAGTCTTAGGCTTAAATGGACTCGCAGTCATGAGAGGAGCTTCGCTTCTCTTTACACTCATTTTAACGGTGTACTTCCTTTCAAAGGTCGTAAAAGTGGAAATCGACAAACAAACAGTATATAAGACACTCTTTGCCTCTGCAATAATGGCTACAGCTATCTATGTTGCTCAACAAATCAGGTACAGTTCAACTCTTTTTCCAGTATACGTTTTAATGGGCGGCTTAGTCTATTTCACCTGTTTAAGGTTCCTAAAAGTTTTTGACAAATCAGACGTTCAGCTTATGAAGCAAACAATTGGAGAAAAAATCACTATTTTCC
>JAGTQT010000043.1 GCA_018396615.1 Candidatus Bathyarchaeota archaeon
ATACGTGTATGTAAGGTTTTGCGTTTCAATTAATGCCATCGAGTGGGCGCCTTCTCAATGTATGCGTTTTCAGTATCATTTAAGAGTAGCTACTTGTTTGTGGTTAACAGTTTTTCCTTCAGAAGACGTATTGAATGCTTAAGCGCTAGCTCTATCTCGCCTACGCCGTTAACTCCTGCCGCGGTGACGTGTCCACCACCCATGCCATGAAGATGTTCTCCAAGCGGTTTCGCTATGTCCTTGCCTAAATGAATCCCTGTTTTCTCGTGAAAGTCAGCGGTGCAGCGAAGGCTAACTTCTATTTTCTCGTTCTGCTTTCCAGCCACAACTGCAACGTTAGCGCCAAGCTCTATCAAGGCTCTTGCGGCAGAAGCCTGAAAGGCGCTTACATGCGATACCGCGATTATCCATTGATTTACTCTAAACAGTTTGACTCTTCTTGAAGCTTTCAATCGGGCAACTCTCTCAGAGAAATCCATCGGTAAAGAGAGTAGCGAAAGAGTCTCTTGCGCGTTCACGCCGGCATCGACGAGCTCCGCAACAGTTTTCAAGGTTGACGAATTAGCTATGACAAAGTGGCGAGTGTCAAAGGCGATGCCTAAGAATAGGGCCTTAGCCTCGTCTATGGTTGGCTTGATGTTTGCTTGCTTGTAAAGGTCATACACGATTTCACATGTTGAGGAGGCTTGCTCGTTTGTTATGCATATTTTGGTTATCTTCTCTGTTTCTGGGTGAACCGCATGATGGTCTATCACTATAATCGGCGCCTTTGAAGCTTTCACTTTATCTGCCAAGCCTTCGAGCTGCTGAACAGTATTCGTGTCCAGAAGCACAATTACATCGGCGCCGTCTATGTTAGGCTGGGTTTTAACGTCTATCGGAAGGTGTTTGAGAACATGCTTAGAAAGCCTGCTTATTCCCTGCGAAGCACCTATTTCAGCATTAACATTAGGAACGAGCTGTCTAAGCACGCCTGCAAAACCGTAGGCTGAACATATAGCGTCTGGATCAGCATTATGGTGACATAAGAGCGTAACTATTTTGGGCTTTAATTCTTCAAATAAAGCGATTATTTGCGCGACCGACATGCCAGTTCCCTCAAATGTTTTTCAGCCGACGCGAAGGCTCTAGCTACGGCTTCTTCAGCAAGCTTTTTTGCGTCATGAGTCTTAAAGGAGGGCGAAAGCAGCAGATCCACGTCGACTGTTAGTCTGACAGGCATTATCTGGTCAACTTCTGCCGCAACATCCAGTTTCTCAATAAGCTTCAGAGGAACTTGTGACTGGATATGCTTCCGCGCGGATTCTTCAGCAATTAAGCATAGCTCTTCAATCTGTTCGCTTGATAACTCGGAGATTCCGAACTCTTGCAAGGTTTTCACCAAGCCCAGCTTTTAGGGCTGCGGCTGCGAAACCGGGCTTAGATCTTGCTGAAGCTTTGACTGTATCTCCTTTAGCTGGGTACGTACCCGCTCTTCTTGTTTACCGATGACTGTTGCCCGAGTATTGAGGAGTTCCTTGCGCTCGTTCAACTCGGCAGTGACTTTTCCCTTTTCTGACTTTATCATAAGCGATCCTGTTGTCTTGTAGATTACTGCTTCTTCTCCCAGCTTCTGCAGTTCAGCCAGAGCCTGCTCAATCTGAGTAAGCTCGAGCTCTACTTGTTGCTTCTGCGCCATGATCGATTGAAGAGATTGCTGAAGTTGCTGAAATCTGAGCAAACGTTCTTGAACTTGAGGAGGAAGCTGCGAAATATCTTCACTCACGTGTCATCCATCCGCACAGCAACTAGTCCAAGCCCTTAATTAAGCATTCCCCAAGGGGTCATTATTTGATCAATGTACATCGTTTCAGAATCGGGGACTACGCTATAATCTTTATAGTTAAACTTACCAAAACCACTCCGTCCTACAGTTTGAATTGTGCTGGATCTTTTTGATTTGGCTGTGTTGTCATGGGAATTTAGCCAGCGCTATGTATCACTTTCCAGAAAAACATTATAGAGGTGCTCGCAGCTAAGCGATCCAAGCAACTTACCGTAAATCTGTTGTTCGTATAATCCCAACTGGAAACCACCAGCGACTCACCACTTTGTAAAGCTGAAGATGATATTATCGTTAGACTAACACTGTCATATGGACTAAAAAATCTCGCCTGTACAGTAACGTTATACGAGCCGGCTGATATTATTGCCCAACCAGAGTTTCCTTCAAGGTTCTCAAACCCCGCGATAGTATCATTTGAAATTGAGCCGTAGATTGCAGGATTTATCCATAGATCAGTCTGATTACCATCAGAGACGACACTTGCGCTACCAGCTATTGTGGGGTTTACCCAAGTAACTTTATAGTTTGTATGTTGACTTTTTATGTATCCCTCTTCATAACTCCAAAAATACGGCGAAATAAATGTTACACAATACGAATCACCTATATCTATCCATCGATAGCTATATCCGTGGTCAACGCCTCCAAAGTGAAGATGATTGAAAACAAGGTTGCGGCCAGACCATATTACTACACCGTAAAAGTCTTCATCAGTCTGAGTAGTCGGATTATTCATTAGTATTGAATTAAAAACAATATCATTGATCCAGCAGTTACCTCTTGTTCCGTTACGAGCTACAATAAATGGAAAACCTTTTGCTCCATTAGGATCACTGTCCATCGCCTTCGATATACGACCGTACATATTAGAAAATACCGCGTCTCCAGCATGAAAATTGTCCCAATTAGCGTATAAACACAACAGCCCTCCACCAGCACTATTAACATGTGTTACCGTCGTCTCAAGGAAATTCTCAAGATTTATAGCATGCTTATTGCCGTCGTGATTAAGAATGTTTACGCTTTCTATCAGCAAATCTTCGACATTGAAATAGTTTCCGCCATCAGTAGCTATACCATCACCCGTCGGGGAAGTTTCAAACCAAATTCCCAAATTTTTAATGACAATTCCGCTTATATTAGAACCACTAATTAAAATCCCATTCTGTCCAGAACGTGGCTTAATTACTGTTCCGTATAATGCTAAGGGTTGTGACCATTGAGGGGGACTAGAAAATGATGAGCCTTCTCCTTCAATTATTAATCCATTTCGAGTTATAACTATTGTCCCATCATAATATCCTTTCTTAAGAAATATTTTTCCTCCATTAGTCGATAAATTGTTCATGCATGAACTTATCAAACGTGTAAAGTTTGGTGAGCTATATTCAATTTCTCCATTGGCATTTTTGGCAAAATAATAGGTACCATCCCTCCAAACTGTGAACGAAGCAGCGCTTGGGTATATGCCACCCGTTGATGGCGTGTAAAATTGAAAATATCTGAGTAAAGATAAATACCAATGTCGCGGTCACGATCATTAGTAAAACGATAATTCCAAACAATTTTCTTCTCGAAATTTCCATCACCCAACAGCTCCTTTTAACGAACTATTACCTAGTCATTTGAATAAAAGATTTTCAATGGTCTAAAATACTGTTAATTTACTTATCATGAAAGGAACCTACATGTTTAGCATCATTAGCTGTGGAATCGCACTTTAAATCATAAAATACATCATATCCCTTAAATAAACAATATCTCCCAAGAGTATACGTCCATGCAGATTAAACCAGCATCACTATGCGCAAACATTGCGTTCCGCTTTATTTCAGCCAACCTAATTGGATGCTTGCCATTTTTCCTGAAGGAATTTCGGTATATCTGACGAGTCTCTTGGTCCCACAATGACCTGCCAGCCACTCAACTCCTCAATTTCGCCACTCAAACGAGCAGACTTGCCTGGGATTATAAGCTTCCTATGTTTTACCTTGTTTCCGACGCCTGAAGCTTCTATGGCATCAGCGACTTTTTCAGCCGTGAGTTTTCGACCTGCAACAGCGCTGTCTACCGCGATTCCTTCAGTGTCCACAACAAGAAGGTAGGCATTTACTTTAGCGTTTTCGATGTCGGAAGCCACAGTATAGTACGTTAAGGCAAAGTTTGTCGTAAACATCACAGGTGCATCTTCGCCGGGTGTGCCAAACACTTTCAGGCCTGGCTCAACAGCTACAGGCTTGCGTGGATCAGTATAGATGTTTTGACGTAAGACGACAGGAGGCAGAAGCGCCCAGCCATCAGCATTATGAATGACTAGAATGTCTGCGAAACGCACTATCAGCATCGCCGCCAAGTATGCTTCTTTCCACTTTGCAAGCTCTTCTGGAGCGTCGCCCTTCTCTACCCAAGCTGTTAGAGGCACGCCCATGATTGGGAAGCCGAGAAGCTCGTCGCCATGTTTTATGGCGCTGCGGCGGATCATTGCAAAGTTGTTAAGCATGTCAGCCACGCCGTCGCCTGCAAAGGTTCCCGGGTCAAGCACGAGGTTCTCAACCCCATAGGCTATCAAGGTTTTGGCAAGCGACCTCAGCAGTTTCAGGTTGTTGGGCGCAAAAACTGTTAATGGACAGTTATACATCAGGGCGAGTTCAGCCATCTCTTTCCAGTTGCTGTCTGTCGCTGCATATAGAAGAGGTCTAGTCTTGGGCGTTGCCATCAACCCTGCTTCTAGAACGTTTGGGTTCAGCGAACACAGGATTAGTGGCAACTTCGTGTTTTCTGCTACTTTTTTCACAGCTGCCTTAAATTTATCTGGATCGTTTGATGTTGAGCGAACGGCTATCATGTTAAGTTTGAGTGTCTGTCCAATGTATTCAAAGCTGAACCCTTCCGTCTTCTTTACTCTGCTAAGTATCTCCTCGTCAGCCATCTCGTCAGTAACGTCTATGGCGATTGCGGTAGGGTTGAAATAGGCGAATTCATGGCGGTACATAACAAGCTTCCCGCCTATCTTCACGGCTTTATCTCCTTCGCCGATGGTGACTTCTTTTACTGGCGGCTTTAGCATGTCCTTTAGCTGGCTGTAGGCTTTCTCGTTTTCCTTCTTCAAGAGTGGTGCACACTGTTCTACGGTTAGTTCGCGGTTCACAAGCTTTGTGGCAAAAGCCATGCAGTTCTCTTCGCCGCATTCTTTGCAGTTTGTCTTAGGAAGAAGCTTGTAAACATCTATAGGACTTAGCTCCTTTATGCCTGCCTTGCCTTTGGCTTCTCTTTCGCTCATGTCTTACTCTCCCCAAATCTAGATCTTTGCCGAAACCCATTCTACAAGCTTATCCGCGTTACCAGAACTTTGGCTCAACAACTGTTGCGTAACATCTTTTAGCGTTTTTACGGCTGCTGGATGCATCATCATAAACAGGTCTACGCCCGCAAGCAGAAGAGTTAAAGCAGTTGTTACTTCCCAAAGTGGTCCTCGAAGCTCTCGGGGCTCCCATTCAGGAGCCATCTCCAGCCAAGCTTCTCTTGCAGCCCACGCGTTAGTTGTTCCAGAGGACATGGGATGCGCCAGCTCTGGGTCACCCATCAACGCTGCAAGTCTAGCTCTCTCCATGTTTGTGAAGGCGTAATCAAGACCGTAACCAAGCGCGGCTGTCGTTAAATCCATAACAATGCTTTCTTTTGGCAGAAAATCGTAAAGTCGACGGTTAAGCTCTCTTGCCATGTTAAGATCCATAGGCGTGAAAGAAAGTGCCACATGCCCATGCTTCTTTACAAAGCCCGCGCAGTGCTCCACATCCATGTCCCTAGTTATTGAACTTATCAGAAACCTCTCGCCAGAAAAAGTCTCGGCAATTTCCTCGAAAACAGCAGTGTCCTTAACAGGGTCTCCGCAGCCTCCGATAACGAGGGGAACGTCAACTGCTTGGGCAACTCTCTCAACTGTTTTAACTGCTTCCTTTGGAGAAGCATCTTTAACGAGTGGATCTATGGTTATTAAGTGAATTGTCAAAAGATCGGCGCCGAACTTTTCAACTGCAAGCTTCGCCCAAGCCGCGGGGTCATCCAACACATCCTTCACATGCATCTTAACAGCTTTCGCCAAAGGAACTTTCATGTCAAAGACATCCACCGAAATTACTGGAGGATGCGGCATTGGTTTTTCAAAGCTGTAGAACGCTGGTGCAACTTCGCCGCCTATAACGCATGTTTTTCCACGCGTTCCACCCTCGCTCTTTGTAGCACCCAACTTGACTTCGGCGACTTTGCCGGGATAGATTTCTATTGGAGGAATAAAATCTGCTTCAAGTAACCCTGTTGGCTTAGCTTTCATAGGCACGATCAGTTTAGGTCTTGCAACTGCAGGTGCACTGATGGCGCCCGGCTGTATCCATATTTCTAGATCGCCCACATTCATTTCGAAATCTTCAAGCTCTATTTCCTGAAGCCTTGCCAGAAGCTCAAGCAAGTTCGGGCTTAATTTCAATCCTATGGTTTTCTCGTCTTTCTCATTTTTTGGCACTGCCTTCACCTTTTCTAGTTTTCTCGCTCTTCTCCGATCGGATGATAACTTTCTTAGCGTATATCTTGGCGTCTTTTAGGATTATCTTGAAGCCGCCTGCGGTAATAGGTAGAGTTGACGCCGTGGCCACAGGGATTAGAGGGGCTTCTTCACTTTCCAATGGAGCGGTCTCTTCGACGGCTACTGCTTCTTCCTTCCAGCTTGAAACAACTGGGTGGCCTCGCTCTTTCAAAAATGCCTTCAACTCGTCAATTGTCTTGGCTTGTTCTTCTGTGGCGATTTTATCCACAAGCTCTGTTGGGATAAAACTTTTTACTCTTTCTTTCACTTCCTTGGGCATCCAGACGACGCGTTTCCATCCATTGTCTGCCTGCAGAAACTTTTGGGAACGCATGTACTCGATGGATACGCCGTGGAAACCATCTATTTGCCGTCCGCCAGCAGTGGAGTCTGCAAGAGTTGAAAAGGGCAATCCGTTTACTGCGGTATCCTTGTATCCTCTGTGCAGAATGCCGAAGCCGTCAACTTCTGGAATGAAGAAGGCAACGCCCTCAAAGCAGCCACAGGAAGTGTGAGGATAGCCAAAGGCTGTGTAAAGCCAGACTTTTGTAATTTCCCCTAGAGATTTTTTCTTAACCGCCTCATTTACTCCCGAGAATTCTCCTTTTACAGGGTCAACCATCTCGCCTTTTTCAATTGTGAAGACTGGGCCTTTTGGGTCTACACTTGCCGCTGCTCTTCCATCGAACCAGCTTATGGCGCCACAGTTAGAGTATCTTTGAGGAGTGATAACACAGACATGTGTCGGCGCAAAAGACTGACATAGCACGCAGCCATAAAACTTGTCAACTTCCTCGTCCTTCAAGCCTCTGGCCTTAGCGTCCCTTGTTTCGTAAATTTCTAGGGCTTCATTATAAAGCGGTTTCACTTTTTCAGGATTAGTGATAAACGTCACTTGCATCTTTTCAATGATCGGCAGTTCGCTTTTGAAAAGTCTCTGCAAAACCTTGCCTATGTATTCGAAGGAGTTCAAGCCTTTCTGGAAAGATTTCTTGCTTAGTCTGAGCCAGATGTCATACCGCTGATTCAGATGCATGAAACCTTCAATGAAGTTACAGTAAGCATGAATACGTCTCTCGATTACACCCTCAAGTTCTGGTTCAAGCTTGGCGCCGGCAACTTCGATTAGCAAGCCGAATGGGTAGCTTTTTTCCGCCTCCATGTCCTTAATATCAGGGCCAATAATGGTGGTTTTGCCGTCTTCGATTTCTTCAGGCTTTTTGACTCTGGCTAGCTCGAATTTTTCTTTTACGTCTGGTCCTCCGAGCTCTATCTGCATGTCTTTTCTGCGGATTCTTTCGCCTTCGTAGATTACGCCTACTTCTACGGGTATGTCTTCAAACATTGACATCTTTTCGGTCTTCTCCTAGTTTAGCTAGTATTGTTTCAAGGTTTTCCTTCCAGTCTTTGACTGAAAGGTTTGGGAATGACCATGATGCGTGCGGATTGTAGAATCTGTCTAGGCTTATAGTTTTTAGATTTGTTGAAAAATGCTTGAGTCCAGACAGAATCACAAACTCCATGTAATACGGGAGACCCATAAATAAGGCTAGGTCGTAGGATCCACCGCCGTCTAAACCTTTCCACTCCGAATCAGCTAGCCTGCTGCCTATGTCCATTGCCGACATGCTTGTTGCCGGGAAACCTTCTTTTATGAACTCGTTTACCGTGTGAGCCGTGGCTACCACGGGCATGTTTGTAGCTTTGCCTATGCGTACAGCGTAATCAATCATTCTGACACTTTTAGAATATTCCTCAGCTGCCAGATGCCCAACCACAAGTATGGGGCGTTTCGCCTTCTTGACCATCGCACCAACCACTTCAGGCTTCAAAATCAAAAGCGCCTTCTTCGGCCCCGCTATTTCCGCTCTCTGCCAAGATTCCTCTTTCGCGCTCATGTGCCTTATCCCTTCTTCTCTCTAACAAGTCTAGGGAGCAATGTCGGATCTGGAATCATCTGCTCCTGCCAGCCTTTTTCCTCAAGCACCTTAACTACTTCGTCCCTCATCGTGATGGGTATGTCAGTATTGTTCCTAACGAAAAGATGAATATCGCTTGGCAGACTGCCGAATAGTCGCCTATGCAAATCAACATAATGAGTCAACTTTATCGCACGGCCTTTTGACGTATCATTAGGCCTCATGCACAGCTTTGCTAAAAGCACAATTGCTTCTTCCTTAGTTTCGGCCGCTGTGAACAAGTGTTCGGGGGCAGGCCCAACATACACTTTATCGCCTGTTCGCGCGTCAAGAACATACCAGTCTTCCGGTTTGTCCTGCCTGCCTAACAGCATGCGCCTGTATTTAGAGCCATGAGGTCCTACGACCACCGGCACACCTAGCCTCCAGAAGCCCGAGGCTATTGCGGCTGCCTTCTGGGAGTAGGCACCCCAAGCAAGTCCCACAGCGCCCACTCGGTTGTGGATGTAGTCAGCAATCTCTTCATAGTTTGCACGCAGTTTTCTCTTTGCAAAAATGTTAGCTATTTTTATTGCTGCACCTGCTATATGCGCGTTGGATACGCAGGAACCGACGTTAACGATGCCGCCGGCATCAAACGCCCCAGTGTACTTCTCGTATAAGGTTTTTCCCTCTTCATCCTTAACCATAGCCATAGACATGGCGGCACATCCCGAGGTAACTACTATGAATCTGCGTTTGGCAAACTCTTCAGCTATCTCTGCAACTTCTTCGCCGCCTTGAGGGTAGTTAGAGCATCCTACGATAGCTATGACTCCTGGAATTTCGCCTAGAACTATAGGCTGTCCCACGTTTCTTATTTCCACGTCTTGAATTGCTCCTCGACCCACGCGCATTTTGAATTTCTCTTTCCACAGTTTCTCTTCCCCAGCTTTTACAATAAAACTGTGCAGTGGGAAATCATTGGGGCATGCACTATCGCAGCGCGCACAGCCAACGCAGCTTTCAAGTATTTCGGCCAGTGGGTTAAGGTCGCCTTTGGCAGCAGCTTTCATGGCTTCTGGTATTGGCTTATCGTTCGGGCAAGCACGTCTGCATTCGTTGCATTCAGTGCACTCCTTTGCGGCCTCAATTATTTTTTCTATTTCTGGAATAATCTTGAATTTGCCTCTTTTAGGAGCCACTTTTATAACTGTTTCCACGGCGACTTCTCCAACCTTGTCGCTGTCGAGAATCAGCACTCCAGGAACCCTGTTTTCAACTAGATCCGCAATTGTTTTTTCAGGGGGCGTTTCTGTTCTGTTTTCAAGTCCTAGGCAGTTTTTCTCGCTTGAAGCAATAACTGGAGTTTTCACTTTTTGCGCTTCAATCAGCGTGTCTGCCCGAATGCACTGTTCATCCACAACGATAAGGTCTGCTAGTCCACTTCGTATGTATCGTAGTTGCCACGATATTGGACCGACAATCTTTGCCATGGAATTATAACGCGTGATATCATGCGCCGTGCAGCATATGCCCACAACTTCAACCTTGCCTGCCAATCCCTTTTCGGTTAGGTAATCAACTATGCCTACAGAAGAAGGAACATTATGACCAATAACAAGTATTGTCGGTTTAGAGACATCTGCTATGCCGAATCCCAGATCTGCCAAAGGGGCTTCAGGGTCTGCTTTAGGAAAACCGAGAACAGATATCTGAGCGATATCAGCGACTTCCATACCTACCTGATCAACCATGCCTGCGTGGAAAACTTTGGACTCAAAATCTAAATTGCTGCCTTCCTGTCCCGTGTGCGTCGATGAAAGCAACCGAGTTACCTGTTCTTCACAATAGTCAAGTACATCTTCCAAGTCCCTTAGCTTTTCTGGCTTGATGCCGCAGACCAAGCGAGTTACCGGTGCTTCGATATCTATGTTCAAGCCGCCTATGTCAAGCGGGCTGTTACGGCCATATTTCTCAATAAGATGCTCCACCAAGTGTCTTCCATGTGCAATGTGTGTTGCAGCTCCGATGCAGCAGGCGAGAAGAACGATTCTTGACTGTTGACTGGCCATGTTCAGTCCGCATGCCCCTCTCTTGTCTTGTGTAAGATCACATTTGCCAAAGGTGCATAAGCAGCATACATCACAGTAAGGAAGGTAAAAGGGTCTGTAGCGCTGAAGAAGCTTCATGTCCCAGTCTCTCAAAGCAATCACTGATGGAAATGGCGTAGGCCCCATTGGCTCAGTCCATTTCTCTTCAATAACTCGCCCAACAGAAAGCTCAAAGTTCTTTAAAAGCCCAAAATCACTCTTTAACTCATCAATCTTTACATGTACGCCTTTTCGAGCCAAATGCAGATGCAACCCCGACGGTGTAGAAACTAATGAATAGGAGAACGTTGCCTTAAAGCTTTCTGGAACATTTTTCCATTACATATGCTTCATTTATAACAGATAAAAAAGTGCGCTGAGGGACAGAAATTCTTAATTAAATGTTATCGACGTATCCCGCCTCTTTCATTATCTTTGTGACAGAAATAAACGCGGGCGATTCTCTGGAAATATCCAAGAGGGATTTTCCAGCTAACACATTATTTTCAACATTTTCGTCATGGGCTATCTTTCCAAGATATCTGAAACGCAGAGATTTCAAGGTCTCATTCTCCAGATGATTAGGAAACCTGAAGCCGCCAACAACGTAGAAATTTGCAAAGTCTATTTTGACTTCTTTGGCTATGCGATGTGCTCTTTCGATGTGGTCGAATGATTTCTTGGATGGATCTATTACGTCGAAGATATCATCTACTTTCGATGTTATTCTTCGATTTAGGTGCTCTAGGCCTGCTGGCGAATCAATAAGCACATATCGGTAATTCTTGATCATCGATTCTAGTGCTCCTTTGAGGGCGGCATTCGGCATGCAGTAACATCCTTCAACCCATTTTGTTCCAATAGCCATAAGATCGAAATGCTCACCCTCATACATCCCATAAGTCCA
>JAGTQT010000044.1:0-1174 GCA_018396615.1 Candidatus Bathyarchaeota archaeon
CCCGAAGAAGAGAGATGGCTTAACCTTTATGAACCTGAACCTGTGACCAACTATCTCCATCTCTCTGGCCCTGAAAATCTTATCATTCATCAGGAAATCCGCAGAAAAGTACTCGTGCGTGACACCGTTAAGCCTTAAGGCTGTGTAGAGTCCAAAATACCAGTTTTCAACACCCTTAACTTCCAGACCTTTAGCAAGCACCTCCAAAGGACTTACATTAATCTTTCTAAGCTTAATCTCCTCAGGAGACTTGACATAAAATACACCTCTAAAAACTCTGATCAAATACCCTCTCCTAAGAAGGTATCGAATCATGTCTACATATTTAACACCAAGAGTGCCGCACATGTTCTCTAAAATAGGACAATCGACAAACTTGAGATTCTCTATCCACATCTTTCTCATGAGCAGCTCCGATTTTTTCATTTTATATCACAACATCCAATTTCTAGCACATTGTAATATATAACAATAACTAACAATTGTTGCGGAAAAAGTTTCAGCCTTAAAAACCCTCGCACTTCTGCTTTACGGTGCAAAAATTGAAGATTGAAACAAGAAAAGAAAAGACAGCAGTCTCAGCCGCCGTCTTGGCTTTGCTACTTGTTTCCGTCTATTTGCCTTTGCAGCCGGCGTACGCCCAAACAATGACCATAACCCTTTCACAAAACAGTGGTCCGATCGGAACCCAAATCATTGTCAACGGGACCTTGGAGAACATCGGCGCCCAGTTCAAGATATTCTGGGACAAGATTAAGGAATGGGATGGAAGAAGCGGTCTCCTTGCAGGGGGCTACGCCGAAGGCTACAACTACTCGGCGGCGATAACGGTTCCACCAGCATCTGCGGGAGAGCATTACATCGTCGTCGAGGACGAGAAGAACCATGCCACAACCTACGTAATATTCACAGTTACGTCTATAGTTGCAGTTGACCCAATTAAGGGACCAGCAGGGATCAACGTGACCGTCTCAGGCATCCTCATAAACAACGAAGCCATCACCTTGGCCTTCCATGATCCAACGTTGGGAAACGAGACTTTTGTGGCAGAGACCCAGACAGATGAGAATGGAAACTTTTCATCTCGGTTTACGGTTCCACAGATTCCACCAAGAAACTATACGATCAGAACGTACTGGAAAGGTCAGTTGCAGGCTGAAGCCCCATTCACAGT
>JAGTQT010000044.1:1199-11253 GCA_018396615.1 Candidatus Bathyarchaeota archaeon
AACCCGACAGAAGGCTTGCCCGGAGACGAGGTAAATGTGACAGGCGCATACTTCGCTTCAAACGATGCCGTAACCGTGTACTTCTTCAGCGAACCAATCATTGTTGCATCGGCATACACCAACGATAACGGAGGCTTCACAGCCACCTTCAACATTCCCCTTGATGCTGCATTGGGAACGCATACAATCAAGGCCGTTGACCAAGTGTATGGGCAATATGGGCTTCAAGCTGAAGCCTCCTTCACCGTCCACTCAGTCGCGATCAAGCCTCGAATCTCAGCCTACCTTCAAGGCGACACAGTCAGCTTCTACCTGAACAGCACATTGCAGTTCGAACCTGGAACAGCCATAACTATAAAGACCACAGATCCAGTTGGAATCCCGTTCACAACATTTACGATTGACGCGGCCGACCTCGTGAACATTAGAGGGGTTTGGGCCGCACCGTACGACATGGCTACCTTACCCCTTATCATTCCAAGCGACGCCCAATTAGGCACATGGTCGTGGAACGCAACATTTTACTTGACGCTCTATCCTGGAGAGGAGAAGAATGCAGCCGGAACATTTGAGGTTCTAGAGAAGCCTTCGCTGAACATGGTTCTGGAAAGAATGGCTGAGCTAGACGTAAAGATAGAGGGTGTCCTACAGAAAGCCGACGACCTGCACCTGCTCATCCAGACCTCTAAAGGTGAGGTTCTGGCTAAACTGGACGAAGTTGAGGCACGTTTAACAAACACGATTATAACAGCTAAGGGCGAGATGTTAGCCAACATCGACACCGCCGTCGGACAGATAGAATTGAGGCTCAATGAGTTGAACGCGATGATCGTGGACGTCAAAGACGACACAGTGCTTATCAAAACCGACCTTGGAACGGTCAAAGCCGACTTGGCAACTGTTAAAGGCATCGTCTCCGGATTGGGCGGAGACATATCCACCATCAGAAACAGTGTAGCGTCAATACAATCAGAAATGGGCACAATTAAGGCTGAACTCAAAGCGTTGAACGGCAAAATAACTTCAGTTCAGAACGGTACTGCCACGATAGAGACCAGCATCGGCGAATTGACGGGAAACCTGACCGCGACACACGCGTCAATCAAGAACCTTAACGGAACAGTGGCAACGTTGCAGACTGATCTCGGAGAGGTTAAAGTCAGCATAAATGAGCTGGGCGCGAGAATAGCCACGGTTGAAGGGTTAAACGTTACGATAGCAACCTGTCTAGGCAGCTTTCACGGCACACTTGAATCCATAGACAGCAACATAGCAAACATACTGGTTCCAGGAATAGGAAGAATCGAAGCTTTGGTTTCAACGGCTGAAGACGCGTCCATTAGAGCCGAATCAGCCGCAACAGGCGTGTCGACAATAATGTATATGACGGTGGCTTTGGCAGCGGCAGCAACCTTGATATCAGCTGCAAACTTCCTCCAGACGAAGCGACGAGCAACAAGCTGAGGCGCGCCGCAAAACTATGCACCTTTTTTTTCTCTTCAAACCTCGGTTTAACAGCATAGATTTGACTACTTTGGCTGTTATGGGCTCGCCAAGATGCTTTCAGCGGTTCCAAAAAAGGCTGTTTCCTCTCGGTAATGCTTCCGTTTTGTTAGACAAGAAGTTGAAAGATGAAGTTAAATCATTCTTTCCCCTTAAAAACTCCTGCGCTCCTCGTCTTTCGGTGTGTTTGGCTTGAAGCTTCCGTTCTTCAGGTTGAAGGCTGAGGACTTCGTGGGGAAGGCTGAGGATTTGAGGTTTAGGGTTGAACCTCTAGCTGCTGTTGTTCAAGGTGAAGTGCTGGACAAGTATGAAGTTGATCAAGCAACAGTCTTCATATTGGAACATGATGGTAAAGGCTTCTACGTTGTCGGCGAACCCGAGCTCAGCCCTGAAGAGCAGAGGATCTACAGCCTTCTCGTGGAGAGCCTTTTCTACTCGCTCAGGCCAGCTGCAAGGCTTGAAGACCCCTTGAAGTATGTGGAGGGCTTCATATGGGAAGCCGCAGAAGACCTTGGAATAGTTAAGGCCGTGCAAGAGGGTTTCCAGAAGTACAGGTACTATATCTCCCGGGACGCCTTCAGCTACGGTCCAATACATGTGCCTATGACCGACCCAGACGTGGAAGAGATCTCATGTACTGGCTACGGGACGCCAGTGACGATCATCCACAGGCGCTTCACGGAATATGACTGGCTCGATACAAATGTAGCCTTCCAGAGCGAGGACAACCTCAGAAACTTCGTCCAGCGTTTGGCCCAGAGGACTGGCAAGAGCGCGACCGTAGCCATACCCTTCACGGACGCCATGTCTAAGGAAGGCCACAGGTTGGCTGTGACGTTCGCGGATGAGGTCACGCTTCCAGGCTCAACATTCTGCATCAGGAAGTTCCCCGAGTTGCCGCTCAGTATGGCTCACCTGCTCAAGATTGGAACTTTGACGCCTCTCCTAGCAGCCTACCTCTGGCTTCTCATAGAGTACCGAGGCTTCGTAATGGTTCTTGGACCCATGGGAAGCGGGAAAACAACTCTGGGGAACGCGTTGCTCACGATGATCAGCCCGACGCTCAAAATCGCTACGATAGAAGACACGCCTGAACTCAGGCTTCCACATCCGAGCTGGCAAAGGTTCAAGGCTAGGCACACGTACAGCATAACAGAAGCGAAGTACGACATTGACCTCCAAGACCTTGTGAAGCTCAGCCTGCGTTACAGGCCTGACTACATCGTTGTGGGAGAGGTTAGAGGCGAAGAGATTAGGGCGCTCATCCAAGGCGCCGCGCTAGGGCACGGGTGCGTCTGCACATTTCACGCTGAAGGCCCAGAAGCGGCTCTTGTACGGATGCGCAGTCCACCCATGGATGTGCAGGAAGGCGGGTTGATGCTGATCTGGTGCTTCGCGTTGCTCAACAGGGTTAAGACGGCTGAAGGCAAAGTTGTCAGGCGAGTCTTAGAGGCAACGGAAGTTGAGCCTAAAGACGGTAAGCTATCCTTAAAGCGCGTCTTCACCTGGGACGCTAGAACCGACGGCTTCACGCCTACAAGCGCAGAGGAGGTTGTGAAACGGAGTTACAGGCTGAACGCGGTTATGAGGCTTACAGGCTGGGATGAAGGGGAACTCGCCGATGAACTGAGCCGTAGAGCCAAGTATCTCGGGAAAGTTGTTGATGGAGGCATGCTTAGCTACCCCGAGTTCTCAGAAACCATCAGAAGGTTTTACATTTCAGGCGCGAGGAGGCAGAACACTTGAAGTTCCGGTCTAGGCTACTCATATACTTGGACCTCGCTGCCACGGTAACTCTGAGCTTCATATTTTACCACTTAACGTTTAACATTCCCACAGAATCCTTCCACTCGCCTTTGCAGGCCGCATACTCGAAACTCCTCGCATCCATACTCCTCGGATCCTCCGTTGGGCTGTCAGCTTTGCTTCTCGTGGAGGTTGCTTATAGGCTGCCGAGGAGGTTTAGGCTGACGCTTCTAACGCCCATCAAAAGACGCATATCAAAGCCGAAGCTGACTATTGAGCCTGGGAAACCAAGGGTCAAGCCGATCTCAGAAGCCGTTTCCGCAGCCTTCATATCCAAGCATAGACGCCTGCAAAGGCTCGCTGGGAAGATAGGTATAGGCGTTGCTAGGGATGTCTTGGAGGCTGGCGAAACGTTAAGTCCTTACAGGTTTGCGGCTAAACATCTCTTCTATGCTCTGGTAGCGTTCTTCGTCTCCGTCCCAGTAGGAGTTGCTTTAGCCCTTCTGGTTCATCCAGTCTTTCTAGCAGTCATGGCAGCACCTGCATTCCCGCTTGCCTATCCCAAGCTTAAGCTTAGAAGCGCCGTTGGGGACAGGAGGCGCGGCTTAGAAGATGAGGTTCCATTCTTCACGGTTTACGCGAGCATACTGCAGAGTGTAGGGATCAGCCTCTACAACAGCCTTCTCTCCACCGTCGGCAGAAGCGTCTTTAGGCAGGTTGAGAAGGACGCCTTGATGTGTAAACGGAATGTGGAGTTCTTCTTCAAAAGTCCAGCTGAAGCCTTAGAGGAGCTGGGTAGGCTGCATCCCAATGAGAAGATGAGAACCCTGCTGTTAGGGTACACCAGCGAGTGGAGAAGTGGAGGAGACATGGCGAGCTACTTGGAAGCCAAGGCAGACGACTACCTGAACGACATGTCGTTTAGGTGGAGGAGCTACGCTGAGAGGGCAACGGACATTGGCGAGATGGTTATCAGCCTACTATTCGTTTTCCCCATGACGGTCCTTATGGCCGCGTTCATCTTTCCAAGCCAAGCCTTAACAATGACCAGCCTCGTTCTATCCTTGGTCATACCTTTCTTAACGGTCACCGTGTTCGGAGCCGTAAACGCTGCACAGCCCAAAACCTACAACGTCATAAGTGGAGATTTGAAGCTTAGCTTGGCTGTCGGAGCTGCCGCGTTCACCTTAGCATCCGTTTTAAGAACCCCAGTATGGTTATGCGTCGCCACAAGCCTAGCCTCAGCTTCAGCCATATACGGAGCCACAGTCCTTCTCCAGATGAGGGAGATAGGCATGCTTGAGAAGGCGCAGCCGCAGTTCCTGCGTGACGTGACGGAGTACAAGAAGATGGGATACGACATCAACAGAGCAATCATAAAGATTGCGGAGGAGAACATTTACAACCCTGCCTTCGACAGCCTCCTGAGAGTCGTAGCTAAGCAAATAGACCTCGGCGTCAGGATGGCTGAAGTTGAGGTTCCAACGCGAAGCTGGCTGTCAAGGATGAGCTTCTTCCTCCTAGCCGAAGTGGTCGAGTCAGGAGGAGGAACAGCCAAATGCCTAGAAACCCTCACAAACTTCGTGAACCACGCTGTAAGGGTTAAACGTGAAACCCGAGCAAGCATGAGGCTCTACCAGTTTCTAAGCGTCTCAACCCCAATAGGCTTGAGCTTCGTCACATCTCTGATGTTCACCCTCTTAACAGCTTTCTCAGCCACTCTGGCACCCGGAGTCGAGGCTGGAATCCTAGGCGAGATAGCTCAAGTGCCACAGCAGCTCATGGACATGTGCTACATACTAGTCATAACAGCTTCAACCTGCGTAGCCCTACTGTCAACGAAGGCCGTAGACCTAACAGCAAAGAACACTCTCTGGACAAGATTCAGATCAGAGGCGTCGAAGCGCCGTGGACTTCAGTGTACTTCATTAGGCTTGGCACAACAATCTCGACCTCGCTTAACTGCCCCAACTCAACTCACTCTTGGAGCGGTTTCCTCTACACGTCTGGAAGAGTAGCGAACTTCACTACTGACGAATACGATAAACCGCTGGCTTCAGGCGACACGATGATAGTCTACGTAGAAAACCCGGACAGCATCAGCGTCAACGACATCGGCGTAACAATCGGCATCACTGTATACACGGAAAACGCGCAGTACTACGTCGAATGTAACGTCAACTCAGCTGAAAGGGCTTAAACCTAAAAGACGGACATCATGCCTTTAGACCGCCAGCCAAAATCAAAGTCACCCGAGTGGTGAGACAGAAAGCCTTAAGCGCACGCCCAAGGGAGAAGTTTGGAGTTTACCCTATTTGCTGAGCGCTTTTCTGCTTCAAACCTCTCCCAGAAGGCGTGCACCAATTTTTCTCGTTTCTAAGCCCAACATAGATATTATTTATGAATGTTGAATACAGACTGAAAGAAAAAATTGCTGCTATGGTGCTTTTTATTGTAAGTTTGAAGATTGACTCTATGATTTTAATGGATAGTTACGAAAGTTTTATAAATATTTTTTTATATTTAATAATTCACGGGAGTAAAAATTGGAGATGAAGAAAAAGAACCTATTACTAGCAACGATACTCTTGCTCAGCGTCGCCGTCACCGTAAGCACGGTTCTAGCATGGGACGTGAACCACGTATTGTGGGGAGCCTATGGTCCCGCTGGGACTCAATGTATGGCTGGTGCAGCTGGAAACGTACAGAGTGGCAATTTCTACCAATGGGCACATTGGTCAGGTTTTACACAACCTTGCCCATCATTAGGAGCTTGGTCAGAAGTAGCTGACTATACTAATGGTGCTACAGACGCCTATACATACGCAAAGTGCAAGTATAACGATGGCGGTCAAATAATCACGGATTCCACATCAACTATTCATATTCATCCCGATGGTAGTTACCATGCGTGATGACCATTAAATGAGAACCACCATTTTTCTCTTTTTTTTATTATTTATTCTTCTGTTTTGTAGATGTTCTTGTGTTCATGGCGCGTATGACTGGTTGACGCCTGGTTCCTACGCAGTTTACGATGTTATAATGAGGGGTGTAGTGAGGCTGAATGAGACTTGCTTTATTAATGTACGTATAGGAGGGTTGCCAAATGAGACCACAGTTGCTCGTTATGGTTTCAGCGTGCTTGAGGTTGATGGCGATTATGTTTTACTAAAGGTTAGTCTTAATGAAAGCAGTGTACTTCCCGTTTTATTTAACACGTCCAGCCTTTCTTGCACAGTTTGGGTTGACTTAGGCACTAGAGATCTTATTGACAGGGACACTGGCGTGGTCTGGGGTAAGTGCCCATTTTGGGTTTATCCTTGGGAGGCAAATACTAACGTGACAGCTTTCTACGATTTCTTAGGCTCAAGGATTACTTGGGACAACGTATCGATATTGAGTGAAGTCAAACCACTTTATGGAATAAATTCACCTTCTTTCTCTTATCTCATGCCTATAGGGTACTTCAACGACTTCGACTTCATTAACGCCTTATTCTACCCTATGCAAACATTCATTACTTTAGAAAACACTTATGAATTTTCTCAAGGGAAAATAGGCGACAAGAGTGATGTTGGCTTTGCACTGAATTTTCAGTACGATTATCATGTCGATAAGGGTTTGTTATTAATCTCTGATTATCTTTATACTGATGACGTTTTAACTCAAAATTTCGGCATCATGTTGCTTATAGGGTCTCTGGGTGATGTTAAACCTGATTATTCTCGGGAGAAGGCTGGCTGGATTGTCGGCTCCTTAATCATTTATGACACTAACATTTTGAGGGGCAGTGATAAGCCGACTGTTGGTGGCGGCAGCAGTTTTCCGTTGTACATTCCTTTGTTGATTGTTGTGGTTGCGTTGTTGCCTTTGGTTTATTATGTTTACGTACGGAGGTTGTCTAAGCGTCGTTCCTAACTGTCCTCATGTGGGAGCTGAAGGACAGAAACAAGCTCTGGCTTGTTTTGGCTATATATGTACTGCTTATCTTCTCACTGCAGTTTAAAGAAGTCAACTTGGGACTTGCTGGTTCTGGAGCATGGGATGAAATGTGGACAAAAAAACTTGTTTGTTTCGGCTTAATCAGGATGATAACGGATCCGTTTTTCTACATTTACCGTTTCGTGTCGCCTTTGCTAGTCCTGCTCACTTCAGTAGTCTTCTCGTATGAGCATGAGACAGGAATTCTCAGAAGCCTGATGCTTAAGCCTGTGAAAAAGACAACAGTCTTTCTTGCAAAACTTGCATACTTAATCATTACAGCAATGCTGATTTTCATAGTGAGTTCAACCATATATCTAGTCCAGTTGGAACCTAAAGCCTTCAATGATATTCTAAGTGTCCCAGAGATGTTGCCATCAATGATCATTGTGAACTTGCACTACTTTACCATGTTCCTCACCATCATTTCCTTGTCAACCTTCTTGTCCATAATAATTAAGAGGACATCTATTTCCGCGGGCATCTCAATCGCAATACTCTACATGCTGGAATACATAGAAACAGTAGCCACTTCACTAAGGACAACTCTCCCTCCATGGAGCATCGACTCCACCCTAATCGTCAATGTTTCCAACATATTTTGGTCTCAGCCTCTTGTTTTTGGAGCAGTCTTGAATGTTATTCTCGCTTCATTTATCCTTTTGGCACTGTCATGGCTAGTCTTCGGGAGGATGACAGAATATGAGTAAACGAAACGCCGCCCTTTCCTCACTCAAGTTTCTCACGCTTGCAGTAGCCTTAACGTTCCTAGCGATAGCTTCAGCAACCTACCTTAAAGACGCTGTCGGCGTAGGTTCCCGCGCACCAATCACAGGTTCTATACCGCCTTATGGGCAATTATTCAATGTCTGGTATTTCACAACGCAAAAATACCACATCTCTTTTCAAACCACAGAGGACAATTTCGAAGGCGTGTTAATCGTCAAATCCATGTACGGAGACTTCACCCTTGAAAGACAAATTAAAAATTCAATGACTTTGGATTTCACACCTTCAACCAGAGGGTTCTACACAGTAAACGTAACAAGCATCTATCCAAACGAGGCACCATACAGTTTTTCCATAAGCTGGAAAGGCACAGAACTCGAAGAAGAAATAATAGTCCCCGCTATTGCAGTGAGCTTCGTTTTCATGGTTGCAACCATAATCCTCGACATAGGGGTGAGAACAATTGAAAGAAGTAGGGCACACTGAAAGCTTAAACAAAAGTTACGGTCCTATAGACGCACTAAAAAACGTAACAATCAACCTGTACGAAGGGCTAAACCTGTTTCTGGGACCAAACGGCTCAGGAAAGTCGACACTAATAAAAATAATGAGTGGACTAATCAAATCAACAAACGGCAAAGTGGAACTCTTGGGCTTAAACCCGTGGCAGGAAAGAGTTAAACTCATGCAGAAAGTAGGAGTCCAACTTGAAAACCACGCTTTGCCAAAATGGGCTAAAGGCATAGAAGTCCTAAGATACTACGCAAAGCTCGAAAAACTGCCAGAAACAGACGTAAAAAATAGCTTAGACATCTTTGACATAAGCAGCTACGTTGACAGAACAATCGACGGATACTCAACGGGAATGTACCAAAAACTCGTTCTGACTGGAGCGCTGCTAGGCGAACCTGAAATGCTGATACTTGACGAACCAACACGAGGCTTAGATTCAGTAAGCCAACAAAAACTGTACCAAAAAATAACGGAAAAAGTCGAAACAGGATGCACGGTGATACTGTCAACCCACCTCCTAGCTGAAATGCCGTTAAAAGCCGACTATGCATACTTCTTCATGAACGGCGAAGTAATAAAATGGGGCAGCATGGAAAAAATCGCAGAAGAACTGGGACTGGTAAAGCTAACCTTTCCAATTAAAGACCTAAACATGGCTCGCACGTTAACAAGGCTCATGTCTATACAGGAAGTCACCGAGGTTTCACTGAAGGGAGACAACCTCGAAATTCTCACAGCAGACCGAAAAAAAGTGACAGACGAACTTGAAAAACTCGGAATAACTGAAATAACAGAAAAACATGAACTAGCCAGAATATACAGTGAAGCCATGTCAAAGGCTCATTAAATCCACAATCATAGTTCAGGGTTCAAACATCCCTTTAATAATTTTAAGTTTGAAAACTTTAGTCTATTAATAAAACCTGAATCCAAACTTGCCTTTTCTCTCTGAAAGGAAACAAACAGCTGTTCAGAAACACATTAGTTAAATCATTTAATGAATATAAAAATAATAATACAGTAAGCTAGCTTTTTTCCTTCTTTTTAGGGTGTCTTCGATGAATCTTTCGGGATTTTCTATTACTCCGTTTATATGTCATTTAATTCACTTTTTCGTTACGAAAGCATAGACATTTGTTATTTTTATATAATTTAAGTTCTTTTTGAATGTTTTTCTTCTTAGCTAACTAGATATGCTTGTCTATCAACACGTTTATTAATAACGCTATAGACTTACCTTAGAGCGCTAGTTTTGGAGGACAATGCTATGAGCGAAAAGGAAGAAGAGGAAGAAGACGAAGAGGACTGGGAAGAGGAAGAAGACTAGTTTGGGCTTATCTGCTTAAAATTAGTCTTTCATCGATCTCCTTGCTCAAGGGAGAATCTCAGACGGGTTGTTGACTTTTATTTCCTAATTTTTGGAAACAGTTACAGACTGACGTTTGGTTTGTAGCTGCTAGCTAGCTTGTGACATAACCATGGAATTGATAGATTCATTTATTATCTATGCAGGCTAATTGTATATGGCGATTGAATTGGGTATGAGTGGTACTAAGAAAAAACCAATGACTAAGAAGGA
>JAGTQT010000047.1:0-599 GCA_018396615.1 Candidatus Bathyarchaeota archaeon
CCTGATGGACACTCTTGTAATCACGCTGCCGCAATCATAGCGATTGATTGCTCAAGTCCGACATGCCCTGTTATTTCTTTGTTCTTGATTTTGCGGGTGAACTCTTGGACAGTTAAACCCGCACCTATTTTTTTCTGAAACGGCAGTCGCCTTGTGCCCGCGTTCATGTTTCTAACAGCCTCAATTTTTTCAATTTTTTGGCAGGGAGCAGTCAGCGTGATTACAAGAGTGTCCATCAGGAAGCCCGGGTTTATTCCTGTTCCGAGAACAGTTACGTTATGTTTTTTTGCCAGGGTATCAAGCTGTTTGGCTAGTTTTGGCTCAGTCAAATATGGGTATGATAGTTCCTCGCATGTTGAAACTATATTGACGCCCTGTTTTGCGATTGAGGCTATCTGAGGATATGTGTCTTTTAGATATGATGAAGTTGTATGTACTGTGATATCTGGTTTAGTCTTTGAAGCCACGGCGTCTAAATCTTTCGAGATTGTGATGCCTAGTTTTCTTTGTAAGCCTAGAACTTCGCCAAGGTCTCGGTCTATCTTGGCTTTTGCCACGTCAATTGCACCAACTATTTCTACTCCTCTCTTTTCCAAGCA
>JAGTQT010000047.1:618-11097 GCA_018396615.1 Candidatus Bathyarchaeota archaeon
CCGACGGCGCCGACTCCGTAGAGAAGGACTCGCACCTTTTCCATATCGGGTTCTCCGTTTTGCAGAAATGCTTTATTATGTAGCGTTTGTATAAAAGTTCGTTGCTTTAAAGAAGGGCTTTGCAGCATGGAAAAAACCTTTACATTTGTAAACTCTTATATTTGAGGCAAACGCCAATACTTAGGAGGACCCCTCACTTGGTAGCCACCAAAACCATAGAATCCAAGGAAATCCTCGAAGAACTACTTGACACTGAAAAGCTCAAATACTGTTTCGAATGCGGCATCTGCACCTCTTGCTGCCCAGTGGCCGAACTGCTTGGAAAAGACTACAATCCAAGACAACTTCTAGAGAAGACGATTCTCGACCCTGAAGGAACAATGGTTTCTAACGAGATCTGGTTTTGTGCATGGTGCTATAGCTGCCATCGGCATTGCCCTCAAGCCTTGAAACTGCCTGAAATCTTTCTGCGCATGCGAGCAAAAGCAGTTGAGTACCAACAGCATGGTGAGCCGCTGAACAGCGCCCTTAGGAAAATAGTGCAAAACATTCCTTTGCCTCTCATTGCCACTGCAGCCTGTTTTCATCCTGAACGCGCGAATCTCGAAAAAAAGAAAATCCTAGAGAAAATGGAAGAGCTGTATCTCGAGCATTTGAAACAGAAAAAGATGGAAAGAGCACAGCAGGTTTCAGAAGGAAAAGTAGCCGTAATAGGATCAGGACCAGCGGGTCTTACCGTGGCTTACGAGCTAAGTATGAAGGGATATGGTGTTACGGTTTTTGAAACCTTACCTTACGCAGGCGGCATGTTAAGGAAGTGTCTCCCTGAAAGCCGCTTACCTAAAGAAATTCTTGAAAAAGAAATAGGCATTATCAAGGATTTGGGCGTCGAGATAAAAACAGCAGTCACAATCGGGAAAGATGTGAATTTTAGCGACTTGTGGCGTTATGGTTATAAAGCGATTTTTGTCGGCGTGGGCGCTCACAAAAGTCAACATCTTAAAATCGAGGGCGCCGATCTCCAGGGAGTGGTTCACGCACTTGACTTTCTCTGGAATATCAATTTAGGCGGAAATACTGATGTTGGAAAGAAGGTGGTGGTAATCGGCGGCGGAAATGTTGCTGTTGACGCTGCCAAAACTGCGCTCTGCAAAGGCGCAAACGAAGCAGCTATACTCTACCGCAGATCCAAAGAAGAAATGCCTGCCATCCCATGGGAGATCAAGGAGGCCGAGGAAGCAGGCGTTAAAATAGAGTTGCTAACTGCCCCGAAAAGAATTCTCGGAGAAAACGGTAGAGTCAAAGCTATCGAGTGTATTCGGATGCGGTTGGATGAACCAGACGAAAGCGGACGAAGAAAACCCATCCCGATAGAAGGCTCCGAGTTTGCAGTTGAAACGGACATGGTGATTTTTGCAACTGGAGAAACGCCAGACTTGGGATTTCTGCCCAGTCAGGTTGAGCTGAATGAAGATGGAACGATTTGGGTTAATCCGTTGACTATGGAAACCAGCTTGCAAGGGGTTTTCGCAGGCGGAGACGTCGTTACTGGACCTGCCACGGTGATCGAAGCTATTAGAGCAGGCAAATGTGCTGCACGTTCGATTGACAGTTATCTTCGTCTTTCAGGGAGGGAGACCTAAGGATGGCGGAAGAGAAAGAACGTGAGTCAAAAGGAGAGATTGTTCAGCCTCGAATTGGGGTTTACGTCTGTCAATGTGGTTTGAATATTGCTGGCTCAGTGGACTGTGAAGAAGTTGCCAAGTTTGCGGCTACCCTTCCCGATGTTGTTTTGGCGCAATATAACCGCTATACATGTTCTGATCAGGGGCAGGCTGGAATAAAGAACGATATCAAAGAGCACAAACTAAACCGTGTGGTGGTCGCCTCTTGTTCTCCTCGTCTTCATGAACCTACTTTCAGGAAAGCATGCGAGGAAGCTGGGCTGAATAAGTATCTGTTTGAAATGGCTAATATCCGTGAACAGTGCAGTTGGGTGCACCTGTATGATCGAGCTTCAGCAACAGAGAAAGCCAAAGACCTTGTGAAGATGGCTGTGGCGAAAGCTCGCTTGCTCAAACCAGCTGTAGAAATCGAGGTTCCAATAACTAGGAAGGCTCTAGTCATCGGCGGAGGAGTTGCAGGCATCCAAGCCGCTTTAGATCTTGCGGACACTGGCTACAAGGTTTTTCTAATTGAGAAAGAGCCAAGCATCGGCGGAATGATGGCGCGTATAGACAAAACGTTTCCGACCATGGACTGCTCAATATGCATTCTTGCACCCAAAATGTCCGATGTCGGTCACCATCCGAACATCGAATTACTCGCTAACAGTGAAGTAACTGAAATTAAAGGCTACATAGGAAACTTCCACATCAAAGTAAACAAGAAACCCCGCTACGTGACCAAAGACTGCTCAGCATGCGGCGAATGCGCCAAAGTCTGCCCAATTGTCGTGCCAAACGAGTTCGACGTAGGCTTAGCCATCAGACATGCCATCTACACACCTTTCGCGCAAGCAGTCCCAGCAACATACATCATCGACATGAATTCCTGTCTGAACAAGAACGGCGTAGTTGTCTGTGATAAATGCATGAAAGCATGCGAAAGAAAAGCTATACAGTATGAAATGCAGCCTGAAATTGTTGAGCTTGAGGTAGGAACAATAATAGTTGCCACAGGAGCAGACGTATTCGACCCGTCTACGCTTCCTAACTACGGCTATGGTAAATATCCAAACGTGATAACGTCACTCGAGTTTGAAAGACTAATCAACGCAGGCGGCCCCTCTGGCGGACGCTTACTAAGGCCCAGCGACGGACAAATCCCTAAGCGAGTGGCGTTCATACAGTGTGTAGGCTCACGTTCTGACAGAAATGGCAGGCTCTACTGCAGCAACGTCTGCTGTATGAACACAATAAAAGATAGTTTGCTTATCAAGGAGCATTGGCCTGAAACCGAAATTTGTGTTTTCTATGTTGACATACGGGCCTACGGCAAAGGCTTCGAAGATCTTTACAAACGTTCACGCAAAGAGGGAGTGGTCTTCATTCGCGGTTTACCATCTGAAATTAAAGAAGACAAGAAAACTCGCGGTCTCTGGTTAACCGGTGAGAATACGCTTCGTCAAGAACTTTACAGAATGAACTTTGATCTTGTCGTGCTCTCTGTTGGGCTGGAATCAAGAAAAGACAGCGAAATCATCCAGCGCCTGTTAACACTTTCACGGAACCAAGACGGCTTCTTCCTAGAGGCACATCCCAAACTAAGACCAGTTGACGCCGCCACAGGGGGCATTTTTTTTGCTGGATGCGCTGAGGCTCCTAAGGACATTAAAGACAGCGTGACCCAAGCAAGTGCAGCAGCAGCGCGTGCAGGTATTCTGATGGCGAAGGGAAAAATAACTGTGGAAGCCATCACGCCCATAGTTTTTCCCGATAAATGCAAGGCATGTGGCCTCTGTACTAAGGTCTGCCCATACAACGCCATTACCTTGAACAAGGATTTGAAGCGAATCGAAATTGCGGAGGCTGCATGCGGCGGCTGTGGAACATGCGCCGCGGAATGCCCCTTTGGCGCCTTGACACAGGGGCACTTTACCGATGACCAGATAATTTCAGAGATAGATGCAGTAACGGAGTATGATGCTGAGAAGAAGATCGTGGCTTTCTGCTGCAACTGGTGCTCCTATGCAGGCGCCGACTTCGCAGGAGTAAGTAGAATGCAGTATCCATCTAACGTGCGTATTATCAGAACCATGTGCTCCGGACGAGTAGCACCGAAGTTTGTTGAAAGGGCATTTGCCAGAGGAGCAGCTGCCGTGCTGGTAGCTGGCTGTCACCTTGGAGACTGCCATTACATTAACGCTAATTACCAGACACAAAAAAGAGTAGAGCGCCTATGGAAGAAAATGGAGCAAAGCGGTTTGGACAGGGAACGGCTACAGCTTCTGTGGGCTTCAGCAGCGGAAGGTGAAAGGTTCGCCTCCAAAATCCGCGAGATGAAGACACTGGTGGAAAAAGTGAAGCCGGAGGAAATAGAGAAAACTAAGAAAGCTTTTGAAAAAGCATTGGGTGGTGCATAAGATATGCCTGAAAGAATAAAACATGTACCTCTTGACATCGAAAAAGTGAAACCGCCTAGAGCGGAGATTCACCTAATAAAGAACCAGTGCAAGGGATGCGGCTACTGCATCGAGTTCTGCCCGAAAAAGGTGCTTGAAGAGTCTGAAGAGATAAACGCCAGAGGAGTGCACCCGCCTAAGATCGTCAACGAAGATAAATGCATCCTCTGCAGTTTTTGCAGCGCCGTCTGTCCCGACTTCGCGATTTTCGTTTTAGAAAAGAAGCAGGAGGAAACGAAGAAATGAGCGCAAAACGAAGCCTGCTAACTGGAGCGCACTTTCTAAACGGCGACTTCGCTTGTGCAGAAGGTGCAATCGCTGCAGGCTGCAGGTTCTTTGCTGGATATCCAATCACTCCCGCAACAGAAATCGCCGAACACCTATCGGAGAGAATGCCGGAGTTCGGCGGAATCTACATTCAAATGGAAGACGAGATAGCGTCAATGGCAGCCATTATAGGCGCGTCGTATGCCGGCTTAAAATCCATGACCGCGACCTCTGGACCAGGTTTTAGCCTCATGCAGGAAAACATCGGCCTCGCTGTTATGACCGAGACTCCATGCGTGGTTGTGGATATTATGCGTGGTGGCCCAAGCACTGGTCAGCCTACGCTGCCCGGACAGCAGGATGTTATGCAGGCTAAATGGGGTTCTCATGGTGACTACGAGATTATTGCGTTGGCGCCTTGTTCGGTTCAGGAAATGTTCAGTTTGACAGTTGAGGCTTTCAACTTGTCGGAGATTTACCGTGTTCCTGTTCTGCTTTTGGGTGACGAGATTGTGGCGCACATGTACGAGAAGGTGGTGATTCCGCCTCCAGATAAACTTAGGATTGTTAACCGCAAGAAACCACATGTTCCTTCAAAGGATTATCAGCCGTTTATGCCTGAAGAAGATTTCGTTCCGCCCATGGCGACTTTCGGCGAAGGTTACCGTTTCCACGCTACAGGATTGACGCATGACGAGCACGGCTATCCGAAGACACAAAGCTCGGAGGTTCAAACAAGACTTGTGCGCAGGCTATGCGATAAAATACGAAAAAACGTTGATAAAATAGTGAAGGTTGAAGAGATACTGACTGAAGATGCAGACGTCATTGTCGTATCCTATGGAATTGTTGCAAGATCGGCATTGAGTGCTGTGCGGAAAGCTAGAGCGGTTGGCATAAAAGCTGGCTTTCTGCGTCCAATTACGTTGTGGCCTTTTCCAGAGAAGCATGTGGCAAAAGCTGCAGCTCAAGCTAAGGCGATAGTGGTTCCAGAGATGAATTGTGGTCAGCTTGTGCGTGAAGTCGAAAGAGCGGCAAAGAACACCCCTGTGGCTTTTCTTTCAAAGCTGGGTGAAGACCCGCATACACCTGCGGAAATTTTTGAAGCTATTAGGAGGGGCATCTAAATGGTTCAGGAAATTGTGGCGCATCCGCTTTCAAAGTATCTTCGTGAAGAGATGATGCCGCATATCTGGTGCGCTGGCTGTGGTAACGGCATTGTTTTAAACTGTTTTGTCCATGCCTTAGATGAACTTAAGGCAGATCTGGACAAACTTGTGGTGGTCTCCGGAATCGGCTGCATCGGACGCACGGCAGGCTACACAAATACCGCCTCATTTCACACTACTCATGGGCGCTCCATAGCATTCGCCACAGGAGTCAAGCTAGCAAATCCCGAACTTGACGTGGTAATCGTTAGCGGCGATGGGGATCTTTTCGCTATCGGCGGAAACCACTTTATTCATGCGGCTAGAAGAAACATTGGGATAAAGGTAATCTGTGCAAATAACTTCAACTATGGCATGACTGGCGGGCAACTAGGTCCGACGACTCCTCTTGAAGCGCTAACCACGACAAGTCCTTATGGAAACAGTGAGCACCCGTTCAACCTTGTGCATTTGGCAGCCGCGGCAGGAGCTTCTTATGTTGCGAGGTGGACGACCCTACATGTGCGGAGACTCACTCAATCCATCAAGAGGCTTATGCAGAAAGAAGGCTTCTGCTTCATAGAAGTCGTATCGCCATGCCCTGAGATTTTCGGCAGACGGAATAAGATGCGATCTGGGCTTGAGATGATGGGGTGGTTCCGAAAAGCATCTGTTGTTGAAAACTTTTCTGATCCAGCAAAAGCGGATATTACGCCTGATAGAATAGTCGTAGGCGAGTTTGTTGACATTGAGAAGATGAGCTACGAAAAACTTTTCCACGAGAAGATAGCGCAGATAAACGAAAAGACAATGGAGAAGATGAGTTAGCATGCGTGTCGAAATAAGATTCGCAGGTTTCGGAGGACAAGGCATAATCAAATCAGGCATAATCACAGCGGCAGCAGCATGCCTTTATGCTCAAAAAAACGCAGTCCAAACGCAGTCCTACGGACCAGAATCACGAGGAGGCGCCTGCAAATCTGAAGTAGTGATCTCTGAAGAGGAAATTGACTTTCCAAAAGTTGATGTCCCAGACGTTTTGGTCGTAATGTCTCAGCATGCTTATAACGAGTATGCAGACAACGTGAAAGAAAACGGTACAGTAATCTTGGATCCCGATATGATTCCTGTAGAAATGGCGTTGAAGAACGTGAAGGTTTTCAAGGTGCCGGCTACGAAAATCGCTGAGGAGCTTGGAAGAAAGATTGTGGCTAACATTGTTATGTTAGGGGCTTTTGTCGCCTTGACCAACGTTCTGGACAAAGACGCGCTCAAAGAAGCGATTCTTGCTAATGTTCCAAAAGGCACTGAGGAATTGAACATCAAGGCTTTTGAAAAGGGCTATGAATACGGAAAAAGTCTGTCAAGTGCTTAGACTGGCTCTGCGGTTTGTGCCTCAGTGTGTTGCAGTTTCGTAACAAGCTTCGACTTTCGGATGCCGACATGCCGCAGTGGCGCTATTTTCTTTGCCTCGTTGTAGATGTCTGAGGCGATCTTTCCGAGAACTATTTCTTGTGCAAACTGATCTAATGTCAATGCAGCAGCTTTTTCTTTGATTGTTTTCTCCATGATTGCGCGGATCGTTTTTTCTTGCGAGGTTCTTATTCGTGTAAGCGTAAAGGCTGAGACAGCGAGCAGAAGTTTGTATCCATCCTTCGTTGTAGCAGTGAATATAGCATCAACTTTGGTTGTTCTTCTGCGGACAAGGCTTCTCAAGTAGTCTCTGGAGTACTCATGTCCCTTGAATATTGTATGTGCAGTTTTGCCTTCAACCTCTGTTATTTGAAAGTACATTTTTAGATACTGGTGAGAAAAATCGTTCGTTATGTCGTAAAGCGTGGCGTCAACTACTCTTCCTACGAGCTTTTCTGCTTCGGCAACAGGCACAGCGCCTAGCTCCACATTTCCAAAGTACGGCGGCGCCATTACCGTGTACCATGTTTTGCTTCTCCACTTATCTCGTATACGTTTTGTTTTTGAGGACAAGTCTTTCCCTTCGAATGTAGCTTGAAAATTCGCATAAGGGTATTAAAAGGTTTACCGTGCAGGCTCTATTTTCTCAATCCCGCCCATGTACTTCCTTAAGGCCTCAGGGACAATAATTGAACTATCTTCCTGCTGATTATTCTCAAGTATAGCAACGATTGTTCTGCTTGCAAGGGCGGTTGAGTTAAGCGTGTGCACAAAACCTTTTGGGGCTTCCCCCTCTTTTTCTCTGTACCTTACGTTCAGCCTTCTGGACTGGTAGTCTGTGCAGTTGCTGCATGAACCCAACTCTCTGTAAGCGTTCTGAGCGGGCATCCAAGCTTCAAAGTCATATTTTTTAGCTGCAACTGTCCCAATGTCTCCGGTGCACACGTTGACTACGCGGTAGGGTAAATTCAGCTTCTTTAAGATGGCTTCAGCATTTTGTATGAGCTCTTCATGCAGCTTCCAAGAGTCTTCTGGCTTACAGAAAATAAATTGCTCTATCTTGTTGAACTGGTGAGTTCGGAAGATCCCTCGTGTGTCTTTTCCATGTGCTCCAGCTTCCTTGCGGAAGTTCGTGCTGATTCCCGCGAATTTAAGAGGCAGCTTTTCCGCGTTCAGCACCTCACCCATGAACATTGCTGCAATAGGGTGTTCAGATGTCGCGATCAAATAGAGGTCCTCATTTTCAATTTTGTATAGCACGTCTTCGAAATCGCTTAATGCGGTGACCCCTTCGTATGCTTCACGCCTCATCATAAAAGGAGGCTCTATAGGAATGTAACCTTTCTTGGCAACTTCTTCCATTGCAAAATGCATCAGCGCCATATCCAGCAAGACACCATCCCTTTTCAAGTAGTAGAATCTGGCTCCGGCAACCTTCCCTGCTCGTTCAATATCAATAATGTCGAGGTCTAAGCCTAGCTCTATGTGTCCTTTGACGGGAAAACTAAATTTTGGAGGTTTTCCCCATGCTCGTATTTGAACATTATCGTTCTCATCTTTGCCGACGGGAACCGAATCATGCAGTAGATTCGGAAGACGCATGAGAATTCCATGCGCTTTCGCCTCAGCCTCATTCACTTCTTTCTCCAGAGCCGTGATTTCCTTGTCGAGGGATTTGGCTTTTGCTACTTCCCTGTCTATATCTTGTCCTTTCTTTTTAAGTGTCACAATTTCTGTTGTAATCTGTTTTCTTTTGTGGCGAAGCTCATTCAGCCTTGTTAAGCCTTGACGCCAAATCCTATCATTATTGATCAAGTCTGCAAGCATTCTTAGGTTTTCAGGGTCTCCCCTCTTCTCGAGGTTGCTTCTAACGAACTCGGAGTTTTCTCGGATAAGCTTTATGTCCAGCATTATCTCTCACGGCAAGCATCGCTAATCTTTCATTGACTCTTTTAGTTCTAGCCACAACTCGCCTATTTAACTTTGATGAAGCCCAGAATCTTCAGTTGTAGCGCCAAAAATTTTTTTGAACACAAACTGCTCAAGGGATCAGATCGTGGGATCCACAAGCAGCATATTTTAATTTATATTTAATCGGAGAAATTCTCCAAATATCCACGTTAGAGCTGGATTTAAGCTTCTTTTCACGAAGCCTCTTCTAAGGAGCGTAATCAATTGACTAACTAGCCTAGAAGAACTGATAGAAAGAATCAAGGGATTAGCTTTCTTGCTCTACAGTAACCTCATGCTTCTCAGCATATCATTTTGCATACATTCTTTGATGGCAGTTAAGAAACTGGTTCTATCTAAAGCTATTTTGGAGAGACGATGATTCCTGATATTGAATGAAGGGTTTGCAATACAATCTGAGTAGTCCTCTCTTTGTCTGCAGGCAATATAGTTACCCTTTGCCAGTTTTTCACAAGTTACTCTAGCTTCAAGCTATGCCTTTTTCCATGCCCATCTGATTTGTATAAGATGCAACTCGCTATGTTACACGAAGCGCGCGAACCCAGATCTTACTAATTTTTAAGCTTTAGAAATTTTGAGAAATGGGGGCTCAGAGCATGATAAGCACTCTAAGCTTCAGAAAACCGTATCGTATAGCCATTACTTAAGTATCATTTCCACAAATTTTCTTGGGTTAAACTCTTCCAAATCATCGTACTGCTGTCCGGTTCCAATAAATAAAATTGGCTTCTTAGTGATATAGGTAACACTCAAGGAAGATCCACCCTTTACATCAGCATCCACCTTAGTGAGTATCGTCGCGTCTATACCTATACTTTTATGGAATTCCTCTGCCTGCATGACAGCGTCGTTTCCCGTGAGAGAGTCAACGGTAAGTATAGTCAAATCTGGGCTGACAACACGCTTCACTTTTTCCAGTTCACTCATCAAATTCCGATTTGTCTGCATTCTTCCAGCGGTATCTATTAAAACCACATCGACGCCATGTGACTTCGCATGCCCAATAGTGTCGTAAGCCACCGCTGCCGGGTCAGCACCGTAACTGTGCTTTATCATCCTTATGCCCAAACGTTTGGCATGTTCCTCAAGCTGTTCTATAGAGCCGGCGCGGTATGTGTCGCTGCATGCCAAGACCACTGAGAAACCCTTTTTGTTTAGGAAACGCGCGACCTTTGCAATTGTTGTAGTTTTTCCTGTTCCGTTTATACCGACGAACACTATTACGAATGGTTCTCTTTTTTTGCGTTTTTCTTTGATAGATTCTAAGAGGTTTATCTGACTGTTTGTTAGCATAACTTTCAAAATGGCTTCGCGCAAGCTGCTTTCAACAATTTTCTTGCGGTCTTCAAGCCTTTTAACCTGCACACCGTCTAGCTTCTTTTCCATCTCATCGCAGATGCGCTCTGCAACTGGAAAGGCAACATCATTTTCCACGAGGCTTATCTTGAAATCGGAGAGCACTGGGCGCAGACTTGCCGCTTTAAGCTCGGATGTAGTAATTTTGCCTACAATACTTTTAAATCCGGTCTTTAGTTTCTCAAACATTTTGCCGAGCTT
>JAGTQT010000045.1:0-509 GCA_018396615.1 Candidatus Bathyarchaeota archaeon
GAAACTAAGCCGGCAGAAGAGATCCATGTGGTTTCGATGTTGAACACCAATTTAAGCCATGAGGGGTAGAAGAGCGTTACACCGTAGATGATGGCGAGTGCCACGCATAACGCCAAGATTACTATACCTATTGCTTGATCTTTGCTTGCCATTTTGCCTATTCTCCGTGCTAGCGATTTTTACATCTTTAGCCTTTTAAAGTTTGTTATGGCTTTAGATTTGATGTCACGTTGTTCCCATTTCCCATGCGGCAAGATACTTTCTCTGTTCGCTTGTTAACTTGTCTATTTTGATCCGCATTGCATCAAGTTTGAGTCTAGCAACCGTTGCGTCTATAGCCGCGGGCACTTCGTAGACCTTGGGAGGCATTTTTTCCTTTTTTGCCAAGTATTCGACGCATAAGGCTTGATTGGCAAATGACATGTCCATGACCTCCGATGGATGCCCTTCCGCGGCTGCCAGGTTGACAAGTCTTCCTTCTGCCAAAAGGTAAAGTTTCCTTTTATCTC
>JAGTQT010000045.1:543-11196 GCA_018396615.1 Candidatus Bathyarchaeota archaeon
TCTTTTTGAAACGGCGAGCTCCTCCAAGTCTTTTATGCTGATTTCTACGTTGAAGTGGCCGCTGTTCGCTAGCACTGCGCCGTCTTTCATTTTTTGCATATGCTTTTTCCTTATGACGCTTGTGTTTCCTGTGGCAGTTACGAATATGTCGCCTTCTGCTGCCGCCTTGTCTAGTATTGCTACACGGAAGCCGTTCATCACGGCTTCTAGGGCTCTTAGAGGGTTGGTTTCAGTTACGATGACGTTGGCGCCCATTCCCTGCGCTCTCATGGCTATTCCGCGTCCACACCATCCGTAACCGCAGACGATGACGTTTTTGCCTGCCAGCAACATGTTTGTGGCTCTGATTATTCCATCTATTGTGCTTTGTCCTGTTCCATAGCGGTTATCAAACAGATATTTAGTGTAAGCGTCATTCACGGCTATGATAGGGTATTTCAGTGCTCCTTTTTTCTCCATGGCTCTAAGCCGCTGGACACCTGTCGTGGTCTCTTCTGTTCCGCCTTTGACTTTCTGCAGCTCTTCTTTTCTTTTGCTGTGCAGTGTCCCGACAAGGTCAGCGCCGTCGTCAAGCGTTATCATCGGTTTTAAGTCTAGCGCTTTTTCCACGCACCAGTAGTATTCTTCTGTGCTCTGTCCTCGCCATGCATAAACCTGAACCCCTGCTTTTGCAAGCGCCGCGGCTACGTCGTCTTGTGTTGAAAGCGGATTGGAGCCGCATAAAGCGATCTTTGCTCCACCAGCAAGCAAAGTTTCCATCAGCACACCTGTTTCCTTTGTTACGTGCAGGCACGCGGCCAGATTCAGTCCGGCAAGCGGTTTTTCCTTGCTGAATCGTTTTTTAATCTGATCTAGGACAGGCATGTGCTTGGATGCCCACTCAATCTGCAACATTCCTTGTGGAGCTAGAGAAGGATTTTTTACTTTGAACTTTTGAGTCAAGTTTTCACTCAGCTATGCAATTGCGGATTTGCTATTTAATGTTGGCGTCAATTTTCTCGAGAAGAGTGTTTTTCGCCTTTTCCGCCATCTCCATAACGCTGTCTATTTTTACTGTAACTAACTCTCTGTTTTCCATAACGATCTTGCCATCTATTATAACTGTTTTAACGTCAGATCCTTTTGCGGCGTAGACGAGATGGCTGATTTCGTTGTGAATTGGACAGAAATGCGGCTTCTTGAGGTCGATTATTGCCAAGTCTGCCTTTTTGCCGATCTCGATTGAGCCTATGTCTTTTTCCCATGAAAGCGCTTTAGCACCCTCAATTGTCGCCAGCTCTAGAACTCTGCTTGCAGGAACCAGTGTCGGATTATTGTTCACTCCTTTGTGCAGCAGTGCCGTTGTTTTCATGACTTCAAACATGTCTGCAGAATTGTTTGAGCAGGGGCTGTCGGTGCCAAGCGAAACAGTAATTCCCTTCTCAATCATCGTAGTGATGGGGCTTATGCCTGAAGCAAGTTTAAGGTTGGAAATAGGATTGTGCGAAATCTTCACCTTTCTTCTTTTCATGACAGTAAAATCTCTATCTTCCAGCGCTACACAGTGTGCGGCAATTACATTTTCATGAAGAACCCCTAAAGAATCCAGATACTCCATTAGACCGTTTTTCAACCGAAGCTGGAACGTTTTCTGAACTTTGCTTTTTTCCCCACGTGTTTCTGCGACGTGGATATGTGTGATAATGGGATCGGCTGTTGAACCGTACTTTTGATTCAGCTCTTTTCTTGTTGCTTCCAGATCTTTCATGTATTCCGGATCCACCGTGTATGGAGAATGCGGGTCTACGCTTACGCGGATTAAACCGTTTTTTTGGCGATGCCATTCTCTAGCTAATTTTTTCAGCGCCTCTTTATCCTCTTTTTTTCTCCACGAAAAACATACGTGACCTATTACTCCACGTAGCCCAGCGTCGGCAAATGCTTTTGCCTCGTTCTCTTCGGGAAAATAGTGATACATCGTGTTGACCGTCGTTGTGCCGCTCATAATTGATTCCGCAGCTGTAAGCAATGCTCCAGCGTAAATGTCGTGAGGCGCCATTTTCGCTTCAATAGGCCAGATCCGTTTTTCCAGCCACTCCTGCAATGGCAGGTCATCCGCGTATCCCCGGAGCAGACTCATTGAGGCATGCTGATGTGTATTTACAAGTCCAGGCATCACGATGCAGTCTTTTGCGTCTATTTTTTCGAAGCTTCTGCCACATTTTCTTTTGAGGTCGTCTGTTTTTTCGACAGCAATTATGGTGTTGTCTTCTATGGCTACGGCTCCATCGCGGATCAGCGGTCTGTCGTTCAATGGAAGTATTGTGCCGCTATGGATGAGAATGTTCATGTTTTCCCGCTCTTAACGTATGAAGGAAGGCGGAGTGAGTTGTATTTTCTCAAAACTTAAAGCTTTCTTTTGCATGTCTATTCCACATTCAAAAAGGGAGCACAGTTGGATAGAGTTGACATGGTCATCTGGATTCTGCCTGTTCTTGCTGTTTTAGATGTGGCAACCACCTTGTACACGATGAGCAAGTCTGAATCTCTAGCGGTGCGAGAAGTAGGCGTCTTCGCCAGCTTTTTCACTAAACTTGGGCTTATCTATCTGTATATTCCTCTTTACGTCTTGTGCATAATCTGTATCGCGTTCATACTTTGGTTCATCAAAAAGAACTTGAATCCAGAACATTCTGGCGACAAAGTCATTTTTCTACTTCTCGTCGGCGCAGCCTGCTACATCTATACCCTCATTACTGCGGCGTTCATTGTTAACCTTTTTCTACCGTCTATCATTGAACGTGGAATCAATCTGTTTCACATCGAGATACTCATCTACGGAACATCGATCGCAAGTCTAGTTTTCTATGTTTGGAGCGATGTGACTGCTTGGATAAAAACCGATAGAGAAGAACAGATGGAGGTCAACGAATAAATATGCTTAACCTAATTCTATACAGGAGAAGTGTCTAAGTTTGACTGTTGAATCTGATGATGATTTGAAGAGACTTCTAAAGGAGAAAGGATACTCGGATAACGCTGTCTGGGAGATTATGAAGTGGTACAACCCTGATAGCGCAAAAGAGGAGCATAAGAAATGTACATGCTCTCGTGACAGCCGCCGGTAAAAACTTTTTTTGAATATGATGCGTTTTTATTGCAAAGGTAAAAACGCCTTGTCTGCTTTGCGGAATGTGACGTAAAGATTTAATCTTGCTCCGTCTCCACATAATTGTTGAGGATGCCTATTGAGAGAGCCGTTCTGCGAATTCGTCAAAACTAAACTAAGACCTAGAACCCTGCTGATTACTTGCGGTCTCCCGGGAACCTGGAAAACAGAAACGGCAGAGGAAATTGCAAAGATCAAGGGGTTTTCTATTCTTAGAACCGACCTGATTCGGCTGGAGGTTCTTAAGGGCGAGGATGTTTTTGACGAGAAAATTGCCGCAGACATGACCAAACGTCTATCCGTTTATGACGAGATGTTTCGCCGCGCAGCCGCTGTCCTAGCTAACAATAAGAGCGTGATACTGGACGCCACGTTTGTAACTCAAGAACTAAGGAGGCGCGCTGCTGAGATCGCTGCCAGCCACAATGTCTCTCTCGTTATACTTCAAACCCGCTGCTCGGAAGAAGTGTCTCTTAAGCGGATTTCGAAGAGAAGCAAGGAAGAATATGAGTCAAATGCGCTCACTCCAGAAGCCTACTACAACAACAAGAAAAAGTTCGAGCCAGTCAACATTAGCGACTTGAAAAAGACGTTTCCATCTGTTGAAATAGTGCACCTGATAGTTGATACAGAGTATGATGATCCCGAAGACTGGTACGTGATAGGCTTTGAAAAAATGTAAATGGAACCCGTTAAGTTATGATAATCGACCTACATATCCACTCTAAGAACTGCTCTGACGGAACGCTTACGGTTAAGGAAATTTTCCACGAAGCCAAAGCAAGAAGCATCGGGTTAATGTCAATCACAGATCACGACTCAATAGGCTGCCAAAAAGAAGCAATCAACCTAGCTAGAAAAATCGGAATCCACTATGTGGTAGGCGTAGAAATCGGGATTTCTTTTTGTCCCCCCAATGCTTATGGAAAAGAAGCGATCTCGCTGGACTTGTTAGGATACCAATTCGACATTAAAAACAAAGCACTGAATGAAAAACTGCGTCTGGTGGGAGAAAAGCGCAAAGAAAGAGCTTCAAAAATCCTGAAAAACCTTAACACAGAGTTTGAAAAGAAAGGAATTGAAAAACTAACAGAAAAGGACTTTGAGAAGATCCAAGCTTCAGTTCACGGCACACTGGGGCGCCCGCACATCGCAGACTACCTTATAAAGAAAGGAATCGTAAAAACAAGACAGGAAGCTTTTGATCAGTACCTCGAGAGATGTGACTTCCCCAAATTCCCAGTATACCTTAGTGAAGCTTCGAAGCTGTTAAGAGATGCTGGAGGCATCGTTGTTCTAGCTCACCCTAACGACACCCATGGAATATCTCTTGCCCGTTTGACAGAATCATTAACTGAGCAGACAAAAATCATAGAAGAATCAATGCTCGACTACATTGATGGAGTAGAATGCTGGCACTCTAGAAACGACGTGAACACAACAAATCATTACGTAAAGTTTGCTAAGAATCACGGGCTAATCATGACTGGAGGAAGCGACTGCCACCAAAAACCAATCCTTATGGGAACAGTAAAGATCCCCAACTACGTGGCTAAACGTTTTCTAGACTAAAGCAAACGTTTTTGCATAAGAAACGGCGAGTTCAAAATATGCCTTAGCTTCCTCAGCTGCTTTTTTCTTTTCTTCGCTTTCTATTATGGGGTCTTCCAGTTTGAAGCTTTCAACTTTTCCGCGCACATAAGCTCGGTAACATTTATAGAAAGGAAGAATTTGCAGCATATCGCGATCTCCAGAATATTCTACATAACGTTTGACAAAGAACTCTGACAAATCAGGCTGCTTTCTGAAATCTAAATCCATTGCCAAAAAGGCGACATCAGAGGCGACATCAGAAAACCTAAATCGGTCATTGAATTCGATAGCGTCAAAAATGTAGATCTCGTCTGCAACAAAAATGTTGTTTGAGTGGAGATCTCCATGGCAATCTCTGATTCGGCTGTCTGCTATTCTTTTCTCGAAAAAGGAAGCGCTTTTTTTCATGAAATCGTGGACTTTTTCGTTTATCAACTTGTAGTTCTTGGCTGAGATTGTTTTTCCGATGAATTTTCTTGTCTGAACAAAGTTTTCTTTCCAGTTCATTTCCACTATTAGTAGAGAACCGAATTCACTTATCCTGCTGTTCGTGTCGGCTTTCAAGTGAAATTTCGCAATAATTTGTGCTATTCTGTCAATTAGCTCTGGGCTTACCTTGTTTTCTTTTAAGAGTCTGCTCAGCATTTTTTCCTGCGGGATTCTTTTCATCTTCACGGCGTACTCGATTGTTTTACCTTTGCCTTTCATCTTAATAGTGTCCGACTTGTTGATTGGGACAACCTCTAGGTACATGTCCTTGCACAAGCGTCTATTGAGCTCCAGCTCTTTCTCACAGAAAAAGCGTCTCTTTTCCAGCGTCGTGAAATCTAGAAACCCGAAATCCACCGCTTTCTTCACTTTGTAGGCAAATCTTTCAGTTAGAAAAACAAAAGATATGTGGGTCTGAACAAGCTCGATCTTGCCTGTTTTTTCATCGTAGGCATCGATCTTCAATAAGGCTTCGACAACTTGCTTTTGGCTTGCGCTCATTCTGCTCCACCTCTGTGGTTAAAAAACAGTTTTTTTTTCAATTTATATTTCAACAACTTTTAAGATGAATATTATGATGTTTGCCGGATCAGCTAGGCGTGTTTCCTTTAAATTGTGCTACATAATCCAGAACGGCTTGAGCATGTTTCTCTGGTATGCGGTTGGATTGAACCAGTTTCTCGACGAGATCTGTAATTGTAGCCAGTGCGTGAACTTTGTAGCCTAGCTTTTCAAGGTTTTCTCTTCCACCTTGCTCCCTGTCAACCACAACCATTAGGTGGCTTATTTTGGCGCCCAGCTCTTCTAGAGGCTTTATTCCTTCAAGCTTGGCCAGTCCCTCGGTAACTACGTCGTCAAAGAAGAGTATTTTTTCGCCTTTGGTGACTTCTGCGCCAGCTATTCTGCCAGTGACTCCATAGGCTTTGTCTTCTTTTCTTACTATGATGCATGGTAATTCCAGCTTGCAACCAATACTTGGCAGTATAAGGGCTCCTTTTAGTTCGATTGTTGCTAGCTTGTCTATCTTGCTCGAAGCCGTGATCTTCGTAATCTCCTCTGCAACCGAGTCTGCGATGGTGCAGAAGTCTCTTGGGGAAGAAAGAAGACAGGCTAAATCAATGTAGTAGGGACTTATGGCGCCGGACTTAATTTTGAAGGCGCCGAATTTTAGGCATCCCGACTGGAAAAGGGCTTCGGCGACCTCTGCGATTTTTGGCATATTTGTTCCTCAGAAGACGAGTGCATGAAGTCTGATTTAATATTTGGCTAGCGCTGGATCAGCTAGTTAATCGAAGTATTCTAACAGAAACTGCAAAAGGAAAAAGGGGACGCTGTGTTTAGCTTTTTGCTTTTTTTAGCCTGCCCAACCAAAGTAAGTCGTGATTGCGAAATAGTCTTTCAAGTCGACTTTGTTGTCTCCGTTAATGTCACAGAGTGAGTCCCATTTTGAATGTCCTGGAATGCTGGCGAAGGCAACGGCAGCCCTAAGTACGTCTTTCAAGTCAACCAGCAGATCTGGCGTTGGCAACTGTGTTTTAAGCGGGTAATCTGGGTATCCAGTGTCGTCATAGAATGTGCTGCCGACAATATCCGCTTTAATGGTGATCCAGACGTAAAATGTGGCGTTCACCCACCTGCCAGCCCACGACTCAGGTTCTTTGAGGTAGGCTGCGACTTTAACACTGTGTTTGCCAGAAACCCAAGAGTAGTTGAAGTGCTGTGTGTAGAGTGTGTAGGGCGTCAAGGTTAGGTTAATCAATGGGTACCCTGGTTGCAGTACATCATCGATGTAAAGGTACTTGTCTACCGTTAGGCTGCCACCGTACCACAGATTTCTAAGATATGTAGTGAAGTTTACGGTTGTTGGAAATGGGTACACATGTATGTGAATCTTTGCTTTGTAGCCATCGCTGCAAACATTAACCTCGAGTGGTGTGATTTTGAAGTAGCCATGCGGAGACGTTATAGGCGTGCTTCCTTCCAGATTGGTTTGCACCGTGCTGCCTGGGCTGTTCTTTACCAGCTCAACGTGGCTGTTTTCGACGTATTCTTTCAGTCTCCAAGGTCCAGATGCAACAAAATTTGGGTCTGGCGCAAACCCGATTACGTATGCAGGATCTGCTGTTTTGCATATAGGTTCCCATATGTGCTTTGGAAGAATGCGAGATGTACCTATCCAGCTTATAGCCCAAACATCTTTGGTGTCAAGAAGTATGTCAAAGTTGTAGGGGTCGGTCATTCTGAATCCTGAGATGTATTCCAGCCAAGGGCACCATATTGGGTTAATTCCTCTGTCGTAGAGGATTTTGTGCATCTCGCTTAAAGAAAAGCAAACATCCGCCGCAGTCAGAGGTGTTCCATCGCTCCAATAGACGTTTGGTCGCATGGCAATCCGGATCTTAGTGCACTCTCCAAGAGTTGGATGCATGTAGGTGCCGACTTCGAAAGACTGTGCAAGCCATGGAACAAAACTGCTTAGGTTGTATGGGTCGCGTTTAAGCAAGCTCTCGTACATCATGTCCAAAACTTTGTTGTCGTGGCTCCATTCGCCGAAAATGGGGTTCAGAGAGTACAGTTCTGACGTTGGAAAGCTACATCTAATGGTCATGTGGGAGCAGTCGCCCTTTACATAGTTCTTGGGATGCATATTCATCAACGTGATAGGGTTGATCACGCCGTTTTCGCTGGCGGACATGCCGCCTTTGGGTACTAGTCCCTCCCAGTATTGTCCTTCCCAGAGATCTTCAGCGTCTGGATTTGCCGGGGTTCCTACATATCTTCTGCTTACGGCTTGAAGCCTGCAACCACACCATAACGGAACTGAAAGCACCATTTCCGCGAATCTTTCTTGCGCAACATGCACTGGAGCGATTGTTTGCTCGAGCGTGTCAGCATACAAAGCGTTATTCACGGCTTGATTGTAAGCAGCGTCATTGCAGCCACCAATGTTGTAGCATCTACCAGGATGCCAGTAGTAGTCCCAATGCCACAAAATCAGATGATCTGGCTCCACGTCAAAGCCGCTCCAACCATCTATGGAAAGATGGAAATTCTTATGAATTGCGGGGTCTTCGTTTGGACTTACTATAGGCCAGTAGATTTTCTGAACCTTGATGCCGGCAGCCTCTAGTTCGCTTGCAAGATAGTCTCCGAATGCCTTTCTCTCCTCATGCGCGTACTTGATGTAGAATCGAAGCTCTACTCTCTGTCCTGTGACGTTCCAAATTCTCCAGCCTTCTGTGTCTTTCTGTGCAAAGCCCGATGAGTCAAGAGAAGCATTAGCCATCGCCCTCGAGTACAGGTAACAGAGATCTTCTCTAGCACCGCCGGGGCGTATTTCTGGGTGAACATATTGGCCGCTTTCGGGGAGCAAAGGCGTGTAGAGGGGACAGCCGAATGGGCCTGTTATGTTGTTGATTATGTAGTCTCTGTTGCAGAGGTAGGCGATAGCCTTTCTCATCCCTAAAACGCTGCAGGGGTTGGGGTAAACCGGGTTCGGATATGTGGGGTCTGGCGGGTTGCCGAGAAACTCGTTGTTATTGTTGTTTATGGCTAGTATGTAGAAAGTGTTATCTGAGCCGCTTGAGACCACGTTAACCGTATTATTTAGAGGCGACGTGCTGAAGCTTTCATAAGTTTCATTTGTCAGTTGCCAATCCGTAAGGTCAAGTTGCCCACTTTCAAGAGCATTCCACATGTATTGCTCGTCGTTGTAAAGCTGAATTAATATTCTGTCGGCTCTGGGCCCAAAGCTTTCTGAAAGATTATCTGAAGTTGTTCCATCGTTGTATTCCCAAGCGCTTGACGGGGCAGTTAAGATGGCTACGAGTTGAGCACTAAGCATTGTTGTTAACATCAAAACCATTAGCATTCGTGTTATTTTTTCAGAATATGTTTTTTTCATCTTCCTTCCCCAATATTAATCCATTTAATTTTGAGATAAGCTTTTTGGAACAATTGTCTATAGTTTTGTAAAGGCCATGTCATAGTGTTTCTGAAATCAGGGTTATATATCTTGGATGTGAAAATCACGAAAGAAGGTAAGCGTTGCCAGTTCAGAAGAGCTCCAGAGATAACGGTAATGTTTATAACTTATTGTTCTCATTCCTAAGAGACACGAAGCGGGAAAATAATGGGTCACAGGAAAACACACGCTCCAAGACATGGCTCTCTAGCTTATCTGCCTAGAAAACGCGCCAAACGTTTACTTGGCGGAATCCGTTTCTGGCCAAAAATAGAGGCAGAAGCCCCAAGGCTATTGGGTTTTGTAGGCTATAAGGCAGGCACAACCCACGTCTTCGAAATTGAAGATCGGAAACGGTCACCAGATTTTGGAAAGGAGGTAATGCGCTCGGCAACCGTGCTGGAAACGCCTCCAATGATGATTTGCGCGGTAAGAGCTTACACTAGAAGCACAGATGGCTTGCGAACGATGACTGAAACATGGATGAAAGACCCTCCAGACGATCTTGACCGAATACTAACACTTCCAGAAAACTTCAAAGAAGAGAATATGAAAAAAATCGAGGAAAACCTCTCTAAGGTGGAGCGAATACGCGTTATTGCTATAACCCAGCCCAGGCAAACAAGTGTACCGAAGAAGAAGCCAGACATTGTGGAGCTGGAAATCGGCGGAGGGACGATTCAGCAGAGATTCGAGTATGCAAAAAGCCTTCTTGGAAAAACTGTGACGCCGCCAGAAATTTTCAAGGAAGGTCAACATGTAGACGTTATCTCAGTCTCAGTTGGCAAAGGATTTCAGGGACCGGTAAAACGGTTTGGCGTAACGAAGCTCCAGCATAAGGGAAGAAAGACCAAAAGGGGAATAGCGACTTTAGGTCCGTGGAACCCGCATCATGTTATGTATAGCGTTGCAAGAGCCGGCCAGATGGGCTTTCACCAAAGGACAGAGCATAATAAGAGGATTCTCAAAATAGGCAATGATGGGAAAGATGTTACTCCAAAAGGAGGCTTCATAAGATACGGCGTTGTCAAAGGACCCTACATGCTTCTAGAAGGAAGCATAGCGGGCACTGAGAAGCGCCCGATAAGGCTTCGTTATCCATCGCGACCACCGAAAACCGTGGCTGAAGAGCCTCCGCAGATTCTGCAAATATCGCTTGAATCTCCACAGGGAAAATAGGCTGGAAAAACAGATGGCAAAGAAAACAGTGAAAGTCTTTAACCTTGAAGGAAAACCGGCAGGAAAGATCGAGCTTCCACCAGTTTTTGCGACTCCTTTTAGGCCCGACGTGATAAAAAGGGCTGTGCTCGCGGTACAGTCAACGCGGTTCCAGCGCCAAGGCAGAGATTACATGGCTGGAAAAAGAACCTCGGCGGAATCTAGAGGAACAGGTAGCGCGATCGCACGCGTACCCCGCCTCAAAGGGCAGTCTGGAAGAGCAGCCTTCGCTCCAGGAGTC
>JAGTQT010000046.1 GCA_018396615.1 Candidatus Bathyarchaeota archaeon
AATTCATGTTGAAGGTTTCTAAACTTTTTCTTATTTTTAGGTTCAAAAAATACTTAATCTCATACAGATTAAGGTGTTACATGTGGTTGATGAAATAGTTCTGTTAGGGTCATTAGCCAGCTTAGCAGCCGGCTTATCCACTGGCATAGGAGCATTACCTATATTGTTTACCAAGAAGGTTTCAGACAGGTTAATGGATGCTATGCTTGGATTTTCCGCGGGCGTTATGCTGGCTGCGACATCATTCAGTTTGTTAGTCCCAGCTATAGAGTTGAGCGGTCCATGGATTGTTATGTTCGGAATTATTCTAGGAACAGTTGTGTTGCACTTGTTCGACCGTTTTATTCCTCACATTCATCCAACACTGGGCAGAGAGGGACCGTCTTCTAGGCTGTCAAAAATTTGGCTGTTTGTTCTAGCCATAACTCTTCATAATTTTCCTGAGGGCTTAGCGGTTGGAGTCAGCTTCGGCAGCGAGGATGTCTCAGTAGGGCTTGTAATTGCGTTAGCCATTGGGCTTCAGAACATGCCTGAAGGTCTTGCTGTTGCGTTGCCATTGTTAAGAGAAGGATACAGTAAACGCAAGTGCATTGGTTATTCAACCTTAACCGGGTTAGTTGAGCCTATTGGAGGTTTGTTGGGGGTTGCACTGGTTTCCGTGTTTCATCCATTACTACCGTGGGGACTCGCGTTCGCTGCTGGCGCCATGCTTTATGTCGTAAGTGATGAAATGATTCCTGAAAGCCATCGAAAGGGGTTTGAGATGGAGGCGACCTTTGGGTTAATAGCTGGATTTGTTACCATGATGCTGTTGGACTTTTTGTTTGTATGAACAAAACAGACCCTTCTATGTTTGAATTATTGGCCGGTGTTTCGAGGTTAAATTTCTATGTTAATTACTTCTCTTGTTATCCATCCAATAATGAAGGACACTGCTGCGACACCCAGACTGATGGATAATATTTCAAAAAACATTTTTTTAAATGATAACTCCTTAACTACAGCTACGAAAAAAGAGAAAACGAATATAATTAAAACTGCGTCTAGCACAGTCACTGCTAGAGACAAATAATAGTTTTCAAATACAAAATACGGTGTTGTTAACAGTAACACCGTAAGTACGTATGAGATGCCCGTGTAAAATGAGGCTCTCAACGGGTTTCTGTCTTCTTTTTCCGATTTTTGTGACAGATACTCAGAGGCAGACATCGACAAGGAGGCAGCTATCCCCGTTATTAGCCCAGCTGCGCCAATCAGCCTACTATTTTGAAGTGCGAAGGTGAACCCAGCTAGAGCTCCTGTAAGTTCAACCAACGCGTCGTTTAATCCCAGAACCATTGAGCTAATGTAACCAATTTTTTCCTCATCAATCATTTCTACCAACAGCTTTTCATGCTCAACCTCGTCACAAAGTATCTTTTCAGCCTCTGGCAGATTATTCACAAGATGAGAGTACACTTCCTCAGCTCGCTTTTCACCTCTTTCCATGATCTTGATGGCAAAAGTTAATCCAAAAATTATTGAAATCAAAGAATACTTGAAGGCAGAAAAACTGTCAATATAAGCATCAACACCTGTTATTTTCTTCCACTCATTGTAGTGACGAAGCTCATCATTAGCAATTCGCTTCAAAACCTCAGAATTTTTCCCCTTCGTTCTTTTAGCAAGCCCCTTATAAACAGCATGTTCAGTAATCTCATTTTTTTGAAAATTCAAAATTGTATTCACTATCTTCTTGTCCAGCATCTTAGTTCACACCCTATTTTGGCCAAAGTTCAATAAATTGATAGCTACAGCTTCCGTCTTCCGCGGCTCCAGAGAACTGATTTCCAGCCTAAATTTCCCTACGAAATTTGTTAGATTCGATGCTTGTATAGCGTTTTTCATATTTTTTCCTTTGAAATGTTTTTCTAAGAAAGACATTTCCCGCTTCTTCAATTAATCCAGCAATTCTCCATTTTCGGAAGGTCTTACACTCAAAATATCTTGTATAATGGATGTTTCTTTGTAAGAGGTCTTATTCCGCGGTTCCTCGCGTCATAAGCTATTATGGCGTCGATCATGGCGCAGGCTGGAAAGATTTCCTTCGCACGGGCAATTGAGCCGTAGATTATGAAGTTTGCTCCCATCGTCTGAACGAGTGCTACTGCTCCAGACCTGCATGTCTTTTTAGCACACTGCCCTAGTTTTTCAACTTTACGCCATCTTCCGACAACTCCCACCGGAGCTGTACCAGTTGGTAACCCGAACTCTTGTTTTGCAAGGTAGATGCCTTGAGCTCCTGAGCCTATGCTTGGAACATCGAGGATGGGCATGAAGGGCAGAGGCTTCTCGATTCCAGCTTTGTAAGCTCCCTCAAACAAGCCTTCTTTTCCAGCATCCCCTTTCAGTACATGAATCACTCCTTGTGAACGAGGGTCTCTAGGGTTGAAGGCTTGAATGACCGCTGCTTTTAGCCCTGTCTCTTTGATGGCGCCTATTTCTTCTTGGCTAAGTGTATAATTTATTGAATTATAGACGGCTTTTTCCTGGAGACCGACCTCTACAGCGTAATTGGCCGCAGCAATTCTTACTGACATCTCTTGACCATTCATCAAGAAAGGTTCATCAGTGACTTCTGAGACGAAATCAATATATTTTATGAGCACCTTGGAGCTCTCAGCAACTACGTCTATCATGCATGGAACGCCTGTTTCCTCCGACATCTCTTCTTGCATTCTGATTAGGTGCTCAGCTTTTTTCTTGTTGAAAATGCCTAGCTTCCTGTCCTTTACGATCTTGTGTCCTACATGAAATAAGCTTCCTATTAGAACCGTTGGCAGCTCCCCAGGCTGACCGCCAATCTTAATATTTCCAATCTCAAAAATCTTCTGCTCCTTCTCAAATTTGAACAACGTTTAAACCTTCCATAACTTTTAATTCGAATTCTGATTATAAACGAGGCGCCATGATCATATAGTGAATGGCAATATAAATATCTGAAATGTCGATTGTGCCCTTAACTAGACATCATAGATAAGATAGCACAATATAACTGCAGACTACGAGTTTACACTATCCATGGTGCTAACCTTTTTGCGCATAAATGAACTTATTACGATTTTTGGCGCGAGTCCTTAATATAGGCTTGAAGAGTATCTTATTCAAAACTCTTTCTTTTTCTGTTTAGGACGAATCTGCTTTTTTAGAAAAGGCAAAATGTTATTGGAAAACGAGTTTGTTGCTGCAATCTTGCTTTACGACGTTTTCTGATGTTTAATATCACATAACAATGATGTTTAATATCACATAACAAGTGGCTGGAAACTGTTGGCTGATAATGAGACTCTAAATGTGATGTGTTAACTTTAATCGAAAAGGTTGAGATTGGCTGGAAAAGTGTCATTAAGCGCTACCGGGGCTTCTATAGTTGCACATAAACTCATAGATCTTTCAGCACAACTTTGATTGCTTCCCTCAAAGGTGTCTTCGCTTTGACCTCAAACTTTTTTATATTGTTTTCTTCCAGCAATGTCGATGCACCTAGACCTAATTGAGGAGACACAACAGTGCTACTCCCATATCCGCAAGCATCTTGACAACGATAGGTCCCGCGCCGTACTTGTATGACGCAGCAGGGTTCTTTACAACCTTCACATCTCGGATTAACCCGTTGCTGACATCAATTATCGTGAAAGTTCCGGATCTTCCGAACACGTCGGATACGACGTCTTCAATGCCCTTATCTCCCTTGGTCGGGACAGCAATCCTGATTATGTCCAATCTTGCCACCTCTACGAACTTTTTTCCAGCTCTTTCAGCCTATTCCTAATCTGCTCCAACTGTTTCTCCAACATTTCCATTTGATCCTTCAACATCTGAATCTCTTGTTCTCTCGGCGTTGAAGCACTTGGCATAGATGGAGCCACAGGAGCGCTCGGAGCAAATGTTCCCATTCCCCTGCCACATCCCATCTCTCGTCCACCTCCACGCCCCATTCCCATACCGAAACCACCCCTCCCAAAGCCCATTTGGGTGGTGGGAGTGGTAGTTTGTTGAAGTTTGCCACTCTTGAACCTTTCAACCGCTTCCTTAACTGTTCCGAAGACTCCAGTTATTATCTGGATTCCAGCTGCTGAAAGTGCTTGATAGGCTTTAGGTCCGACGCTTCCGGTTAAGACGACTTTTGTGCCTTTACTGGCTATCGTCTGAGCAGATTGTATGCCTGCGCCACCAGACGCATACTGGCTGGTGTTTGGCACTGCCTCATATTGCATGGTCTCCGTGTCAACGATGAGGAAATAGGGGCACCTGCCAAATCTTGGATCAATAGCAGCATCCAGATTCGCACCACTCGCAGAAACAGCAACCTTCAACTACTTCCCCCTCCATTCTTCAGTTCTTCCAGCCTTTTGTTAATTTGGCTAAGTTCCTCTTCAAGGAATTTTCGTTGATTCTCAAGGATGGCTACCTCCTGTTCTTTAGGTAGCAACGGTTGCCAAGTGAAGGGTGTTATTGGTCCGTAGATTCCTGTCCACCACAATCTTGGAAGCCAAGGAAACCATCTACAGAAGGGATAGGGATTACCGAAGCCTCTTCCCCATCCGGACACGCCGTATCCTCTTCCAAACCAGCCTCCTCTAGGCAAAAGCCTTCACCCTCATCATTTACTTAGTTCCTCAAGCCTCTTCCGAATGGACTCTAATTGTGCCTCTGAGAACTCGAGCTGTTGTTCCAACATCTGCTTTTCCTGTTCTTTACTATAAGTTGGGTCGAAAAGCGTTCTAAAAGGTATTGGTGCAGATATTGAAGGAGCACCGGAGGCTGGAGCTTGTGGTTGCGTTGCTGGAGGAACCATTGGAGGAACTTGTGTTTGCAGCCACTGCATATACTGCGGTAAAAGCCCGCTCTGTAGAAGCCATTGTGCTGTCGGAGGCAAGCCTGTAGGTGATCTTCCCACCCATCCTGGTGAGAATCCAAATCTAACCCATCCTGGCAGACCCGTCATATAATATATGTATCTGTGTCTGTATCCCATTTTTTCTTCACCTTTATTTTCTTGCATATGCACATAATCAATAATGTGATAATGCACAAAAAACTATATAAATGTTACGGCAGTCATAATTAAGAAGAGAGACTGAAAAATGCTAAGGCGCAGGTATAGACATGGAAGAAAAGGAAGAATGCCGAAACCAATATGGTTAGAGGTTGCGCCGCCTGTTACGAGTTTTAACCCATCAGGACCTCAAGTAAAACCCGAGCCGATTTATTTAGAGCCAGCTGAACTGGAAGTGTTAAGGCTGGTTGACTTAAAAGGGCTCTCTCAAGAGGAAGCAGGGGAGAAAATGGGCGTATCCAGAGGAACCATCTGGAGGTTGCTTCAATCTGCAAGAGAAAAAGTTGCTAAGGCACTCACAGAAGGGAGATCTATAAATTTTCATAAATAAGAATTAAGCAAGTCGTCTGCGCCGTAAATCAAAATAATCGATGGTAGTGGACAGTTCATGAAGCAGACTTCGAAGCATTTGGGGTTCATAAGGCATCTTGGAGATTTCCGGTTCAAGAGTTGGCTGGATAAGAATGCTTCTGAGGCCTTGGTTGAGATGGGTGTTAAGGCTGGTCACATCGTCTTGGATTTTGGATGCGGGTCTGGAACATTCACGATTCCGGCAGCAAGGTTGGTCGGTGATGAAGGAAGAGTCTACGCTTTGGACATAAACACAGAGGCTTTGAACCGGTTAGAAGAAAAAGCAAGACGGGAGGGATTAAAAAACATAACAAGGATAGCCAATGAGGGTAAAAGAACCCCCTTGAAAGATGGGTCAATCGATTTGGTGCTGTTAATTGATGTTCTTCAAGAGATAGACGACCGAGTCTTCCTTTTTGAAGAGGCGTATAGAATACTTAAGCCCGATGGAAGGTGCTCGGTTTACCCAATGCATATATTAGCGGGAGAAGTTGAAAGCTTAGCTGTTAGTAAAGGATTGAACTTGGAAGACAGAAAGTTTGAAGGGCAAATCCTCATCTTTCGCAAGTTCTCTAATCAGAAACTGTAGTATAACTATTTTGAAGGGTAGAAGCAATTATGCGATTAAGGATAGTCTATGATAATGACGCGGAGGAAGGCTTTAGGAAAGGTTGGGGTTTCTCCTGTTTGGTTGGAGAAGAACTGCTTTTCGATACTGGTGCTGACTTGTCCAGTTTGCTTTACAATATGTGCAGATTCGGTGTTGAACTCGAAAGGATAAGCAAGATTCTTTTGTCGCATGAGCATGGAGACCACATTGGCGGGATCCGAATCCTAGAGAGGCTTGGAAGAACTGAAGTATTCGTTCCCAGATCGTTCTCTAGCTGCTTCAAGGAATGGGTGAGATCGCATCCTAATGCTGAACATGTAGAGATTGCTGCAAAACAAGAAATTTGTCAAGGTATATTTACGACTGGGAAACTTGGAAGTGGGCTAAAGGAGCAGTCTTTGATTGTGCAGACAGAAAATGGCTTAACATTGATCACGGGTTGTGCTCATCCAGGCTTAGAAGATATTTTGAGATCTACGTCAGAATTTGGCAAAGTTTGTGGCGTAGTAGGCAGCTTCCACGGATTCGATAGACTGGATGTTTTGAAGCGAATGCATCTGATTCTTTCTTGTCACTTCACAACGCATAAAAAAGCAATACTAAGCCTTTACCCGGAATCAAGTGTCAAATGTTCTGTTGGGTGTGTGGTTGAAATCTAGTGAAGAAACTGTTGAGACGGAATTTGGCGGTGTCAATAATATCTGGTGATCTATGAATGATTGCTTTCGGTCCGGTTCCTTCAAGACGCTTGGGAAAAAGCTTGGGAATAAACAACATTCCCGCAAAAATTTGTTCTTACTCCTGCGTTTATTGCCAATTGGGGAAAACAACGAAGACGAGGATTAACAGGCAGACCTTTTATAGTCCAAAAAGAATTTTTGAAGAGGTTGAAAACAAAGTTGATGAAGCTAAGGCTAGGCACGAGGAGATAGATTACCTAACTTTTGTACCCGACGGTGAACCAACCTTAGATATCAACTTGGGTAAGGAAATCAATCTTTTACGTCAAATAGGAATTCCGATAGCAGCTTTGACAAACGCTTCAATCATTTGGGATAGTGAGGTTAAGGATTGTCTCAGTAAGTTGGACTTTGTTTCCCTAAAGGTTGATGCCGTTAGCGAGAACTTGTGGCGAAGAATAAACAGACCTCACAGGTCCCTGAGGGTAGACGAGATCTTAGATGGAATAGTTGATTTCTCGAGAGAGTTCAGAGGGATAATTGTTACGGAGACTATGCTTATAGACGATGTAGACTATGCCGAGGAGTTTGATGGAATAGCCGATTTCTTGGCAAAGATAAGGCTGAATAAAGCTTATATTGCCGTCCCAACGAGGCCACCCGCAGAATCATGGATTAAACTGGCAAAGGAAGAGTTGATAAACAAGGCTTTTCAAACATTCTCTGAGAAACTTGGGCAAGAGAAAGTTGAATACTTAATAGGATACGAAGGGAATGCTTTTGCATTCACTGGAAACGTTAAGGAGGACCTGATCAGCATCACCTCGGTGCACCCTATGCGAAAAGAAGCAGTTGAAGAATTCCTTAAAAAAGCAGAAGCTGATTGGAGCGTTGTTGAAGAAATGCTGACTGAAGGAAAGTTAATTGAGCTCGAATATGAGAAACACCGATACTACATGAGGAAAATACCGAGCAGGATGAATCTCGAATTTGAGGGGATGGACTCTAGGATTCTGCATTAGTCCGATTTCAACCGTCAAATCGTATATTGAGTTTAAAGCATCCTCACATCTCTAGGTGGAACTTGGCTCTAAGCCGCCGGATTGCCCCTTAAAAGATGTGCCACTACTTTAAAATCAATCTTATCATTCCTTATTCTGGCTGAGGTTACGGTCTTCATCTGCAAGGGGTAACCCAGAACAACGATGACACTATAACTCGACTGCCTCGTACAGGTTAACCTGGAGGTTTCTGGTGGATTGTATAACAACCCTATCATCAATGGAATGCTTAGAAATAAATTCGCTGGTACATGCATGCTTGCCTCGTATGCTAATTTAAGCCATATTTAGGTTCACTCTACATTTACAATAAGGTTTAAAACTCTGTGTCTGCTAGCAAGAGCGTAAATATCGTTCCAACATTCCCAAATATTGCTTTTCTTAGTTTCTCATCTAATTGCCCCAAATATTGGTGAGCAAGAGTTAGGCATAGCCCATATTTTCTTGCTTCTGAAAGAATGAGGCTGAAGTTTTCAGGTACAAAGTTGTGGAACTCATCAACGAATAGAAAAAAACTTTCTCTTTTTTCCTCTGGAATATCTTGTCTTGACAGGCTCGCTAAATAGAAACTGCTTAGGATGAGTGAGCCTAAGAGCATACAGACGTCTTCACCGATCTTGCCTTTTGAGAGGTTGGCTATGAAGATCTTCTTTTCGTCTATATTCCGCCTAAAGTCAATTTCATTGTGAGGCTGGTTTATGATTCCGTTTAATATAGGGTTGACGTTTAGCACTCCGATTTTGTTGAGTATTCCTGTATGCTTTCAGCTGACCAGCCCTTAGAAAAGTACTGAGGGAACTCATAGTTCCAAAAATCCTTCAGCTTTCTATTTTCTAATCCCACTAGGATATATCGCCTATAGCGATCTGAAGTTAAAAGATGCGAAACCTCTCCTAAGGTATGGACTTGCGGATGCTCAAGCAATGTTAGAATTGAGTTTCTCAAAACATATTCGAGGCGTGGTCCCCAGAACTCGCTCCACAACCTTTTAAACGAGGAAATGAGGTGAGAGGCAACTAAATGTTTTCTCTCTGGTTCAACATTCTCTAAAACGTTCAAGCCAATAGGGTTTCACGGTCTGCTGGATTAAAATAAATCACGTCTTTAACTCTCCAGCTTGGAATGTAGTCCAGCAATTTCTCTGAGGCGTCACCGTGAGGATCAATAAAGCCTACCCCTTCACCATTGCGGATGTCGTTTAGAACCATATTCAAAAGCAGGGTAGTTTTACCCATACCCGTCTTACCAATAACGTACATGTGATATCTTCGGTCTTCTCTTTTGATGCCGAAGATTCTACCGTTCCCTCTGAAATTGACTTTTGCGAAAAAAAATGATGTTTGACATAGTAGGGATTATATAAGGCGTTGAGAAATCAGAAGTAAGGAAAAGGGAAAGCTTTATGGTAGAAGTTAAGGCAAATATTTCGCCTCCTCTTGATAAATGGCTTGAACCAGAAGGCTACAAAGTAAGAAAGGAAGAGGAAATTGAGACAGATTTAACTGAAAGCCAAAGAGGCTACACTGACTTAGTAGCAGATAAAGACGGAGAAACCTTAAGGATTGAAATCGAACATCGATCTCCGAAAGAACAAGTAGAGACAAACATAAGGAAAAATCTTGAGCTTTCAGATATGCTTTACATTATTGCTAGCGATGAAACAGCAAAAAGGAAAGTTATTCAAGTAGCTCTGAAAACACTTTTTCGCTTAAGGAAAGAGACAATGGGAAGGGATCTGAAGATAAAGATAGCTAATATAAATGAATTAGGAAGAAGTAAATTCAAGGAATGGTTTGAACTAAAACAAGATTGAAAAAATAAAAAATTTTGCCTAAGATAAAAGTGAAATATGATGTCAAATGAAAGCGGTAAAATATCTATTGAGGTTCTTCAGGATGATTGTTTAACATACCTTAGAAAAGGAACTGGAGAGAGAGTTCATTTGAGCTTTTTGGATCCGCCATTCAATCAGGGCAAAGACTATAACTATTTTGATGATGAACAAAACCCAAAAGTTTATTGGGGATGGCTGAAGAAAATCTTGCGCCATATTTTTAAATTCACTATCAATGGGGGAGCTATATATTTTATGCAAAGAGAGAAAAATACAGATTGGATGATGCAAGTTTTAAAAGAAACGGGATGGACCTTTCAAAATCTTATCGTCTGGAAGAAGCTTACTTCGGCTGTCCCTTGCTCGTTTAGATATGGCAAACAACACCAAGTAATAATTTTTGCCACTAAGGGTGAGAAACCAAGAGTTTTCAATAAGTTACGTATCGACTATCCAATTCAACCTTGGCATAAGTATGAACGGACTAATGGTATTTTTGTTACGGACGTTTGGGACGATATTAGAGAGTTAACCTCGGGATATTTCGCGGGAGACGAAGCTTTGAGAGACGAAAAGGGTAAACGTTTACATGAACAACAGTCTCCTGTGGCTTTACTTCTAAGGATTATTTTATCTTCTTCGATGCCAGGAGATATTGTTTTTGATCCTTTTGCAGGAACTGGAACAACGCTCGTAGTGGCTTATCAATTAAGGCGAAACGCCATAGGCATAGAAGTAGATCCATCCTACGTTGACGTTGCAAATAAAAGATTGAAATCTATAAGAGCTGCCGACGATATTTCAAAGTATCGAAACTACTACAGATTTACATCGAACTTAGATGAAATATGGCCCGTTGAAGGATTGGGCAAATACTTTTGACAAAAGCATGAAGCATATTCGTTTATTAATTTAGGAGCCAACGTACATGAAACAAATTGGAGAAATAGTTGACGAAGTTTTTTCTACTTACCAGAAAAGTGGTGTAGAAGCGGAGAAGTATTTACAAGAGGCGAGGGGATTAAAGCAAAGGTTCGGTTCAGGGTTCGCAATAGTTTACTGTTGGTTCTATTCTGTTCCGCAAAAGTGGAGTCAAGTCGAGTCGAAAATATTTGAATTAGCAAAACATACCAATTGTTTCGATTTAGAAACAGTTTCGCGCACATTTAATAAAGATATTGAGAGAATTCTAAGACCAATTGTTTTTTACAATGAAATTTCGTTTCAATTAAAGAATTTTTGGCGACATGTCTATCTAATACAAGGAGGTCATCATCCATACCTACAAAAATTTTCATCGCAGCTAGATTTTTGAATGAAAGTCTTATTCCTTTATGTTTTCTTAATTTTTCGAAAATTGCGAATATCGATTTTCCATTTAACTCATTTGCAAAAAAATCCCATGAGTTAAATTCATTATAAACAGCCTTACAAAAATTCTTTAATTGAAACGAAATTTCATTGTAAAAAACAATTGGTCTTAGAATTCTCTC